>JAICXC010000018.1 GCA_025980665.1 Bryobacteraceae bacterium
CGCTTCTCCCACCGGGATACCAGGAGGTTATAGGCCTCCACATCCCCGCGCCGCGCTTTGGCGATCAGGTCTGGATCTTCGACTTCGCGAAAGATCAAGTCATCGCTCCAATTTCTTGGCTCCGTTCGTAAAGACGCCGTAGGGTCGGAAAAAGTCGGGAAGACCGGCGTTCTGCTTCGACTATACGCTTATACTGGGCAACTCGGACAGCACTATTTAGCCTAGAGAAGCACCCAGCTCTATCTAAGCACAGGAACTTAAGTGCTTACATATCAAAGGACGAGCCACCTCTGGATCGAAGGCCCTGTGAACCCCACCAGCCGTCGTTAGGAGGCGATTCTCGATCTCGCCCTGCGCCTCTTCGGCTGGTCTTTTCTCGACAAAAATATAGCTGGACGAGACCATAAATTGCAGTACAATCCACCCGGAACAGAATCGGACATAAATGCTTTCCGCACGAAACGCCTCGCGGCGTTGCTACTGACTCCGCAATGAGTCTTCGGAGCGGGCATCACACCCTAAGGTAAGGAGCGTAACAAGCGTGCCCAAGAATGTTTGGCGGGCGTCGAAGGCGCGAGGCGTGCTAGCGGCCTTGCTCCGGATTGGCTGGCGGGTGAAGCGCCAGAAGGGCTCGCATCAAACGCTCGCTCGCGCCGGCTGGCCGAATTACGTTTTTGCCTACCATGACAAAGTAGAAATTAGCCCCGTGGCCCTTGCAAAAATTGGGAAGAAGACCGGCTTGCGTCCGGAAGACCTGTAAGCTACGCCGCGAAGGAGACTTTCACTTCTCCAGGAACTGCTTCCCCGTGCTCCAGGCGATCTGCAATTACCCGCAACGCCAGCGCCTCTACCGCTGTCAAAGCCTGCTTACGAGTGCGGCCATAAACCATAACGCCCGGCAGTGCTGGGATGTCAGCGATCCAGCGACCGTCGGTTTCGCGATCGAACTCGACCTGCAGATTGAAGGCTGCTGGCCGAGCCACCCGCCGTGTTTTCGCTTTCGGTCGCTTGGCCTGCATGTGCACCCATTATCGCGGAATCTGCGCGCCCAATGCCATAATGCTTCTTGGCTCCCACCTGCCAAGGCCCAAACCACAAGGCATGACCCATCTCAAGCGCGAACTCGGACTGCGCGACCTGACCCTGTTCGCCATCGCCTGCATCGTCGGGCCGCGCTGGATCTCCGTGGCCGCCAGCGCCGGACCTGGCTCGGTAATCCTATGGATCGGCGCGGCGGTACTATTCGCGGCCCCGCTGGGCGTGGCCGTGGCCGCCCTGATTCACAAACACCCCGAGGCGGGCGGCCTGTACGCCTGGACCCGCCACGATTTCGGTCCATGGCACGGCTTCCTGTGCTTCTGGATGTACTGGTTCGGGATCGCCCTGACACTGCCCAACTCAGCCATGTTCGCCATGAGCATGAGCGCTTATGCGCTAGGGCCGAAGTACGCATATTTAGCCGACAATCAGACCTTTGTGGTGCTCGCGACGTTCCTCTCCATCTGGCTCGCGCTAGGGACCAACATTGTCGGCTTGAAGATCGGCAAGTGGACCGAAAACCTGGGCGGCATCACCGCCTGGATGCTTGGCTTCCTTCTAGTAGGTGTGAGCGTGTTGGTCTGGATGCGGCGCGGCAGTGCTACGCCCATGAATACACCAATGCACTTCACCGTGGCGTGGAACGGTGAGACGCTGGGATTCTTCGGCGCAATGGCCTTCGGTCTGAGCGGCATGGAGGCGATTGGCCTGATGGCCGCCGAAATCCGTCAGCCGCTCCGTACCGTTGTTCCCGCCACCTGGGTCGCCACGATTTTTAATACCATCTTTTATTCAGCGAGCACCTTGGCTCTGCTGGTTTTGATAAGACCTGGCTCCATCAGCGAACTGCACGGCCTAGCCGATGGCAGCGATGTCGCCGCGAGCCTGCTTGGTTGGCGCTGGCTGACGCCGCTGATCGCCGTCATCGTGCTGGTCAATTCGATCGGCGGCTGGGGCGGACTAGGTGCCGCTGTGTCGCGAATGCCGTACGCAGCAGGCGTCGATCATCTGCTTCCACCGGCCTTCGCGCGCCTGCATCCAAAGTGGGCGACGCCCTACCTGTCGATCCTTGTATTCGGTGGAGTAGCCTCTGCGCTGCTATTTGCGGTTCAGCTTGGCGATTCCCTGCGTGCGGCGTATCAAGCCCTGCTCTCGCTCATGGTATTGTCCGGATTCGTTCCGTATCTTTATCTATTTGCCAGCGCGTGGAAGGCGGGACATCGCATCGCCGCCAGTTCCGGAATCGCCATGACACTTTTGACCATCATTTCCAGTGCGATCCCCACTGGCCAGGTCGGCAACATCTGGCTGTTCGAAGGAAAGCTATTGGCGGGAACCGCTCTGATGATAGGCACGGCCTGGCTGGTTTATAGCCGCAGAAGGAGCATCGGGAGAAATGTGACTGCATGAACTATCCCGATTCCGTCGAGTTTTTGTACGCGCTGGGCAACGAAATCAAGTCCGCCAAGCTGGGCCTGGAACGGATTCGTGCCGTGCTCGAAGCTCTGGGGAATCCCGAGCGCGCCTACCGCGTGGTGCATGTAGCGGGAACTAACGGTAAAGGCTCGACCTGCGCGATGATCGAAGCTGGCCTGCGCGCGGCTGGAGTTAGAACTGGTCTGTTCACGTCGCCGCATCTGATCGAGCCGACTGAACGCATCCAGATCGACGGCGTCCCGGCGAGTCCGTCGGATTTCGAACGCGCGTTCAATATCGTCCACGAAACCGCAGAGAGGCTCGATCTGGATTGCCACCCGACCTACTTCGAAACGGTCACCGCCATGGCGTTCTGGTTGTTCCGCGAAAAGAAGATTGAAACCGCGGTGATTGAAGTAGGTCTGGGCGGCCGCCTGGATTCGACCAATGTCGTGCAGCCTATTCTTACCGTGATCACGCCAATCGATTTCGACCACGAGGCCTACCTGGGACACACCATCGAGGCCATCGCTAGTGAGAAAGCCGGGATCCTGAAGCTGGGAATACCAGCGGTCTTTGCTCATCAGCGGCCAGAGGCCGCTAAGGTATTAGACGCGCGCGCGGCAGAACTGCATGTGCCCGTCACACGAGCCGAGGACTTCGAGATCCGCGACCTTCAAATCGACGCCCGCGGATCGCGCTTCTCCGGCATCGTCTGCCCACTCGCGGGCGAGCATCAGGTGGACAACGGCGTCACCGCCGCGCTCACATTACGCGCCCTTGGGGTGTCGACCGACGGAATCGCCGAAGCCCGCTGGCCCGGCCGCATCGAGCATGTATCGCCGAACCCGGATATGATCCTCGACGGCGCGCACAATCCAGCCGGCGCGCGCGCCCTGGCGCGCTATCTCCAACGTTTCTACGGCACTCGCCGGATTTGGCTGGTGTACGGCGCGATGCGCGACAAGGCCATCGAAGAGGTCGCCGGGATCCTGTTTCCGATCGCGACGGAACTGGTCTTGACCGCGCCGGACACGCCGCGAGCGCTACGACCGGAAGCTCTCGCCGGATTCGCCGGTCGCGGCCATATCGAACCAACAGTAGCAGCCGCGATCGACTACGCGCGAACGCAGGCCGCGGACGAGGACGTCATCGTGATCACCGGATCCTTATTTGTGGTGGGCGAGGCGCGCAAATTATTTCTCGCGCCCACCGGCGGGCGCTGGCAATAGAGCTTGGCAATAATAGGTAGACCCATGGCAGTCCTCTGGAGCTGGATCTACGTCATCCCTCTAATCATTCTTTCGACCGCGTGTTTCGGCGTCGTCAGCTTCGTGATTTCGCTGTTCGATCACACACCGGCCCGGCAGCTCAAAGTAGCGCGGGCGTGGGCGCGCTCCTTGCTGCGCATCGCGGGCGTGAAGGTAACCGTCGAAGGACTCGACCGTATCCAGCCGGGCGGAAACTACGTGTTCGTTTCGAATCACGTCAGCTACATGGACATTCCGGTGGTTCTAGGCAATATCCCTGAAGAATTTCTTTTCTTGGCGAAGGCGGGATTGTTCAAGATTCCCATGCTCGGCACGCATCTTAAGACTGCGGGCCATGTCCTGGTGCCGCTGGAGGATCCTCGTTCCGCCATCAAAACTCTGCAGCACACCGCCGCCCTGCTCCACGATGGGCGCAGCACCCTGGTCTTCCCCGAGGGTGGGCGTTCAGAAACGGGCGTGCTGCGGGAGTTTAAGGACGGCGCGGCGTTCCTCGCCATCCGCGCCCAGATCCCCATCGTGCCCATGGCGATGATCGGCATGCATAGTATCCTGCCGATGCATTCCCTGACGTTTCACCGGGGACATGTGACGCTAAAGATTGGCGAACCCATTTCCACCGAGGGAATGACGACGCACCAGCGCGCGAAACTCACCACGGCAGTGCGCGAGAAAATCGTCGAGATGCTAAGGTAGGGTCGGCCTCCAGGCCGGCCGATCGGTTATCCCAGCTTCCAGAACCGAAGCACTACGTCAGCCGGGTAACGCTCGCCTGTGCCCACGAAGATCGAGCGCATCAGCCAAGCCAACTCAGGGGCCGCAGTCTCGAACTTCGGAACACTGCGGAAATACACCAGCGATGGATCTACGGGCTCGCCCTTCATGAGACGGGCCGTGATTTCGGGCGAGGCGTGACGGATTCCCGCGTTCTGCACAAAGATGAGCTTGCCGTCATCGGTTTCAAGCGTGTAGCGCGTGTCGAGCTCAGCCACCCCGTCGGCGCGCACCATCTGCCAGTCGGCGCCGCCGGGCAGTACGCGCCCCTTCATTCCGGAGCCTTCAAAGGTGCCGCTGAGAATCGGGATGATGCGGCGGCGTCCTCCGGGCATTGCCCCGACGTCAAGTGGCGGGCCGACCTGCACGCGAGCTTCGAACGCGTAGGCCAGCTCGGGAAGTTTTATCGCGTCGCTCACTTAGTCTTCGAAAACAGCCCAAGTAGCCCGCTAAGCGAGCTGCCCTTCTTTTCGGTTCCAGACCTGCCGCCCCGGACGCCCAGGCGCTCCACCACCTGGGTCAGACTCTTGCCAAAGGCGCTGTTCGCGGGAACCGGCTTGCCCTCCATCAGGGCCTTTTGTACCGCTTCGTAGTCGCTGGGAATAGCGTCAAAGACCTCGGTATGGAGCGCCGTTCCAATTACCTCGCGGCTGAGACCAACTTCGCGCTGGTAGCGGTTCACCAGGAGCCGGATCTTCCATCGGCCTACCCGGTTGGCATCCATATAAGAGAGGGCCCGTTGGGCCGCCTGCAGGGAGGGCAGCTCATTGGTGGTGATCAGCAGCACCTCCTGCGCCGCTCGCGCCTGATTCAGGTTCCAATCGCCGTATACGTTACCAGCGTCCAGGATGATCACGTCATAGGCGCGCCGGGCGTACTCAAGAATGGGCGAGGGATCGTTCAGTTCCGGTGGATTGTCGGTGATCAGCTCGGGCGCGAGCAGGACATCCACGCCATTCACGGTCGTGACCATGGCCCGCCATAGATCGGCATCCAGCTCGTGGGCACGCTGGAGCGCGTCCAGGAAACTGAAGACGGATTTAATCTTCAACAGAAACGAGAGCGTCCCGGTAAGAGGATCCAGATCCGCGAGCAGGACCCGATTAGCCCCCATGCGTTTCCAGTAAAAAGCCAGGTTGCAGGCGATGGTGGTGGCCCCAGAGGCGCCCTTGGCGGGCATGACCGCGATAATCCTGGCGGCATCGGCTCCCGCTTCGGCCGCAGGCTGCATCCGGGCAATCTTGGCCAGGACGGTATCCAGCTGCTCGGCTGTAAAGGGCTCCAGCAGAAAGTCGGCGGCTCCCGCGCGCAGGCAGCGCAGCATGAGATCGGGGTCGTTCCCCGGAAGCAGCGCCAGAACTTGTACCGGGCTGCCTAGGCGCACCATCTCGGCCAGCAGTTGAAGGGCGCGTTCCGGATCGGACGCCAAGTCCAGAAAAACCAGTTGTGGCGAGGGGCCCCCCAGCGCGGCGCCGATGTCGCGCGGCGAGGGATAGCTGCTTATAAAGTTGATGGAACTGCCCACCAGGTGCGATTCCAGGAGCACGGCCAGTTCTCGTACCATGCGCGAATTGGGGCTGATGACAACACCACGCCTCAGAACGTCAGCACGGGAATCACGGTTTTGCATTAGGTCGCCTAGACCAGTTTGGAAAGCGTCCCAAAGAAGTAAATCGACTAGAAGTGATCATATCATGAGAGACTCCGCTCCTTACCTGAACTACTTACTGAACTCTAAAGAGGTACTCCCGGTTGACGGGTACTGCGGGAACGTTTTAGTCCGGCAGGATATGACCCTAGCGAGACGGTACCAGTGAAATGGAATAGGAAGCGATATAAATATGAGCTTTACCAGTAGCGGAAACACTCCGGCAGCCGTCGGGACCCTTAGCAGTACCGAGTCGGCGGGCGTCGCGGAGGCGGCCAAATCTATCGCCATCTGCGACACCCAGCCGGTAACGGCAGAAGGTGTTCGAAACCTGTTGCGAGCCACTCCCGATCTGAAGTTTCTCACCGCGCCGGAATCGCTGGCGCAAGCCACCGACGTGGTTCGGAAACAGCGTCCTAACGTCTTGATTCTGGACAAAGGCTTCGGAATCCAGGCGATTCTGGACTGGCTAATCGAAATCCAGGCGGCGGACGGGACCTCCTTGCAAACCGGCATGGTGGTCTGGGGCGTTTCTGTCACCGAAGCCGAGGCTCTGCGTTTCCTGCAAGCGGGCGCCCGGGGAATTCTACGAAAATCGGCGGGAGTCCAGGCCGTCGTCGCCTGCCTGCGCACAGTGGCTGCCGGGCGAAGTTGGATGGAGGATTGTGTCTTCCGCGATTCCAGCCGCTCGGACCGCTACCCGCGCAGCGAACTGACCGCGCGCGAGCAGCAGGTCCTCGAGTTGGTGGAACAGGGCTTCAAGAACAAGGAAATCGCCACGGAATTGGGTATCCGTCCCGGAACCGTCAAGATCCACCTTAAGCACATCTTTGAAAAAACCGGGGTGCGCGGCCGCTACGGCCTGGCACTCAATGGTTTGCGCGATCGCGGCCTGGTTTCCGTACCGGCCTAGTGCACCGGTTCGGTAAACGTTAGAATGGCCGTGGCATGGCCTGTTTACCGAGACCTGATCGGCGGAGACTCGGGCTGTTGCTTTTCTGCACTGGCGCCGCGCTGCTGCCATTAAGCGCCCAAAAGGTCGTGAGTGCCCGGGCCGGGTTGATTAGTTACCTGCAGGGACCTGTCTTCCTCGATGGCCAACGTATGGCTCTGAAAACTGCACGCTTCCCGCAGATGCGAGATGGACAAACACTTTCCACTGGCCGAGGCGCTGGCCGGGCCGAATTGCTCCTATCCCCCGGCGTCGTTCTCAGACTCGCTGAAAACTCTAAGTTGCGGATGGACGACACCCAACTCTCGGACACCCGCGTCACACTCCAGCAGGGCGAGGCTCTGATCGAGGTCGTGCAGTTGGCCGAGGGCAACCGCATCCAGATCGAACTGGAAGAAACTTCCACGGAGTTGATCCGCGCCGGCGTGTACAGAATGGGAATTTCCCCAAACGGGACGGCGCAAAGCACCCTGCGCGTTTACGGCGGGGAGGCGATGGTTCGGTCGGGGGTCAAAATAGTCGACGTGAAGCGCGGCATGGCCGTGGCACTCACGACGGATCTGGCCGTATCGCCATTTGAGCGCAAACAGAAGGATCCGTTCCATATGTGGGCGGCGCGGCGCTCTTTCGAACTGTTTATGAGCGACCCGGACGCGCACGAAAAGCAGACTCACTGGCAGTCGTCCGGAGCCGGTTACATAGAGAACAAAAACTTCGGTGTCGAGTTTCGCGCGTTGATACGCCGCGGGCTGCCGCCCCCTGCCCGCCTGCCTATCCCGCCAGCCGACCATCCCTAAGCGCCTCAACCGTCTCTTCCATCCCTGGTATGCTGAGAGCGTCGTGCGCTCAATAATAGCTCTATTCGCTCTCGTTTCCAGCTGCGCCCTCGCGCAGACTCCCCTGGTGAAGATCCTGTCCGATGAACTGGACCGCAACTTCACTGTTTTGAAGCAGAAAGGCGATCCCGCGCCGTACTTCATGTCTTACGAAGTCACCAGCACGGATTCCTACGCGCTGGTGGCCAGCCGCGGATCGCTCGAAACCCAGCAGCACAATCAGACGCGCTATCTGGACGTCACCATCCGCGACGGCAGCCCGCAGTTCGATAACTATCACTTGGTGGCGAATGAAAATCGCCCACGCTTCACTCAAGCCACCCCGATCGCACTCGAAGATAACTCTGCCGCGATTCGGCAAGCTGTGTGGCTGGCCACCGACCGTACATATCGGGCGGGCGCGCAGCGGCTGATCCGCCTCAAGGGCGACGAGAAGCTACGCACGCAGGCCGCGGACACCTCCGACGATTTCGACAAGGAAGATCCGCAGGTTTATTTCGCCGCACCGGCGAGCCTGAAATTTAATCCCGCAGAATGGGCCACACGTCTGCGCAAGCTGTCCGCCGAATTTTCCAAGTATCCGGGTGCGCTCGATACCAGTGTTCAATTCGAGACCCGAACCGTCACGCAGACGCTGGTGACCACCGATGGTACACGCCTGGAATTCGGCCGCCCGTTCACCCGCATGATCATCGTCGCCAACGGCAAGGCGCAGGATGGCATGGATCTCATGACCATGGAGACCTTCGAAACGGATGATCCCGCCAAGCTTCCCAAGGACGCCGACATCCTTGCGGCAGTGCAGAAAGCGGGGGCGAATCTCACGGGCTTGCTGGCCGCGCCTTTGGCGGAACCTTATGTGGGACCCGCAATTCTATCTGGCCGCGCCGCCGGCGTTTTGTTCCATGAAATCTTCGGACATCGCATCGAGGGTCATCGCCAAAAGGACGAATCGGAAGGCCAGACTTTCACGAAATCCGTCAATCTGCCGGTGCTGCCCGATTTTCTTAGCGTGACCTTCGACCCCACGCGCAAACAGTTTGGCAACGTGGCCTTGAACGGCTATTATCTTTACGACGATGAGGGCGTGAAGGCCCGCCCGGTGACGGTGGTCGACAAAGGGGTTCTGAAAACCTTTCTGATGTCGCGCTCGCCTATCCAGGGCTTTGCCAACTCCAACGGTCACGGCCGGAAGTCTCCCGGGAACGAAATTGTATCGCGGCAATCCAACCTGATCGTCGACTCGACCAAACAGGTGAGCGACGATGAGCTTCGCCGCATGCTGATCGCGGAAGTGAAACGCCAGAACAAACCTTACGGCTTGTTCTTCGACCAGGTCACTAGCGGCTACACGACAACCGGACGTCGCGGCCTGCAAGCCTTTACGGTCGTCCCGCTGGTGGTTTACCGGGTCTATGCCGATGGACGTCCGGATGAGCTGGTGCGCGGCGTGGATATCGTGGGCACCCCGCTGGCGAGTTTTGCGAAAATCACCGCGACGTCGAACCGCATGGAAGTGTTCAACGGCATTTGTGGAGCGGAATCCGGCAATGTTCCGGTAGCCACCATCGCTCCCGCATTGCTGGTTTCCGAAATCGAAGTGCAGCGCAAAGATAGCTCGCGCGATCGGCCTCCGTATTTGGCGCCGCCACCTTCGTCCATCAGTTCCGCTGCCAGGGAGGCGCGTCCGTGAGGCCACACTCGCTCTTATTTCGATGCGGAGCTCTGGCGGCGGGCCTGGCAGGATCGGCAGCGTGGCTTATCTCTCAGAGTTCGGACCCATCCATCCCGGCCGACGAAGTACTATTGCGGGCCATGCGCGATGAGCTGCAACGCTCCAAACAATTAGCCGTTGTTGCCGGAAAGGACGCACCTTATTTTTTCAGCTATAGTCTGACCGACGCGGAGACGCTTCGGATTTCAGCCGCTAACGGCGCGGTGGTGAATGTTGCGCACAGCCGCTTTCGCTCGCCGGATGCCGAAGTTCGCGTGGGCAGCTACGATTTCGACAATACCGGGCATATTTACAGCGGAATCTATTCCGGTTCGCGTTATGACGGCAACTGGCCGCTAGATGACGATTACGCCAGTTTCCGGACCGAACTGTGGTTGAGCACAGATCGCGCGTTTAAGACTGCCGTGGAGTCGATGGCCCGCAAACGAGCGTCGCTCAACAACTCGGCGGCTTCCTCCGCCGAGCCTTTACCCGATTTCTCCAAGGTTGCACCGGTCGTGAGTATCGGCAAGGTTTCCAGGCCGAAAGTAGACGAGGAAGCCTGGACGGGGCGCGCCGCACGCCTGGCCGCGGTTTTCAACAATTACAAGGACGTATTGTCTTCCGGCATGGAGCTTCAATTGATTACGGGCCCCACCACCCTGATGAACTCTGAAGGGACGGCGGTCCGCTACAACGACCACATGTTTTGGCTGTACGCCAAAGCCGAAGGGCAGGCGCCCGATGGAATGCTGATGCACGATGCGGTATCCATCCAGTCTCTCGACCTGGATAAGTTTGCCACCGAAGCGGACATGCGCAAGGCACTGGCAGAAGTAGGCGAGAACGTTCGTGCACTGGTGACCGCTCCGGCGGCTGAAAGCTATAGCGGGCCGGTATTGATGGAGCCGCGCGCGGCTGCTCAGCTCCTCGCGCAACTGTTGGGCGATAACCTGCGCGTGCCCCGCCGTCCCTTGTCCGATCCCGGCCGCAACGTTCCCTTCACCCCCAGCGAATTTGAGACTCGTATCGGCGGGCGCGTCTTGCCGGAGACCTTCGATGTGATCGACGACGCGACGCAATCCAGCTACAACGGCAAGCCGCTGGTGGGATTCTATCCGTTCGACATGGAAGGTGTGCCGCCTAAGCCGGTGAGCGTGGTCGAGAAAGGCGTATTGAAGAGTTTCCTGACCACCCGTCAGCCCATTCGGGGATTCCCTGTGTCCAACGGACACGCCCGTTTGCCTGGCTCCTATGGCAGTTTCGCCGCGGCGATCGGCAATCTATTCGTGAAGTCCAGTGAAACATCTTCCTTGGCGGATCTGAAGAAGCGCCTGATCGAGATGACCACAATGCGCGGCAAACCGTATGGGATGTTAGTGCGCAAGCTGGACTATCCTTATTCGGCAGGTACTTCCGATCTGCAGTCTCTGGCCCAGGCCAGTGCTCAATCCGGCGGTTCGGCCCGGCCAGTGAGCCCGCCGCTTCTGATTTATCGGGTATATCCTGACGGACGTGAGGAACTGGTTCGCGGGCTGCGCTTTCGCGGTTTAACCAGCCGCGCGCTGCGCGACATCCTGGCAGCATCGTCCGAAACCGAGATGTTCGACTTCGTCAACGTGGCTGCTCCCCTGGCGATCCTGGGCGCGGGCGGCTATCTGGCGCCCGCCAGCGTGATTTCGCCTGGCCTCCTGTTCGATGAGCTAGAACTCGAGCCGCCGCAGGATCAGTTGCCGAAACATCCGACGGTTCCGCCCCCAAATTCAGCGAATTGATGAACCGAGGGCGCTGCCATAAATTATGCGCCTGCTAAGCCGCACTCTTTTCCGTGAAATTCTGGCCAGCGCGGCGTTGGGCTGTATCCTGTTCACGCTGGTCCTGTTTCTGGAACGGGCGCGGCCGCTGTTCGAATTCCTGGTGCGCGATTCCGGATCGCCTAAGCTGGTGGCCTACCTTTTCGCCCTGGTACTCCCACAGGCGCTCCCCTACGCCATTCCGTTGGGTGTTTTGGTCGGCACGCTCATCACGCTAAGCCGCATGTCCAGCGACGGCGAGATCACTGCCATGCGGGCTGCCGGCGTCTCAGGCCGCCGGGTGGCCCCGCCCATTCTGGCCTTCGGATTTCTGATGATGCTGGTGGCGGCGGCAGCATCGCTTTGGCTCACGCCCTGGTCGATCCGCGAGCGCATCAAAATCCAGAATCAGCTCATCTCCGGTCAGTTGACCGCCGAAGTTCAGGCACGCGTTTTCCAGGAACAGTTCCCCAATTCGATTCTGTATATCAGCGACATCCCGTCGACAACTAATACCCGGTGGCATCGTATTTTCCTGTTCGACATCACTCCTTCAGCCGACCGTGGCGATAGCCCACGCCTGACGCTGGCCACCGATGCCATCGCGGTTCCTGACGCCGCGCACAATCGCATCCAGCTGTCCTTGAGCAACGCCAGCACCTACGACGTCGGCAAGGATCCATCTGAGTACAAAGTGAGCTCCTCCGGGAAGCCCTACGACATGCTCCTGCAGGCGAAACCAAATGACCCGCTGCCGTCCAGGCCTGTAGCCGAGATGGACACGGGGCCGCTCTACAAGCTCGCCTACAGCAATTTGACCGATCGTGAACGCACGCTGGAAGCGCGCATCGAATTACACCAGCGCCTGGCTCTTCCGTTTGCGTGCATGCTGCTCGCGCTGACCGGCATACCCCTCGGAGTCGGGTCACGGCGCGCTGGGAAATCCTCGGCCTACGTGTTGACAGTGGCATTGGCCTTGCTGTATTTCACAGGTTTGATCAACGCGATAAATTTTGGCCGGCAAGGAATCATACCAGCTGGCTTAGCGGTGTGGATTCCCAACATCGTGTTCGCAGTGTTGGGATTTTCCTTGCTGACGCGCCTGGAAGCTCCCGGCGATCGGGACTACATCGGACGCCTCACCCGCTTATTCCGTTCCGCCAGCCGCAGACCCCAGGAGAGTATTCCGCGCCTGCTCGACCGGATCCAGCCCCAGGTATGGAGAGGACGCTTTCCTTTGCTACCTCAGGTGGTGGACACCTATCTGCTCTCGAGCTTCCTGTTTTACTTCGTGCTGTGGCTGGTGAGTTTTGTGCTGATGTTCCACGTGTTCACGTTCTTTGAGCTGCTCAGCGACGTCATCAAGAATCATATCCCTATGAGCCGCGTGTTCACGTACTTGTTCTTTCTCTCGCCGCGCCTGATCTATCGCTTCACCCCCGTAAGCGTGCTGACCGCGGTACTCGTGGTGTTCGGCGTACTCACCAAGAACAACGAAGTCACCGCGTTTAAGGCTTGCGGGGTGAGCATGTACCGGCTGGCGGTGCCGATCCTGGTGGGTGGCTTTCTTCTGAGCGGCGGTCTGTTCGCATTCGATTACTACTGGGTTCCGGAAGCCGACCGCACTCAGGACGCGATTCGATCCGAGATCAAAGGCCGTCCCGCGCAGACCTATCTCGATCCGAAACGCACTTGGTTCTATGGCCTGGAAGACCGTATCTACAATTACAAATACTTCGATCAGAAGGCCAACGTAATGCTGGGCGTGAACGTATTCGAGATCGATCCGGCAACATTTCGGTTAAAGAAGCATATCGTGGCGGAGCGGGCCCGCTGGGAGCCTGCGTTAAATGCCTGGGTCTTCCAAAATGGATGGAGCCGCGATTTAAAGGGCTATGACTCGGCCGCGGTCTTCGACTTCGCGGGGAACATCCGAGTGTTTCCGGAACTCAAGGAGACACCCGACTACTTCGTCAAGGAAGCCCTCCAATCGAGCCAGATGAACTTTCTGGAATTGCGCTCCTATATTGGCGAGCTACAGCAAAGCGGCTTCGACACGATCCCCCTCAAAGTCCAGCTCTACAAGAAATTTTCCGTGCCCCTGTTTGCGTTCATTCTGGCCCTCGTGTCGGCGCCATTAGCCTTTTTGGCGGGCAACCGCGGCGGGATGGCGGGCATCGGCATGAGCTTCGTCATTTTCGTCACCTATGTTTCGGTGGACCAATTCTTCCAGCAGCTCGGAAATTTGAGCGAGCTGCCGCCGCAATTGGCAGCATGGTCTCCGGACGTGATCTTCTCGCTTGTGGGACTATATTTTCTGGCCCGCATGCGAACGTAGTCGTGCGGCCCTGAGGGGGACCATGGCCGAATCACGAACGCGACCGTTCACTGGGCAGGAATACATCGAAAGCCTCCGCGACGGCCGCGAGATCTATATTTACGGCGAACGCGTTAAGGACGTCACCACGCATCCGGCCTTTCGCAACACCGTCCGGATGCTCGCTCGCCTGTACGATGCCCTGCATGACGAGCGCAAAAGCACGCTGTGCACGGAGACCGATACCGGCAGCGGCGGCTACACGCACAAGTTCTTTCGCGCCTCGCGAAATGCGGATGAATTGGTGGGCTCGCGTGACGCGATCGCCGAATGGGCGCGCGTCACTTATGGCTGGATGGGACGCAGCCCGGATTACAAGGCAGCTTTCCTGGCCACGCTGGGCGCAAATTCCGGCTTCTACGCGCCGTACGAGGACAACGCCAAGCGCTGGTACAAGAAGGTGCAGGAGGAAGTCACTTTCGTCAATCACGCGATTGTCAATCCACCAGTCGACCGCAATAAGCAACTGGAAGACGTGCGCGATGTCTACATGCACGTCGAAAAGGAAACCGACGCCGGATTGATCGTGAGCGGCGCCAAGGTGGTCGCGACCACTTCGACCCTTACCCATTACAATTTCATCGCCAACAACGGCGCCCTGCCCATCAAAACCAAGGACTTCGCGTTCGTTTGCATTGTGCCGACGGATGCGCCCGGCGTCAAGCTATTCTGTCGGCCGTCCTACGAGCTGGCAGCCGCCGCTACGGGCAGTCCGTTCGATTACCCGCTCTCTAGCCGGCTGGACGAAAACGATTCGATCATCGTCTTCGACAAGGTCTTCGTGCCGTACGAAAACGTGTTCGCGTACGGCGACATCGACAAGGTCAACAACTTCTTCCCGCGCTCAGGATTCCTGCCCAGGTTCATGTTCCACGGCTGCGTGCGTCTGGCCGTCAAGCTCGATTTCATCGCCGGCCTACTGCTCAAGGCCGTGGATGCCACCGGGACAAAAGATTTTCGCGGCGTGCAGGCGCAAGTAGGCGAGGTGCTCGCGTGGCGCAATCTCTTCTGGGGACTCACCGACGCGATGGCGCGCGCTACTGTCCCGTGGACGCCTGGCCACGTACTGCCCAACCTCGACTACGGGTTGGCGTACCGTGTCGCGGCCAGCACGCTTTATCCGAAGCTCAAGGAGATCGTCGAAAACGTTCTGGCCAGCGCCCTGATTTATCTTCCGTCACATTCGAGCGATTTCAAGAATCCGGAAATCCGCAAATATCTCGATCAGTTCGTGCGCGGCTCAAACGGCTATGGGGCCGAGGATCGCGTCAAACTCATGAAGCTGATGTGGGATGCCATAGGCACGGAATTCGGCGGTCGCCATGAACTCTACGAGCGCAACTACTTCGGCAGTCACGAAAGCATTCGCTTTGAAGTGTTGATGGTGGCCGAGGCGTTAGGTCAGACCGCCAAGTACAAAGGCTTCGCCGAGCAGTGCATGTCCGAATACAACCTGGATGGTTGGACCGTGCCCGACCTGATCAATCCCGACGACGTCAGCATCGTCATGAAAAAGGTCGCCGGCAAGGCTTAGGGTTTCGCTCACCTCGAAAAGGTAGGGAATTAGCCCTATGGTACTAAGCGCAGCCCGCATTCTCAGATACTCTTAGGGGCTCCCTAAGGTTTTTGTGCGATTTTTCCGGAGCGGTAATGGTGTTAGTTTTTGAAATAAGCGCCAGAGAACCAGATGTTTCAAATCCTGTTGGGAAGATCGACCTCGGTGATCGGTGGGACAATGTTGGCATTTTCCCTCGTAGCACTGGGCCAAGCCTCTCTGACGACTTCCATCCATGACGTGATTGGGGCCGAAGAGCATCAGCATGCACACGGTGTGCCCGCGGCAGAAGCGGATCTTGTAGGTGTCCTGACATCGAATTTCAATATCTTTGGCGGTGACGCCGAAGGTCCATTAGAGGTCTCATTTATCCAAGACTCCAGCGGCGCCACGGGCCTCAGCATCCCAGCAAAGGTTCTCGCCGGGCGGGAATTCAAGGCTGGTGACATGGTTGAGCTGCGGGGAAGGGTTGAGCGTAGTCCCTACGGAAAAGATTTCCGGATCAGCAAGATCCTGAAATTAGGTACAGCGCAATTGCCGGCTCCGCGGGCCGCTGACGCCGCCGGCGTTTGTTCCGGCCGCTTTACTAACGAGCTGGTTAGCGTGCGTGGGACGATTCAACCCATGCGCACAATCGGCGATGTGGTATTTCACGATAGCGGCGGGACGCTTAAAGTATTTGTCCCACCCGTAGACGCCTCTCAGACACTTATGAAGCGCATGACGTCCGGTGGGCGGGCGACCGTGACCGGCTTTGCCCTGCCCCCACTGCCGGGTTCCGGTGCGCCTTGCTACGTAGGTATCCGCTCCTTAGCCGATATTCAGTTTGCTCCTGTTCCGCCTTACGGAACGATCGCGTCAGTGATCGGAGGCGTTTCAGTGTCGGGGCTTCTGCTCTATTTGTGGGCACGGCGCCGGCGAGCAGAACAGCGTGCGTTGGAATTAGCGGACCTGACAGCTGCGATGCAAAAAGCTCGCGATGGAGCTATGGCGGCTTCGCGCGTTAAGTCGGAGTTTCTCGCCAACATGAGCCACGAGATCAGAACTCCTTTAAACGGTGTGATCGGGATGACCGGGACCTTGCTCGACACCGAACTCACCCCCGAGCAACGCGAGTTCGCGGAGGTTATCCGTTCGAGCGGCGAAATCCTTCTTGCACTTCTGAATGATCTCCTCGATTTCTCCAAGATCGAGGCAGGGCAGCTTCAGTTCGAGAGCTTGGAATTCGATCCAGCGGAGTCGGTTAGGGACTCGCTCCGCATTCTATCTGGAACGGCTCATAAGAAAGGGCTTGATCTCACCTCCCGCGTGGAATCCGATGTCCCGTCGGCCATCGTCGGCGATCCAGGCCGCTTGCGGCAAATCTTGCTCAACTTGGCTGGGAATGCCGTGAAGTTTTGCGAAGCCGGCCGGATTGAAGTGAACGTCGCAAAGGTTTCGGAGGATTCGCGGTCGGTGCTACTTCGTTTTACGGTTCGCGACCAAGGCGCCGGAATTGCGCCGGAGGTACAGGCGCGATTGTTTTCCCCGTTCACCCAAGCCGACAGCTCGATCACGCGCAAGCACGGCGGAACGGGGCTCGGATTGGCGATTTGCAAGAGCCTGGTCGAGCGTATGGGAGGAACCATCGGTCTCCACAGTGTTATAGGCGAGGGATCCACCTTCTGGTTCGAGATATCGTTTGCCAAGCAGATGGATCGCGCGGCACCGCAAACGATCCCCGTTGAGCCTGTCCGCCTTGCCGCCTCATCCCTCACTTCCGTCCACGCGACTCGACCCTGAATCCCTGGACGGCTGGACCGTGTCCGATCACCCGCAAGAGCTAGCCGATCCCTCGGTTTTTGACTACACTAAGGGCTATGTCACGTCGAAGCCTTTCGCGTCTTGCTTTAGTCTGGATGATTTGTTTTGCCGGTTTAACCCCGAGCTATGCCGAGCACTCCAAGGATCTTTCAAACAGCACGAAATACCTGGCCCTGGGCGATTCCATCGCCTTCGGCTACACGCCGCTGGCCCAGAATCCCGCAGATTTGAGGAACTATCACGGCTACCCGGATATCGTCTCGCAGGGCACCAACTTGAAGGTAGCCAATGCGTCCTGCTTCGGCGAAACCACCGGCCACTTTCTGAACCTCCTTGCTCCTGACACTGGCTGCCAAGCCTGGCGCGCGGTGTTCCCGCTCTTTGCCGATTACAGCGGCACGCAGATGGATTACGCCCTCAGCTATCTTCAGGGAAACAAAAAGGTGCAATTGGTGACTATCGATATTGGAGCTAATGACCTGGGTGTTTTGCTGGCAGCATGCGCTGGAGACCCGGCTTGCTTCGGCAACGGATTACAAGGGGTGCTGGCTACCTATGGAGCCAACTTGGCCACTATCTTCGGGCGGATTCGCTATGAAGCAGGCTACACCGGCCCCATCGTGGCGGTGACCACTTATGCCCGCAATTACACGGACCAGACGGAGGTTGCGCCTATCGCTGCGCTCAACACCGTTCTGGCCACAGTGGCGAACATGTTCGGTGTGCAAGTAGCAGATGCGTTCGCGGCATTCGGCGCTGCGTCGCTTCCAGCGGGTGGAAACGCATGCGCGGCTGGATTGTTAATTCCGCTTTCCGCCGGAGTGTGCGATATTCACCCCTCGGCAGCGGGGCAAGCTCTGATCGCGCAGACGGTTTTGGCCCTGGTCCCGAAAAAATAGTCGCGCCACGCACGACGGCCAATACGTAGCGGGATAAATTTTGGTTGATATCAAATGGAAGACACAATTGAGCTAATGCTAAAGATCGTTGCGCCGAGCCATCGTGAGGCAACTGCCTGATTTTATGCCTGACGATAAGGGCTTCATCTCATTGGAGGGACCAGTGGCCCTGATCGATGGCAACCTAACATTGAAAATTCCTCTCGAATACGGGGCTGGACTAGTGGCGTGTAGTCGTGAGCATCGGACAAGTGCGCGAACGAGACCTAGTAATCGTCATTCAGGACTGGCTGGCCGCCAAGCTCGCGATTACCGAAGGAAGTATAGTCCTCGTGGATAACCGAGATGGAAAGTTCAACCTAAAGAAAAAGCCGAACCCATCAACCAACATTTAGCCCACTACCGGCCAATATAGGTCGCCCGCTGACAGTTAAAATGGGAGTAGACCTCCATGCACCGCTATCTGCTTCACAACGATGAGATTCGCGACACCGGAGCGCAAGACCTCTCGGCCGGACAAGTCGGACTGCTCAACGGCTGGGGAGTGTTCTCGACCATCCGCGTCTATGACGGTGTGATGTTCGAGTGGGAGCGCCACTGGGACCGCATGCGCCTCGATGCGGGCCGCATGCGGGTTCCCTTCCCGCCCGATCGGGACTGGCTGGCACAGCGCTTGCAGCGTCTGATGGATGCCAACTTACCGCATTCCAACCCGCCGTGGAACGCTACGCTGCGGGTCGCGGTGATCCGTAACCGCGGCGGCATGTTTGAAGGTCCCGGCCCGATGCGCGAGTTCGATGTGATCGCGTTTACCGCGGATGTGAACCGCTGGGGCAGCACGGTAAAGCTAGGCCTCGTTCCGAACGCGCGCTACGCCGCCAGCGAATTCGCCGGCACCAAGAACCTCTCATGGTCGGAGAATCTCACCTGGTACGAACGCGCGCATGACCAGGGACTGGATGAGGTCGTGCTCCTCAACGAGCGCGGCGAGATTGCCGAATGTACTTCGGCTAACATTTTCGCCGTCGTCCTAAACGCACAAGGTAAGCAAGTGTGGACTCCGCCACTGGACTCAGGCTGCCTTCCGGGAGTGACCAGAGCGCTCCTGCTAGAGGAAATCCGTATTCCCGGGCTACAAATCGGAGAAAAAACGCTAGTGCCCGCGGATCTGGAAGCTGCAGACGAGGTTTTCATCACCTCCACCACCCGCGAGCTGCTGCCCGTGGTTTCGGTACAGGGATTGAACCTCCGGTCGCAAAGCATCCAAAACGGGAAAGTGCTCGAAGAGCTACGGAAAGCGTTCAAATCCTGCGTCGAAAACTATATTGCTTCACGGAAGCGCGCGGATATAATCGTTTAGCACGCGTATGCAATTGGCTTGTCCGAGCTGCGGGAAACGAGACGTCCGCGTGTCTCGTCCCCAGGGAGTGGTCCAGCACTTGAAGAGCTTCTGCGGCGTTTCGGGATTACGCTGCCGGCGCTGTAGCAGTCGCTGGGAAACCAGTATGTGGGCCGGCGGCTCGTGGAAATACGCGCGTTGTCCCCGCTGCTACCGTCAGGACCTGACCAAATGGACATCCCATCGCTATCGTCCAGCGCTCTGGACGCGGTTCCTGCTGACGATCGGCGCCCGTGCCAGGCGCTGCCCGGCGTGCCGCTGCAATTTCGCCAGCTTCAAACCATTGAAAGAAGACTTTTCGTGGCGTCACCAGGTTCGAGAAACCATTCCGCAACCACCGACTCACGAAACAGCAATGATGGTAACCGAACAGACCCCGCCCGGGGAGGGATCTGGGGAACAGATGCCATAGCTGGCCGCACGCGATGCGTGCAGTAGGGCGGGCGGGATAAAAAATGGTTCCAAGTGACCTTCTGGCAACTCGCTCTCCGACCGGCATGCACGGTCAGAACGTGGCATCCGAATTGGCGAGACGTGAGCCCCTTGCTCCCCGCTGCTGGTTTTGGCCAACCGCGGATCAGTGCGCAGGTGCGCGTCTGCTCTCCATTCCGGTAGAAGCCCGCTTCTCGATGCGGCCTTTCGCTCTACAGCGCCGAGGACTGGCCTCACGACCGATCCCCGTAACTGCGTCAACGTTCCCGGCCTACATCTTCGAAACGATCCTCAGATCTGATCCTGCCCGTTCGGCACCACATTCCCGTCCCCGCTCAGCCTTTTGTAACCTCGCGAGGCACGATCAACATGTGAAGCCCGTTGCCTGACCCGATCTCAGGACTCATCATTCGTCTCCGGATTTCGGCTCCCCTCCGGGATCTCTCGATCCCTCGGGATCAAAGCCCTCGTCCGGCTTCGAACCATAAAACTTACCCTTGCAGGTTGCCCGATCTTCCTTCACTCCCCGCAACGCGGCAACAATTTTAGTCATCACTCAGCGCTGCGGATCATCGGTCCGGATCCGCTACTTCCTGCCAGGCTCGCTGTCCTTCGAACCTCTTGGAACCACAGTCATCATGCGCCTGAATGTGGCTCGACGTCAATAAGAAAGCGTGAGTTTCCTCAATAAATAACTATATTATAATGAGCCACTTACCACGCTCGCAGCGTGGATGGCATGTGAATAAAGCAAGCTTGCTGCATTCTGTTTTTGATGTTCCAGCGGAAATCAGCCGCGACGAGCAGGACTCATGACCAGATCCAGAACCTGCGCCGTATCCAGCGCCTTCAGATCGCTTTGGGCCAGTGCCACCAGGCATCCGATCTGCTCGCCCACGGTAGTGAGCAGTTCCATTTCGCCGCCGGAATGAAAATGTGGCTCGCGGTGCTGAACGTTGATGACACCGGCCACGCGATCGCGCACGATAACTGGCGCTGACAAAAACGCCTCGTAGGTATCTTCCGGCAGATTGGTGAAGAGCTTGAAACGGGGATCGCCGTAGGCTTCGCGCGAGATCGCCAGCAAGCGCCGCTCGCGCGCTACCCAACCCGTGAGACCTTCACCGAACTGTAGTCGCACCTTGCCAATGGTTTCGGGACGCGGATTATTGGAGGCACCTAGCACCAGTTCCTGCCCCTCCAGCAGATACAGCAAACAGGAATCGCACTCCATGAACTCGACGACCAGAGAAACCACTTCCTGCAAGGAAGCGCCGAGGCTCATTTCGCGTACCATGAAGCGGCTGATTTTCTGCAGCATGCGGAGTTGGTGCTCCGTATGTTCAAGACGCGATTCCAGTTCTTTTACCCGTGACACAGTGCCCTTATTATGCCAGATCCTCCGCAAGCTGAAGCTCAATGGTTTTCATCACGCGCGGCATGAAAACTTTTTGCCGTGATTCTTCTGCAACTTCGCGGTCCGAATCGGCGGTCGCTCGGAAAGAACGATGGGACAAACGTGGGCGAAGGAGGAGTTTCTGATGGATCCTGGACGAGTTGTTTGGTTGCCTGGTGGCGGATTCGGCGATGATTACGACGCCGCCTGCCAGCAGCAGTATGGGGCTGACTACTACGCTTGCGATGTACAGCCCGATTACGGTGGCGTTTGGGTGTATTGCTGCCCCTATTAAACCAGGGGTGGATTGCGGCGGTCGGAGGGCCGCCGCAACATTCGTCCGAAAAAGAGGAGAGTCGCAATGAAGCTCGGTCTATTTTTATTACTAGTTAGCCTCGCGCTCGAGGCACAAGGCCCGGTTCCCAGGCTGGCGCCCGATTTGAAAATTGTAGAAGCTTCGGGCAAGGCCACCATGCTGTCGGCATTCCGGGGGCGCGTAGTGCTGTTCGCATTCATCTCCACCCAGTGCGCCCATTGCCAACGGGCATCCACGGTTTTCGAGCAGCTCTCGCATGAGTTTCGGGACCACCTGCAAGTGGCCGAGGTAGCCTTTGACCAAGACGCCGATACGACGGTCTTTGCGAAGCGTTTCGGATTGAGTTTCCCGGTTGGCATCGGCACCAGCGAGGTGGCGCACGACTTCCTGGGAATCGCACGCGGGGAGCGGCTCGGGACGCCTCAGGTGGTAGTTATCGATCGATCCGGCGTGATCCGTGCGCAAAGTGAGCGTCTGGGGAGTCCCATTCTTCAGACGTATGACTATCTGCGCGAGCTGCTGAAGGCACTGATCAAACTGCAGGTGACACGATGATCGACCACTCCTTGACGATCCCTCCCATGGTGGCGCTGGTGTTCCATCTCAAGCAGGGATTCTGGCTGTACGGATGGCCGATGATCATAGGTTTCGTGACGATTCTGGGATACCAGGCTCTGGGCCGCGTCGTGATGATGGGCGCCGCGAAATGGCCTGTGGTTTTCGCACTCGCCAGCGTGGTTTCCATGATTTCACTATTCGGCTGGGTGACTATGGTACGCTTCATCGGAATGATTCCGTTGTACGGTTGTGGCGTGGGACTGGCCAGTGCGATGATGTCGCGAATCTATGCGGTCACGATGCCCATTCATCCCAAGTTAAAGATGCCGATCATTCGGGTGATATGGAGAGGCGACGCAGAGGGGATCCAGAAGTTACAGCAAGCGCTTCGGGCGAGGGTCTAATCCCCAGTTGAATCCGTTGGTAGCCGTAAGAGCGTATTCAAGTTAGGGCATGTCGCCCATCTCCCTGGCCGTGGCAGTGTTGCAGTTTTCCTTGCGCTTTAAAAACGACGGGATCCGGCTCGCCGCCTCAAAGTCCGGGATGGCGTCGCGATGCGGGAACTCTATGATCGCTACGGACGGCTGGCGTACTCACTAACCGTGCGCATGGTGCGGAACTGTGGGCGGCCGAGGACCTGGTCCAAGAGACATTCCTTCGCGTGTGGAACCGTATGCAGGCGGCCGCATGTTCGTAGATCTGACGCTGTGGATCAGTCTGAAGAAGCGGATCACAGATCGAGAACTGAAGAATGCTCGTGTTACGTTGCAACAAACAGTGGCGGAACGCGATCGGCTGGAGCAAGTCTTTCCGTTCTTGAACCAGCCCGAAACGCGGCGGATGAATTTTGGACAAGGCCAGCAAGCGCCGCAGAGCCGGCAATTTCTTCCTGAACCCGCGCCTGGGAGTCTTGCTCATCGCTTCCAACCTGCCCGCTCTAGCGGCTGGCAGGACCTATGAAATGTGGATAATCCCGAAGCGGGGCGCGCCCATCCCGCGGGATTGTTCCAATCTGGACCTCAGGGCACCGCACTGCACATTCTCTCCGAGCCCGCGTCGGGTTTGCTCGCACCAACGTCGAACGTACTTTTCTCCGCTGGTTTTTGAGTGTGGTCGAGATATCCCTTGGACATACTCCTAATACCTGCTAGTATCTAACTGCCCGAGAAATACGGTACGAGGTTGTGGTTGGCCAGATTTCCCCTAGGCCTTAGCCTTGTCCTCACCGTAGCTATGGCCGCCACGCGTCCGTCGTCGGCCATGCGGGCTGGGTCGCCCGACTCCAGCCAGTGGTGGGACACCAAAGATTTCGCAGAATTCACCAAGAATGCGCATGCACGCCGCGCTATGGAGGATTTTGCGGGCCTGGAGTCCGTCTATACGCAGGGCTACGAGCACGCCAAAACGCTGGGGAATCTTGCGGCGCAAATCAGTTACCTGAGCAACCTGGGAACTGCGCACATGCTCGCGCTACGATTTGCTCCGGCGCTCGAAGCTTATCTGCAAGCGCGCGCTTTGGCCGAGCGGTCAGGCGATTGGTCGGCATCCGGCGGAGTCGCTGTGAATCTCGCGCTGCTGTATCAGTGGATGGGCGATGCGGACTCCGCTCTGAGCGCGTTGGAGCGGGGCAAGACGGCCTTGGATCGTCTGCGAACTTCACCATTCTACAAAGCGCAGTTGCTCATGAGTCTCAGGAGCGCCCGCGCAGAATTGCAGGAAAATCCGAGCGAGCCACGCTATGAAGAAGCCATCGAAGCAGCTCGCGAAACGGGCGATCCGCAGGGCGAAGCCGCGGCGTGGGATTTGCTGGGCGAGGAACAGTCCGCGGCTGGAGACCTGGTAGCGGCCGAAGCCTCATTGGGTCGTGCGCTGCGTCTACGGGCCGCATATTCGCCCACTAGTCTGGGGTATTCCTATGCAGCCCTGGGCGCCTTGCGGCTGGCGCAGGCCGGTCACTGCGAACAGCCAGAACGCGGCCGACGAGCTCAAGAGGCGGCGGCTTTGACGCAGCGCGCGATCGATCTTGGTCCTCCCGGCCCACCCACCCATGTGCTTTTGCATCAGCGGGGCGAGATCCGCGAAATGCTGCACCAGCCCGAATTGGCACTGGAAGATTTTGGCACCGCAATTAAAGAGGCTCGCCCCTGGAACGGCACCGTGCCGGCAGCGATTTCCCTGGTGACGGGAGCCAATATTGTCATGCAACAAGAGATCTTCGACTCCTTCGTGAATGCCGCTGCGCGTCAGGCACTGCGCACGGGGAATAGGGCATGGGCCATAGAGGCCTTTGTGGCACTGGAGGCGAATCGCGCGGCCAGCCTGCGGGAAAGCCGGGAATTGGCGCCTGTATGGAAGAAGAGACTCCCCCTAACCTATTGGGAAACGCTTCGAAGCTTAAACCAGGAAGAAGCCCGTAATTTGGCTTCTGACGGAGCGATAAGCCCGACTTCGGAACGTCTCCAATTGGAACTTACCGAAATGGAATCAACCGCTGGGGTCGGAGTTCCCGTGACGTTGCCCGAGAACTTTCGCACTCGGAGTTCACTTATTGATATTCAACAGGGCTTAGGTGAACGTGAACTGTTACTCAGTTTTTACCTGGGCAAGAAGGAATCGTATCTTTGGGCGGTCACTCGAAGGAGCATAGAGCTACACAGAGTCCCGGCCGAGTCTGAGGTTCACGAGGACGTGAAGCGGTTTCGAGAAGTGATCCTCAAAAACCAAGCGGCAGGAGATAAATTGGGCGCTGATCTTTATAGACGACTGTTTGGCTCACTCGATCCAGAGGACGCGGGTAAGACCTCCTGGCTGCTATCGCTGGATGGAGTGCTGTTCGAACTTCCCTTCGCGGCGCTGGTAAGCCGCTTCGAAAACGGGCAGCCGGTTTACGCTGCGCAAGACCATTCGACGCAGGAGATTCCAGGAGCTCTTTTCCTAACCCGGGACGCCGGCTCAGCTGGTGGATATCTGGGCGTCGGAGACCCGATCTATAACTCGGCGGATCCTCGCCGGGAGCCGGACACCTCGTGGGCATGGCATGATGACGCGATTCATGGCCAGCTGAACCGGCTGGTGAACAGCGGCCGGGAATTGGAGCGCAGTTCCGCAACCTGGCGAGCCGATACCGGACCCTCCCGGCGCGTACAAATCCTGGAAGGCAGAGCCGCGCAGCGCGATGTTTTTCTCGATGCCCTCAATGCGTCCCCTTTGACCATCCATTTATCGACGCATGTCTTGACTTCCACGACCGACCCGGAGCAGGCGTTCCTGGCATTTTCGCTGGACGCCAGTGGAAGTCCAGGTCTCTTGTCGACTTCCGAGGTCGGGATGCAACACGTCCCTGGCGCGCTCATCGTGATGACCGGGTGTGCCACCGGAACGGGCGATATTCGCGAGGGCGCCGGATTGCTGGGACTGACGAGAGCATGGATGACTGCAGGTGCAAGAGCTGTAGTCGCAACCAATTGGCCTGTGCCGGATGCGAATGGTGATCTGATTCCGGCTTTTTATCAACATCTGCGCACCACTTCAGCGGCCGAAGCCTTACGCCGCAGTCAAGTGGAGCAAATTCATTCAGGAACCTGGCAGGCCGCACCCTCCTATTGGGCGGCGTTCCAGGTGACAGGAGGTGGACGATGATCCGTGCAAGCCGCCGAATTTATTCGCCCGTTGTGGCGCCCAACCCGCCGCCCGAGCCGGATCAGGCGCCGGTCCATCTGACAGCACTGGAAATCGCGGCTGCGGCAGCAGCCGTGGCAGTCGGCTCGCTCGCGCCGCCGTTGGGTACGCCGTTACTCGTAGAAACTGACCGAGTGCTGGGCGCACCAGCCGAGGCGATGGCGGACGTGAATGCCGGCTGGGTGGAGCTGGTGGAACGCATTCGCTTAGAGAAGACCGATGGGATGGAGGAGCTTTATCAGCTGTTCTCACGCGGAATCCGGTTCTATCTGTGCCGGCAACTAGGACCCCAGGAGCTGGATGACAAAGTCCACGACACCTTTGTGGTCGTAGTGCAAGCGATTCGACGCGGGGAGTTGCGCGAACCAGAGCGCTTGATGGGGTTCGTCCGGACGATCGTCCGGCGCCAGGTGGCCGCCCATATCGACAAAGTCGTCCACAACCGCCGCGAACAGGCGGAATTCGATTCCACAGTCCGAGTCGTCGATCCGCGGGGAAATCCCGAGGAGGCTGCGATCTTCCGCCAGCGAATAGGGCTCATCCGGCAAGTCCTGGGAGAGCTTTCGAAGCGAGATCGAGAGATCCTGACGCGGTTCTACATTGATGAGCAGAGTCAGGACCATATCTGTTCAGAAATGGGTCTGACGGAGACCCAATTTCGCCTTCTGAAATCCCGCGCGAAAGCTCGTTTTGGCGAGCTGGGAAGAAAGAAGCTGATTCACAAAAGCCGGCCTTCAGTTTTCTTGAGAACTTCAAGGAGTGTGTCCCACTAAGGAAACGACGTTCTACTTTGAAACGTGGCTCTCGTTTGATGCTCCGTTATGGGAATTGTGCTGGACCCGACTAAATGTTTCGTGACTCATCCGAATGAGGAAGTCCTCGAAGAGTACGCACTTTATCGGCTTCCGGAAGCCTTCCTGGCGCAGGTCGAGGAGCATCTTCTGCTCTGCGAGAGCTGTCAAAACACCGTAGCCGGCACCGACTCGTTCGTGGCGGCGTTGAAGATCGCGGCTAACCAGCCGACTCCCTGGAAGGGCTTTCTCCCCAACCTTCCCAACAGAACACAACTCGCGCCAATGGCGCTAGTCATTCTGGCGCTCGTGGCGATTTGGCCACACCCCCCAGAGCTCTCCGCTCCGGTTCCAGTGAGCCTTTCCTCCCTGCGCGGCTCCAGCGTCCTGGCTTCCGCGCCCACCGGCAAACCCCTCCGCTTGAGTATCGACCAGCCCGACCTAGTGCCCACAGGGGCATACCGCCTCGAAGTGGTGGACGCCGCCGGGGCCCCCATCTGGAAGGGACGGGTATCCGATATCGACGGGAAATTCATGGCGACCCTATCTCAGCCGCTGAAAAAGGGAGTGTACTGGATCCGGCTATACGGTGTGAACTCTGAACTCCTCCGGGAATTCGGAATGTTGGCGCAGTGACGTCACAGCCTGAGTTCGTAGCCCGCCGAACGCATACCCTCGATGATTCGCGTGCGAACCAAGCCCACTTCCTCCGCCGATAGCGTCCGATCTGGGGCGCCCACGGTGAGCCGGTAGGACAGGCTGCGGGCTCCGTCCGGCAAAGCGAATTCCCGCAGGAAAACGATGGAGAGCAAGGCGTCTCCCGCGAGTTTTTCCAGAGCCGACTGAATATCGGCGATCAGCGTGCGCGGGTTCGCCACGACTGAGAGATCGAACGCGCTTTCAGGAAAACGTCGCAGTGGCTGATAGCGCTCGGGAGTCGGCTGAAGCTGCATTAAGCGTGTCAGATCCAAATCAAGCACGGCGGCACGGCCGCCTTCGACCATCTTTGGGTGGAACTCAAACAGTCGCCCTACGTTGGTCTCGCCGCACAGAACATCACCAGTCCGGCGAGGATGCTCGTAGGATTGCGTGGCGTCTGCCGGCCGCACGGAGACACCCGGCAAGAGGCATTCGGCCAGACGCTTGAGCTCGAAGACGCCGGAGGCGCCATCGTCCTTAGCGAACATTGCAGCGGTGAAACGGGGCACTTCCCCATCGGGGTGGATCGCGCGGCCAATCTCGAACAGGCGGAACCGATCGAAGTGGCGCGCGTTATCTCTGATGTTCTTCCATATGCCCGGCAGGAGGCTTGTCCGCAGTAGGTTCTGATCCGACACGATCGGGTTTGAAACCTGCACCTGCGCCGACACATCGACGGAGAACACGCGCGCCATGTCCTCGCTGATGAAAGAATAGTTGTGGACCTCGGTGAAACCTTGTGCCGCAGCCATCTGGCGAACACTGTAGTGAAATTCGCGCTCGGGGCTGGCGGGAGGAACGCGCGCGGGCGTCAGCGGAGCCACGGGGGGTATGGAATCGTAGCCGATCATACGTCCGACTTCTTCCACCAGATCTTCTTTGATGGTTACATCCTTGGTGGCGCGCCAAGTCGGCACAAACATGGAAAAGACGCGCGGAGCGATTTCTTCCACGCGAAATTCGAGCGATTCGAGAATGCGGCGCACCTCGTCTTCGGGGACGGCCCGTCCGAGTTTGCGATTGAGCCAGTCGAGGGGAAGAACAACCGGGGGCAGCACCGGAATCGGCCGATAGTTGTCGGCCAGTCCACCCACCAGGCGGACGCCGGGAGAGACTTCCTGAAGCAGAGCGAAGGCCCGCTCCAGACCACGAATGGTGTTCACCGGATCCTGCGCTTTCTCAAAGCGCATAGAAGCGTCCGTGCGCAGTCTGAGCCGGGACGAGGTTTTGCGGACGCTCGACGCATTGAAATTCGCGCTTTCCAGAACGATCCGCGTAGTGGAATTCGAAATCGCGCTGTCCGCGCCGCCGATAATGCCGGCGATGGCCACCGGCCCAGCGGAATCGGCGATCACCAGATTGGAAGGATTGAGCGTATAAGTCTCGTCGTTCAGCGCTTTGATGGTTTCCCCAGCGCGCGCCGGGCGGACCATAATTTCACTCCCCTGGAGCTTCGCAGCATCGAAGGCGTGCATGGGCTGCGCGAGTTCCGCCAGCACATAATTCGTCACGTCGACGAGGTTGTTGATGGGATTCAAGTCCACGGCTTCCAGCCGCTGCTGCAGCCACTGTGGAGACGGCTTGACCGTGACGTTGTCGAACACTAGCGCGGAGTAGCGGGGGCACAGCGCATGGTCCTCGATAGAGACGCGCACCGCAGCGCTGCCGGGAAATTCCTGGGGCTCAACCGGATCGATCAGCTTGCGGCCCAGAATCGCGGCCACCTCGCGCGCCATGCCGTAGTGGCCCCACAGGTCGGGCCTATGCGTGAGGGACTTATTATCAATTTCGATGACGTAGTCATCGCCGTGCGCCTCAACGCCTTCCGACTCGGCGGTTTTGATGGTGATGAGCTGAGCCAACTCGCTCGGCGGCGTGTCAAGTTGGTCCACTAGATCGCGCAGCCAGTTGTAGGAAAATTTCATGGCTGTTTAGAATTGCCTCAGAAATCTGAGATCGCCGCCGGCGAATAGGCGGATATCGTCGATGCCGTAACGCATCATCGCCAGACGTGTAAGTCCCAATCCGAAGGCGAAGCCGTTCCACTGCTCGGGATCAACGCCGCCAGCACGCAGGACCGCAGGATTCACCAGGCCGCAGGGCAGCAATTCCACCCAGCCCGAATGTTTGCATACCGGGCAGCCTTTGCCTCCGCAGATGAGGCACTGAATATCGAGCTCGAATCCCGGCTCGACAAAGGGGAAGAATCCAGGCCGGAGGCGCACCGCGACATCACGATGGAAAATCGCCGAGAGCAGTGTCTTCATAAAGTACAGCAGGTGCGCGACCGAAACATCGCGATCCACCATCATGCCTTCGAGCTGATAAAAAGTATGCTCGTGCGAGGCATCCACTTCCTCGTTGCGGAACACTCGCCCGGGAGCAATCATCTTGAGCGGCGGACCGAATTTCTCCAGAGCCCGGATCTGCACAGGCGACGTGTGCGTCCGAAGTAGACGGCCGTCTTTAAGCCAGAACGTGTCCTGGGCGTCGCGTGCGGGATGATCGGCTGGAATATTGAGAGCGTCGAAGTTGTAGTGTTCGGTCTCGACCTCCGGGCCGTCCATGATCGCGAATCCCAGCGACACGAACAACTCTTCGAGCTCACGCTGGACGTGCGTGATCGGATGCAGGCTGCCAGGACGAATGCCTGGAACGGGAGCCGTGAGATCGACCCATTCGGATTCCAGGCGAACGTCGATCGCCACTGAGTCGAGCGCGGTCTTGCGCTGGTCTAAACGCGTCTCCAGATCCTGCTTCACCGTATTGAGAAGCTTGCCGACGCGCGCCCGCTCCTCCGGCGCGAGCTTTCCGAAAGTCTTGCTCACCTCGGCGAGTTTGCCCTTGCGTCCGAGCGCGTCCACGCGGATCGCTTCGAGAGCATCGAGCGTGGTGGCCTGTTCGAGCGCGGAAAGGGACGTCGCATGCAGGTCGGAGATGATCTGTTCCGGCGACACGGCTACAGCTTCGCTCCAATGGCTTCGAGGAACTCGACCATCTCCTGGCGTCCCGCGGTTAGCGCGAGATCGAGAGGCTTCTGGTTGTTATCGGCGCGAACCGATACATCGCCCCCCGCAGCGATCAGAGCGCGTGCGGATTCCAGATCGCCGTTCTGAGCTGCGGAGTGCAGCGGCGCCCATCCGCCGTGTTGCCGAGCATTCGCGTTGGCGCCATGGTCCAGCAAAAGCTGGACGATATCGGGATGTTTGCCGGCAGCCGCAGCGTGCAACGGCGTGTTGGCCATCTGATTCGTGGAGAGCGCGGTGACAGTTGCGCCTTTATTCAACAACAGACGCGCGGCGTCCACTTTCCCGAAAAACGCCGCCAAGTGCAGCGGTGTCCAACCGTCGGTACTAATCGCGGAAACCAGCGAGCGATTTCCCGTGACCAGTTCTTCCAGGCGCGGCATGTCTCCCAGAATCGCGGCGGCAAAGATGGCCAGCGTGGGATCGGCATCCACCAGGGCTTGAACGCGCGCAAGATCCCCGGCGCGCGCGGCTTCGAAAAGTTCCTTCATGCAGCAGGCTGGAACACCTGTTCGGCCTTGGTGATTTCCCAGCCCAGGTGATTGATATAGAATAGCAGCGCCGGCCCGGGATACACCGCGTGAAATTTCTCCCAGACCTGCTGCTGCCAGCCTTCCTTCAGGTAGCCAGCGACGTCAGCATCCTTGGCGAAAAATCCGTCTTCGTGCGGGATTCCCTGGTAATCCAGCACGGCCCGGATCATATCCAGGTGCGAAATCAGGATGGTTTGCGAGACCTCGGAAGCGAACTCGTCGTCGTGTTCGCCGATACGCGCCCAGATTCGCGGCGCAGCTTTCCGGAGCGTCTCGGAATTCAGCTTATTGAGATACAGGACGGTCTTCACGCGGTCGTATAGCTGATAGGTCTTCAGGCGGCCTATCGAAATACTGCGGAGCAGATTGTTAAAGTTCTCCTCGCCTAATTGGAGGAAGATATCGGAAAGCTGCATCAGAGCTATTGTAGCCGCTCCGCGCAGTAACGGATTTTGAATACTTCATTGCTACAATAGTGCGCTGGAGCACGGAGTTCATCGTGCGCGATCAAAATGAATAATGTAATCGTCCTGGGCGCCCAATGGGGCGACGAGGGCAAAGGTAAAGTAGTCGATCTGCTGGCCGAACGCTTCGATATCGTGGCCCGGTATCAGGGCGGGCATAACGCCGGGCATACCGTATTTATCGGCGAAAAGAAGTTCATTCTTAAGCTGATTCCCAGCGGAATTCTGCGGCCGGGCGTGACCGCGGTGATCGGCAACGGCGTAGTGGTGGATCTGGCAGCTCTGGCCGAGGAAATGGCCATGCTCGAAGCCGCCGGGATCGACGTGAAGTCGCAATTGCGGATCAGCAATCGCGCGCATGTGATCTTTCCGTTTCACCGGCTGGTGGAAAAGATGTCGGAAGCACGCGAAAACCGCATTCCGCTGGGCACCACCGCGCGCGGAATCGGACCGTGTTATGAGGATAAAATCGGCCGCCGGGGGATCCGTATCGCGGATTTGTACGATCCCGCAAGTTTCCGCGAACTTTACGATACTTTGGCCGAAGACAAGCAGACCCTGGCCGACACCTTCAAGCTGGAGGGGCCCATCGATTACACCGCCATTCGCTGCCAGACGGAATTGCTTGCAGCTCAGATCCGCCCGCTGGTTTGCGATACATCGAGGCTGCTCGCGGACGCCATGGCCGCGGGAAAACGCGTGCTGTTCGAAGGCGCGCAAGGCACTATGCTGGATATCGACCACGGAACCTATCCCTTTGTCACTTCTTCGAGTGCGGCGGCTGGCGGAGCCTGCACCGGCCTCGGTGTGCCGCCCACGAAAATTCAGAGCGTCATCGGAGTGTCCAAAGCGTACATCACGCGCGTGGGGACGGGACCTTTCCCGAGCGAGACCAACGATACAGCGGGCGAGCTGCTGCGCCGCGAAGGTAAGGAATACGGGTCGGTCACCGGACGCCCTCGCCGCTGCGGTTGGTTCGATGTACCGCTGCTGCGCTACACCGCGATGGTCAACGGCTTCGATTCGCTGTTCATCACCAAGCTGGATGTGCTGGATCAGCTCGCCAAGATTCCGGTGTGCGTCGGATACTGGCTGGACGGCAAGGAAGTCGAGGACATGCCCGCGACGTACCGGTCAGTCGAAAGTATCGAACCGCTATATGAGAAGCTGTCAGGCTGGCAGACCTCGACCCGGGGGATTACGCGTTACGAAGACCTCCCCGAGAAGGCGCAAGCGTATTTGAAGTTTCTGGAAGAGCGCGCGGGCGTCGAGATCGGCGCGATTTCGACTGGTCCGGAGCGTACGGAAACCATCATTCGCGCGGGAACCAAGCTGGGGCGGCTGTTCGGCTAAACATCCCGCTCCGTCTGTTACATAATAGAGACACAGAGGTACCCCGATGAAGACGTGGCAGGTTTTTGCCACACTAGCCGTCGCTAGTGTGTGCATGGGCGCAGATATGGCGCCTCCCAGAGCGGGCAAAGTGGAGATTCTTCCACTAAAGAGCGTGAAGCCCGGGATGCAGGCCACCGCCTGGACCGTTTTCCAAGGAACTGAGCCGGAAGCGATGCCGGTGGAGATCGTCGGCGTCTGGAAGAATTACCTCGGGCCGCGTCAGGATGTGATCCTTTGTAAGCTCGGCGGCAAGGGCAAAGTGACCGGGGTCGCCGCAGGCATGAGCGGCAGCCCGGTATATTTCGATGGGAAACTGATGGGCGCGATCTCCCTGCGCATGGGAGTTTTCTCGCCCGACGCGATCTGCGGTATTACGCCGATCGAGTCGATGCTCGAGATCCAGGAATTCGATACTTCCCGTCCTACCGACGCGCGGACGCCGGACAAGGTCGCACAGGCTCTCGACGCGCCGGGCGTCCCCGGGGGCTTATCAAATGACCAGCGAGCTAGTCTGCTTTCCTCCGGCGTACAACCGATCAGCACGCCGATGATGTTCTCCGGTTTCAGCACGGCCGTGTTGAAACAGTTCGAACCGGTCTTCTCGCAGATGGGCGTCACTGCGGTGCAGGGCGGCGCTTCGGCTGGGAATCTATCGGCGAAACCCGCCGCCGGATGGGAGAAGTCGCTCAACCCGGGCGAAGCCATCAGCGGCGTCCTGGTGTCGGGAGATATGTCGGCCACCGGCATGGGAACGGTGACGTACAACGACGGGAAGCGCGTGCTGGCCTTCGGACATCCTTTCTATAACCTGGGTCCGATCAATATGCCCATGGCGAAGAGCGACATCCTGATGGTGTTCGGCTCTAGCTATCAGCCGACCAAGTTCGGCAGCGCGACTGAAGTCGTCGGGGCGCTAAAACAGGATCGCTATACCGGCATCATGGGCGAGCTGGGCGCGGAAGCTCCCACGGTTCCGGTTCATGTGCGCGTGCGCTCACTGGGCGCGGGCGGCACGGTGATCGGCCAGAAGGATCTGAATTTCAGTGTGTTCGTGCATCAGAAGTGGACGCCTCTGCTGATGAACATGACACTGGCGAACTCCCTGCAACAGATGAACGAATTCGCCGACGAGATCACCTATCGCGTTAGCGGCGACGTGCAACTTGCGGGCAGCGAGAAGCTCCATGTATCCACGGTGCAAACGGGCAACGATGCAATGGCGCCTGTACCTCAGATGGTGGGCGCATGGTGGGGCGACAAGTTCACGCGGCTGTTCGAGAACAACATCACTACACCGAATCTGAAGCAGGTGGAGTGTACCGTGGATCTGCTGCCGGATCGCCGGATCATGTCCGTGGACACCGCCTGGACGCCGTCCGCCGAAGTGACTGCGGGTACCGAGATTCCCGTGAAGGTGTTCCTGCGACCGTATCGGGGCGAGCGCATTGAGCAGAATATCATCGTGAAAATCCCCGCGGATCTGCCCAAGGGCGAACATCGCATTCTGCTGAGCGATGCGGTGACCCTGAATCGCCTGCAAACCTCGGCCGTTTCTTCTAATCGATATCTGGATCTACCGGAGATGGTTTCGTTGCTCAATCAGGAAAGGGGCAACAACCGGCTGTACGTGTCAGTGGTCCAGCGCCGCCCGACGTATTACTCGGAGGACAAGACTCTACCGGCCCTGCCACTTTCGGTACTGAACGTGCTTCAAAGCCAACGGAGCGCGGGGCGCGCCTTAACAGGTATCGCCGAGAGCGCGGAGGAAGAACTTTCCATCCCGTTCGATCAGATGGTCACTGGAAGCTTCTCGCTCCCGATTGTCGTCAGATAAAAGAGTTCGGTAGATCAAAACTCCCATGCGACCGGTTCATGTTGTTTGCGCGCTTTTTTGTGTCTGTACGCTGGCCATCGCGGTCGAGACCAAGACCTGGGAACAGGGCTCGATGGACGACTTCGACCAGGGAACACTTCAGCATTTATCGCTTTCGAGCGACGGCCAACTGTCTGTGGCTCCCCGGTTGAGGGAAGTTTACGATTCGTCAACCGCCGTTCTTTGGGCTGTGGCGCGCGACTCCAAGGGCGTCCTTTACGCTGGCGGGGGCAGCCTGGGCGGATCGCGAGCCAAGCTGTTCGCGATCGACACTCGCGGCCAAGGAAAGTTGCTGGCCGAGATGGACGGAATTGCAGTGCAGGCGATTGCCATCGACCGGCAGGATCGCGTGTACGCAGCAACATCTCCAGATGGGAAGGTTTATCGTGTAGACGCATCCGGCAAAACGGAGGTGTTCTATGACCCTAAGACCAAATATATCTGGGCGCTGGCGTTTGCCAAGAATGGCGATTTATACGTCGCTACCGGAGATCGCGGCGAGATTCATCGCGTGACGCCGGCCGGTATGGGATCGGTATTTTTCCGCACCGAAGAGGCCCACGCGCGATCCATGACACTGGACGCAGCAGATAACTTAATCGTCGGGACCGAGCCGAGCGGGTTGATTATGCGCGTGACACCCGCAGGCGGCGCAGGCCAAGGTTTTGTTCTGTATCAGGCTCCCAAGCGAGAAATCACCGCGGTAGCCGTCGGCGCGGATGGCGCGGTCTATGCGTCGGGCGCGGGGAATCGATCGACGACTCCTGTTGCGGCCCCTGCGGCCGTGGGAGCGCCGCCTGTGCCTGCCGCGGCGGTTCCCGCCCCGCCCGGGACGGTACAGATCGTGGGCCCGTCGCCGTCGCCGGTGGCGCTTCCCATGCTCTCTTCGCAGGCCGTTAGCGGAGGCTCGGAAATTTATCGTATTCAACCCGACGGATATCCGCGCCGGATCTGGAGCCACGCCCAGGACTTGGTATACGCCTTGGCTTTCGATGCGCAGGGACGACTCCTGGCGGGAACCGGAAATCGTGGCAACCTTTACCGGATCGACAGCGACTATTCCTATACACGTTTGCTGAATGTGGAACCGACGCAGATCACGGGACTGCTGTGTGCACCGGAAGGCCGCTTGTATGCGGTGACTGGAAATATTGGTAAGGTGATCGCGATCGGGCCCGAGTTGGAACCTTCAGGAACTTTCGAAAGCGATGTTCTCGACGCAGGCGGATTCTCTTACTGGGGCCGCATCAACAAGGAGCCTGAGGCTCAGGCAGGGACCACGTTCGAAACGCGCTCCGGCAATGTTGGCCGCGCGCAGAGAAACTGGAGCGCGTGGACCCCGCTAAATCAGGGCCGCGTAAGTTCTCCCCCTGCGCGCTTTTTGCAATTTCGCGCGACGCTAAACGGCAACACCAAACTGTCCGAGGTCGGGGTTGCGTATCAGATGAAGAACGTGGCTCCCGTGGTAGCCCAAGTGGAAATCACGCCGCCCAACTATCGCTTTCCCGCTCCGACCATACAGACAACCACGGCAAACCCTCCCTTGACTCTTCCACCCATCCAGCGGCGTCCCGCACCTTCCTCGCCAACTTCCTCGGATGCAGGCAGCACGCCCGCATTGACCTGGGCTAAGGGGCAGATCGGCGCGCGCTGGCTGGCGGAAGACGATAACGGCGACATGCTCCAGTTCAAAGTCGAGATCCGGGGCGTAAATGAGACGACATGGAAGCTGATCCGCGACAAGGTTCGCGAACACTACATAAGTTGGGATTCAACTGCTTATCCGGACGGCAAATACATCCTTCGCATCACGGCGTCCGACGCGCCCGCGAATCCGCCCGACCAGGCTTTGATGGGATTACGAGAAAGCGATGCGTTTTTGATCGACAACACTCCGCCTGAGCTTACCTGCTGCAACGTCTCCGGGTCGTCAGTGCAGTTTCACGCCAAAGACGCCCTCTCGGTGCTAGGCAAGGCCGAGTACTCAGTGAACGGGGGCGACTGGATCATCGTTGAACCGACAACGCGCCTTACTGACTCAGCACAGCATGACTATCGCGTAGCGCTCAATCGTCCGCTCGGCGAAGCAACCATAGCCGTTCGTGTAGAAGACGAGTATGGAAACCAAGCTGTAGCCAAGACCATTCTAAAGTAGTCCATCCAGCTCTTCGTCGGCGAGACTTGAGCGGCAGCCGAGTTCGCCCCGCTTGGTTCGAACTTCAAGGCCTCCACTAGACTGGTCGGAATCACTTCGGTCGTGCTAACCATGCCATCTCGCTGAAACCAGATTTGGGTATTCGTGCCGCCAATGTAACGCCCGACGAACTCGGTCCCATTGCGGAGCCGCAGCACGTCGCCCCGGGCGAATCCCGATAGACCAAACATCAACATACTCAGTGCGAGGAACTTCATGACATACCTCAAACATCCTCAAAAAACGCGCAAGACCCGCCGGGCCTGGCGGCGGTGGGGCTTATCCGGGCTCCGGCGGGTTTTCCTGCGCCAACGTTCGGACCGTTAAGTCCCTATGCGGTAGCGGCGGCTACCGAACGCTAATCGAGTCCACTTTCACGGTCTGACCTTCCATGGTTCCCGATACCGTGGCCGTGGCATTCTTGTTGTCCGGGTTGCCCTTCATGGCAGTCGCTGCCTTGGCATTACCAGACGCGTCCAGCTTGTAGACTTTTCCGTCGGACGTTTGAATCGCGAATGAGGTGGTCGACGCAGTGGCCGCGCAGGACGCCAATTCGCTATTCTGTTTTGCATCCGCAGGATTCTTTTGGCTTTGGTCGTGGCAGGAAGCGTCGATTAGCTTCCCAGTGTAGTTCTCCGCATAACCAATGGCGGCGAACATGCCGAATGCTAGCCCGAGGGTGGCGATGGTTCTCATGCAATTTCTTCCTTCTCTTCAAAATCAGCTGATGATCAGCTCGCGGCCATACTAGGCAATTACTTTGCCAACGCTCGAGGAACGTCTAAGGGCTTTCCTTTAAGCAGGACCGAAAATAGGAAAGTACTTTTTTCGGAACACGGCTTGCATGACTGGTAAAAAGGGGGCGGTAACTAAGCACTAATATAGAAGCAATGGGGCATTTGCGGAACCGGCTGGTGCTGATTGCGGTTGCGCTGGTGCTTGTACTAACGGGCGGAACCATTGGTTTCATGTGGATCGAACACTATCCGGTGTTCGATGCCTTCTACATGACCCTGACCACCGTAACCACGGTTGGGTATGCCGAAATCCGCGGGTTGAGCCATGCCGGACGGGTATTCAACTCATTTCTCATTATGTTCGGCGTGACCACGATTTTTCTGGCGGTGGGCGCGATGACCCAGACACTCATCGAGCTGGAGCTGAACCAATATTTCGGAAAGCGGCGTGTTAGAAGCATGATCGACAAACTGGAAGGCCATATTATCCTCTGTGGTTTCGGCCGGGTAGGACGTGGCGCAGCCGCGGAATTGCGAAAGGCGGGTGCTTCCTTCGTGGTGATCGACAACAACGAGGACCGGGTGGACCGCGCGATCAAAGCCGGTATGCTGGCGGTGCTGGCCGACGCCAGCCGTGACGAGACTCTGCGTGACGTGGGAATCGCTCGCGCCAAAGGATTGATCGCTACGCTCGCGTCGGACGCCGACAACTTGTTCGTTATATTGAGCGCCAAGACGCTCAATCCAAATTTGCAGCTTTCCGTCCGAATCGCCGAAGAGTCCTCCGAGCAGAAGATGCGGCGGGCCGGCGCGGATTTCGTGTTCGCACCCTACAACACCACGGGCCATCGGATGGCTCGGGCAATGCTCAAGCCGCACGTCCTGCAGTTCCTTGATTTCACTGAGCAGCAAGGGGTAGATGTCGAGATCGAACAGGTGCTGGTGACCGATCAGAGCACCTTCGCCGGGCGAACGCTGGCCGACGTCGACACCCGCTACAAGAGCAGCGTGGTCATTCTGGCCATTCGCAAAGCCAACGGCGAAATGTTCTTCAATCCTTCGTCCGAGGTGAAGATGTCGCCCGGGGATCATCTGATCGCGATGGGAGACGCCAGCAACCTGCAAAAGCTCGGACAGCTTCTTATGGGAGCTGCACGCGTATGAGAATCAGCGCATGAGAGTTCTCACGGCTGAGCAAATGCGCGAGGTCGATCGCCTCACCATTGAAGACGGCGTTCCGAGCATCGCGTTGATGGAAAACGCTGCCCATCGTGTGGTGGAAGAACTGGTTCGGGAGTTCGACCCGATTGACCGCCAGAGCGTCGTCATCCTCTGCGGCAAGGGCAATAACGGAGGCGACGGGCTGGCAATTGCGCGCCTTCTGCATGAATACAACGTCCAGCGATTACGCGTCGTGCTGGCGGCGGATCCGGCGGAATTCACCGGCGATGCCGCGCAAAATCTGCGACGCTTGGTCGAGCTGGGTATTCATCCGGTATTCGAAGTTCCGGCCAAACTGCGCGAGCGCCGCGAGGTAAACGTCGTGGTCGACGCACTGTTGGGGACGGGGCTCAAGGGTCCGCCCACGGGTCGCACGGCTGAACTAATTGCAGCGACGCGCGAATTCCCGCAAGCCAGAATCGTAGCCGTGGATCTGCCGTCGGGCCTCGGCGGGGGCGGCGATTGTGTGCGCGCGGATATTACCGTGACATTCACCGCTCCGAAGGTGGAGCATTACTTGGCACCCGGTGCCGAAGACCGTATTGGAAGGCTCGTGGTCACGCAGATCGGCAGCCCGCCATGGCTAATCCCCGGAGGCCTCGAAGTTTCAGGTCCTGGCGACTTCCGGCATCTGTTCCGGCCTCGAAAACGAGAATCGAACAAAGGCGATTTCGGCCACGTACTGGTAGTCGGCGGAGCGCCGGGCAAGTCTGGAGCCGCCGCCATGGCGGGATTAGCAGCGTTGCGCGCGGGCGCCGGATTGGTGACGGTCGCGTGCTCCGATTCCTGGCGCCTCGCGCCCGAGTTGATGTCGGCATCGCTCGATAACTTTTCGCTGGAGCGGATGACCGTGCTGGCCGTCGGTCCTGGGCTGGGCGACCGGCGAGAGATTGTTCCTAAACTAATGAACGACGCGGGCATCCCCATGGTGATCGACGCGGACGGACTGAACGCGATCGCGGGTACCGATTTCCGGGGACGTGGCTCGCAAACCGTGCTGACTCCGCATCCCGGTGAAATGGCGCGATTGCTGGGAGTCGAGCGCGTCAGCGAAAGCGACCGCCTGAAAGTCGCCGGTACTTTCGCGCAAGAGCGCAACGTGTGCTTGGTTCTCAAGGGCTATCGCACGCTGATCGCGCTCCCCGACGGAAATGTCTGGATCAACACCAGCGGCTCGCCAGCCATGGCCACCGGGGGCACTGGCGACATTCTCACCGGCATGATTGCGGGCCTCATCGCACAATTTCCCGGTGAGATCGATACGGCCGTGCGCGCCGCCGTCTGGCTGCACGGACGCGCGGGCCAGCTCGGAGCCGAGGAACTGACCGAACAGTGCCTGATCGCTACTGACTTGCTGCATTACCTCTCAAAGGCGATTCGTGAGATCGCCTGAGCCGAAGGCGATTCGTGAAATCGTTTGAAACTCATTCTGAGGAAGAAACGATCGCACTCGGTCGCCAAATCGCCCGCGAACTACCCAAGCGCGCGATAGTCCTGCTGATCGGCAACCTAGGCGCGGGAAAAACCACGCTGGCGAAGGGCATCCTTAGCGGATTGGGCGCCGCCGAGCCTGATGAGGTCACCAGTCCAACGTTCACTCTCATCCACGAATACGGAGGCGGACGTGCCTATCACATCGACTTGTACCGCCTGGACACGCCCCGACAAGTGGCCACTCTGGGCCTAGAGGAGATCTTCGATCGCATGTCCAAACATGACGCAATCGTCCTGATCGAGTGGGGTGAGAAATTTCCTGACCTTTTTCCAGTCCGGCGAATCGAAATTCACCTACGTCTACTTTCGGAATCCACCAGACAAATTACTATAAATCAATAAGTTACGGGCTTCCATTGTCACTCATCGACTGAGTGTGCTAATAATACTAAATGGGTTGCGGCAGTCCGCCGGGGCTCATTTAATCGAGATTCTCTCAAACGCAAAATACTCAGATGGAGGTTGAACTATGAACATTCGCCCGCTTTACGACCGGATCGTGGTCAAACGGCTCGAGGAAGAAGCAGACAAGACGGCCGGTGGGTTATTCATCCCCGATTCTGCCAAGGAAAAACCGCAACAGGGTGAGGTTGTGGCCGTTGGACAGGGCAAGCGCACCGACGAAGGAAAGTTGATTCCGCTGGATGTCAAAGCCGGCGATCGCATTCTGTTCGGAAAGTACTCGGGATCCGACATCAAAGTGGATGGCAACGAGTACATGATCATGCGCGAGGACGAAGTTCTCGGGATTCTGATCGACGCCCCCAAACTGGCCAAGAAGTCGGCTTAAGGATTCTGTAATCAGGAGACAAAATTATGGCTGCAAAACAAATTGTATATAGCGAGAATTCCCGTCAGGCGATCCTGCGCGGTGTGAATCAACTGGCCGATGCGGTCAAGGTGACGCTGGGCCCCAAGGGCCGCAACGTTGTGCTCGAGAAGAAGTTCGGCGGGCCGACCATCACCAAGGACGGCGTGACGGTAGCCAAGGAAGTGGAACTCAAGGATCCGCTCGAGAACATGGGCGCGCAGATGGTGCGCGAGGTGGCGTCGAAGACCTCCGACATCGCCGGCGACGGCACCACCACGGCGACCATCCTGGCACAGTGCATCTACCGCGAAGGCGTGAAGAGCGTCGCCGCGGGTGCGAATCCGATGGCCCTGAAGCGCGGCATCGAGAAGGCCGTCGACGCAGTGGTCGAGGCGGTCAAGAAGTTCTCGAAGCCCGTCAGCGGCGATATGATCGCGCAGGTTGGCACGATTTCCGCCAACGGCGATGAGACCATCGGCAACACCATCGCGGAAGCCATGAAGAAGGTTGGCAAGGATGGCGTCATCACGGTGGAAGAGTCGAAGACTATGTCGACAGAGTTGCAGACCGTCGAAGGTATGCAGTTCGACCGCGGCTATCTTTCGCCCTATTTCATCAGCGATCCCGATCGCATGGAGTGCGTGCTCGAAGATCCCTACATCCTGATCCACGAAAAGAAAATCTCGAATATGAAGGACCTGCTGCCGGTACTGGAGCAGATCGCGCGTTCGGGCAAACCGCTGCTCGTGATCGCCGAGGAAGTGGAAGGCGAGGCTCTTGCGACACTCGTGGTCAACAAGCTGCGCGGCACACTGAATGCCTGCGCTGTGAAAGCTCCCGGCTTCGGCGATCGTCGCAAGGCGATGCTCGAAGACATCGGCATCCTGACCGGCGGACAGGCCATTTTCGAAGAGACCGGCATCAAACTGGAAGGCGTCCAGTTGAAGGACCTGGGCCGGGCCAAGCGCATTACGGTGGATAAGGACAACACCACCATCATCGACGGCGCAGGCGCAGGCAAGGCCATCGAAGGGCGCATCAAGCAGTTGCGCGCGCAGATCGATGAGACCACTTCCGATTACGATCGTGAGAAGCTCCAGGAACGTCTGGCCAAGCTCGCGGGCGGCGTCGCGGTGATCAAAGTCGGGGCGGCCACCGAGACCGAGATGAAGGAGAAGAAGGCTCGCGTGGAGGATGCGCTGCACGCAACTCGTGCGGCGGTCGAGGAAGGCATCGTTCCGGGCGGCGGCGTGGCTCTCCTGCGCGCGGCATCCGCTTTGGACGGGCTCAAGTCGGAAGCCGACGAGCAGATTGGCATCAACATCATCCGGCGCGCTTGCGAGGAGCCAGTTCGGCAAATCGTCGGCAATGCCGGTTATGAAGGCGCCATCGTAATCGAGAAAATCCGAGCCAACAAAGAATCCAACTTTGGCTTCAACGCGGCCACGGCGAATTACGAAGACCTGGTGAAGGCGGGTGTGATCGATCCGACCAAAGTAACGCGGTCGGCATTGCAGAACGCGTCTTCGATCAGCGCACTGATGCTGACCACCGAAGCGATGATCGCGGAGATCCCGGAGAAGAAGGCTGCTCCGATGCCCGGTGGGGAGCACGGTGGCCCCGGCGGGATGGACTACTAAGCTGTAATCGCGCACAACGCAGCGCGGCGTGAGCAACTTCAACCGAAGGAGCACGCCGCGCGCTGTGCGCTCTAGCCACTCGCGCAGCGGCCATTGCGCTTCACGGCGCAGAGCCTGTCGATTGCACATCATTTGTTTTCAAGGGCCGCCCGGCAACGGGCGGTCCTTTTTATTCCACCCTTTCTTAATTTGGAAACGAAATTGCACCCTTATCGGGAAGAGGTTTCCGTATGAGCAAGACTACAAAAGCTTTCGGGCATCCGATTCACCAGATGTTGATTGTATTCCCGCTGGGCCTGCTGGCCACATCGGTAATTTTTGACATCCTCTACTTCAGCCGCAACGAGGTGAACTTCGGGATTGCTTCCTACTACATGCTGGCAGCGGGCATCATCGGCGCCCTTCTGGCTGCCATTTTCGGTTTCCTGGATTGGCTCCATGTTCCCGCGAACACCCGCGCCAACTCCGTTGCCAACTGGCATGGTATCGGAAACGTGGTGGTCACGCTGCTGTTCCTGATTAGTTGGTACTTGCGGAGGGACGTCCTGATTCCAAGCTCAAGCACTTTCGCCCTAGCCGTGATCGGCGTCCTGTTAGCACTGGTGACGGGATGGCTTGGAGGCGAACTGGTCGATCGTTTGGGGATCGGAGTGGACGAAGGGGCCAATCCAAACGCCCCCAGTTCTCTGCGGACCGAGCATACCCAGTCCGAAGCTTGGCGGCATTCCCATTAAGACCGATTGAAACGGCTAGGGGCCGCTCCGCACAAGGGCGGCCTCTTTCATTACTTCTTTACGAATTTCTGCACCGCGCGATTCACCGAATCGGCGACGTAAATTTCGCCCTTGGGGCTTACCGCGATGAAGTGCGCTTCGCCGAACTCGCCCCAGGTCCCAGCCGGTCCCGGTTTCCCGACCGCGGCGAGAACTTTTCCGTCCAGATCCAGCTTGAGAAGCTGACCTGTAAATCCGTTGACCATGTAGATGTTCTGTTTGCCGATATCCAGCGAGCACGGCAATCCCGCATACTTCACTTCGCGGATATATTTTCCATCCTGATCGAAGATCTGGATTCGCTGATTCTCGCGGTCGGTCACCCACAGCAGGCCCTTGGAGTCGATGGCGATTCCGTGGGCAACGTCGAACTTGCCAGGTTCAGTCCCCTTCCCGCCCCAGAACTTGATGAACTTGCCGGTCTTGTCGAACTTCAGCACGCCGGGATTCTGGCCTTGCAGGCTGCCGCCGCGTCCGGCGCCGGGCGTGTGGCCCTGTGTGACGAATAGATCTCCGTTATTGCCAAAAACAATGTCGTTCGGTTCGTTGAAGAGGCGCGCGCCGGCGGCTTCGTCCCATGCGCCGAATTTGCCCTTGGTGCCGAGGGTCATCAGGACCTCGCCCTGCGGGTTGAGCTTCAGGACAGTGTGCGCGCCAACGTCGGTGGCCCAGATATTGCCGTCCTTATCGATGCGGATGCCGTGGCTGCGCGTGAACAAGCCGTCTCCGAAAGCGCGAATGAATTTGCCGTTCTCGTCGAACTCCGTGAGCGGCTTGGCGCCACGGCTTAGGACATATAGATGACCCTTCGAATCGAAGGTCACATCCGAGGACGCTCCCATCGCGGCCGCGTCGGGGACGGGCAGCGGGTTCGGCACCGCCACATAGTCTAAGAGCGGCGCTTCCTGCGGCACCAGCAATGCTGGATTCGACGGGCGCTGCGCGAATATGGAAATCGCGCAGCCTAATAGAATTGCAATTGGCTTCATGTATTGTCCTTTAGTTCCCGCTCAAGCCGCCGGGCCAGGGGGAATTCATATGATAAGCCGCGGTAGTGCCGACCATCTCCACCCGCCGGATCTTGCCGTTTTCGATCAGAAATGCTTCCGTCACCAGGATGCTCGAAGGCCGGTTGAAGCCCTTGAATTCGTAGGGCCTGCCATCGGAGAGAATACCTTTGTTCACGGTCCCTTGATCAAACACGACCTGAGACCAGACCACGCCTCGCTCGCGGTCGACCACAGGATAACGGCGGCCGTGGATGTTCTGGACCACGAAATAATAGCCGAGTTTGAATTGTGCCATGCAGTCCATAGCGAAAGCGTCGATGCCGTCAGCCGGCGGGGGATTACGCGGAGGAGCCTCCGCGGTGAGACTGCCGTTCTCGATGCGTGAGCAATCGTTGGTGAAGGGGTAAGTACCCGTTCCATTGATCCCCTTGCCGTCGTTATGCTGGAGGCCGGTGAAGTAACCATCAGCGACCGCGATCAATTCCTGGCGAGACATCTGTTGGGCCGGGGGAATCGACTTGAACCAGAAATCCTCGGGCTTATGGGGAGCGTCCATTTCAGCGATGTTGTTCGGGCCCCCGCCGCCGGGCCTAAAGTAAACGCTTTCGATTTCGGTGATCCGGCCCAGTTCGACACGGAGTCGCAAGCTCATCAGTAGGGGGCCACCCGCTTCACGCATGGTTCCCATGTAAGCCACTTGGCCGAAATCCGGATCGACCCAGATGTGCGTGTATTTGCCTCGGCCCTCCACGGTTTTCCAGAACCCATCGCCAAGGTCGATAACTTGGCTGTTCTCGGTGTACTTGACGTCTTTTGAAAGCGGCAGGCGCTTAGGGTCGTGCGCAACGAGGGCGGACAGATACTGGTCGACCAGGTTCTCGAGACACGCCCGGTTGCAGTTGAGGGGAATGGATCCAGTGGCAGCCTCCACATCGGGCGCGAAGTAGCCCGTCAACAAGGCAGCCCCGACAATCGCAACAATGCCGGCCGCTACCAACGTAGAGCGCATGGATGTTCTCCTATCCTCGGTTGTCCTAGAAATTCTATCGCTGAACAGGCGCAATGACCAGCGGCTTGTGTTTGTGAATGCACTTCAGCACAGTTTTTCTGGAGGAATTCGATTTCTCGCTGCAAAAAGACATCCTGGTCAAAGAGCCTGTCCGGCTGCAGTTTCGCGCGGAAGCCTACAACCTGCTCAACCACCCAAATTTCAATATCCCCAACCGAACCGCGTTCACGCCGAACTTCGGCAGTATTTCGAGTGCGCAGATTCGCGCCAGTTGCAGTTCGCCTTCAGGCTATTGTTTTGATTGCGCCGGCGGTGCTAAGGAAGCCGGTAGCGGCCAGTTGCCGTTATACGGCGGCCAGTTCGGCACGGGCTGATCCGGAGGCGGGTAAAACATCGCCGAGTAAATGTTGCGGATCTTAGTGTTATCAATGAAAAACCATTCACTGAACACGTTCCTTCGTGTAGTAACGCCAGGGCGCCGGACGAACACCGCGATCGCCAGCACCGCCTGCGCTTCCTCATCCACCACCGGGTACCGCCGGGCCGCGACCAGCGCAGCGCTGAAATTCGTCAAGCCGGAAGTACAATCGCCCGGCGGCTCCCCAGCCTTTCCCGCACGGCCCGCGGCGGCTCCGGTCATTGCCTGGCCGTTCTCCAAGCGGTTGCATCCAGGATGCGCCATGATGATCGATCCGTCGTGCGTGGTCAGTCCATCGAAGTAGCTATTGGTAATCGCGACTAACGCCTCGCGCGAGAGACGATCCGCTTTCGGCACGATCCTTTCGGGCGGAGGATTGGCCGTGAGATTATTCGGATTGAAGACGTTACCAGACCTCTGCGTCGGGGTCGCAGGTCCATTGAGTCCCGGATCGCCATCGCGTGCGATCAGCCATTCGGCCTCCGTAATTTTTCGATTCTCGACCTTCACGCGCACCGTGACGATCGCCGGATTGCTGCCTTCTTCTACGATCCCGAAGTAGGCCGCCTGGCCACTGACAGGATCCAGGTAGCGGCGTTGCATCTTCCCGAGCCCGGTGACCGACTTCCAAACTCCTGTGCCAGGCCGCACGACGACAGCGTTTTCCGTCTGCCGAAATCCGACAAACAACGGAGCTGCCGCTGGATCGTGCTTAATCACAGCGGCGAGGTATTGATCGAGGGTGGTTTTCAGGCAAGCTCGGTCACAATCGTTCGCCGCGGCGAACAGAGGGGCGCTAACGGCGCCGAACAGCATCAGCGGTACAGCTCTTTTAAAGAACATTCGCCTCACGCATCACTTTTTCGCACTTGGTGCGAATCTGCTTCGCGACCTCTTGGGGATCGCCGCCTTGCAGCTCCGGTAGAAATAGCTCGACGGAAAGCGCACCATCGTAGCCTTTCTCGGCCAGCTTCTTCAAGATTCGGACCAACGGAGCGACGCCATCGCCTGGGATCACGCGCGTCTGTTGCGCCAATAACTCCCGAGGAACGTCCGGTGTGTCATTAAAATGCACGTGCGCGAGCTCGCCCGGCTTGAGCATGTCCAGATCCTCGAACTTGCCCATGCCCGACCAGAAGTGATAACAATCCAGCATTGGCCGCACGTTGGGATGCCCGGCTTCCCGGATCACCTTTAGCGAAGTGGTCAGCGTCGCGATCAACGTCGAGCTGCGCGCGAATTCGATCATGCCAATCAGGTTGTATTGCTTGGCCACATCGCCGGCTTCGCGGATGGCGTCAGGAACGGCCTTGTAGTCCTCCTCCGTGATCTTGCGGCTGGTGGTGCTGGGGCAATAAATCTTACTTGACCCTAAGGATGCGAACTGCTCGCAGCGCTTCTTCCAGGTTTCCATCTGCGCGGCCAATCCCGCATTCTTGTTCCAGAAATCCTGGAGTACGGAGGCGCCTGAAACCATCGTCAACCCGTTATCGGTGATCACACTCTTGGCGGCCGCCAGGCTATCGGTCTTCAGGAAGTCGTCCAGGACGCGATCGGTGATCTCGACGTATTTGATGCCGGCTTTGGCCCAGCCTTCCAGAATTTTGCGATACCCCGCGCGCTGCGAGGTGGTCTGGTGGATGCTCAGAACCATCTTTCCGGGCGCCGCCGACACGGGGATTACGTCAACCAGCGGGGCCGCCAGAGGTGCGAGAAGCATTGTTCGTCGAGAGAGCATGAATCATACTATATCGCCAATCCCACGGCTAAACGAGCATCACTTCTTCGCTATTGCCGCCAGGCTCCGATACGCTGCTTCCACGAACGCGTCCGATGGTCCGTACAGAGGATCGTAATCCCGCGTGAGCTTCGCCGCCTTCACCTGCTCCAGCGTCAGCCCTTTTTTCACCGAATCCTGAAGTCGATTGCGTAGAATCGTCAACATGTCGCGATACTCCACCACGTCGGCTTCATCGCATAGCCGTCCATGACCGGGGATCACCATGGTGCCGCCTTCCTCTTTTTCAGCGGGCACGGTGATGTCGAGAATGCGGTTTAACGAATTCACCACTCCGTTGATACTGCCTCCGTGGGCGACATCAATCACCGGATAGCGGTCGGGCACGAAAATATCGCCGGTACTCACGACGTCCGACCGTCGGAAGAAAACCAGGCTGTCACCATCGCTGTGCGCGGATGGCTGATGAAGAACTTGCACGGCCTCGCCATTCACGAACAGATCCTTGCCGTCGACGAAGTAGGTATCCTGCGGCCAGCCCGCGGGCGGCGCGCCGGCTTCGCGCATCCGCGCACCCACCTTTTCGTACGCGATCATGGTCGCGGGGAAAGCCGCGTTGAACCCGGCCACGTTGCCGCCAGTAATGGTGCGGCCCGCATCTGCCAGCTTTTCGTTCCCACCCGTAAGATCCGCGTCGGCACTGGTGTTGACGATATACCGGATCGGCTTATCGGAAATCTTGCGGATGGCCGCGATGAGTTTATCGGCTTGCCGTGCCAGCTTGGTGTCGACGACGAGAACGCCGTCCTTGCCCACCTGAACCGTTGTATTTCCTCCCCCGCCGACCAGCATGTAAACGTTGCCCTGCACGGGCAGGATGTGGATTTCGCCGTCGTCCATCAAACTCGGTACCGGCACCGGACGGTTTGCCGGCGCCGGCGCGCCGCCGTTCGGATACATCGTTTCCGCGCCGCCGCGAGCAGCCTTCTCCGGGATCGCGTGCCTCGTCGCAAATTCTTGCAGAAAGGGATTCGTTCCTGGCAAGAAACTCGGCACCTCGCCTTTCGGCCGCGGGACTTCCGTCACCGACTCGCACGGATACGGATCGATCTGCTGATGCGGATCCAGCACGAAATCCGTGCTGCGGATGAAGGGCTCGGTCAGATACACCGGATCGTTCACAATGCTGACCCAGGTGAGGTGGTCTCCGTGCCGGATCCAATGCTCGGTCAAAGTCGCGCGATCGCTCCGTGGGATACCATTGCGCCGGATCCAACCGGTCTTGAGGTGCGTTGTCGTTATCGTAAGAATGTCGCCATCCCATTTCCCAGTCGAGAATCCCTGCCAAGTGTGAGCCGCGTACTCCGGCGGATGTGGGCGTCCATCCATATAGATGGCTCGCTCGGGAGCCTGCCATGAACCGTGCGTGTGCCACGCAATGATCTGCTGCGTCGGCGTGTCCACTTCCTTCCAGATCCGCAAATTGAACGGTCCGCGCGGTCCGTAGTCGGCCGGATGCGGCTTGCATTGATGCTCCGGCAGAGTTAGGATTTCTGCATCCCAAATGTCCCCACGCATGCGCGCCGCGTCGGTGATCGGAAGCCCTAGATAATCGCCAATTTCAGGACCGGGGATGCGTTCCGGCTGATCCTCATGGAACACGGGATTCCACTCACCCGATAAATCGATCTGGGCAAATGCGGGCACAGCTACCATCGCTAGGATTAAAATCGATCGCATATCATTGCACCTTGCAGGAAAAATTCGCCGACTCATCGGTACTGCCCGAGCCTTTGTAAACAGCCACCTGAGGATACGGGCACAGCGGACGCGTACGGTCGGTCTTGCCTCCGCGCACACGCGAAGCTTCAATACGGTCCGGCGCTTTACGTTGCTCGACCCACGCACTGACGGCGTCCATCATATTAAACGTGCTGGTGCCGTCTCCACCCTGACAATGTCCCATTCCCGGAACCATGAACAGACGAATCGAATTCGAGACCGCGGATTTTCCCAGCGTTTCGATCACGCTGTTGTAGTAGTTGATGCTATTGTGTGGAGCGATTCCCGGGTCGGCCCAGCCGTGATACATCAGCACCTTTCCGCCGCGGCTGAAAAGCGGCTTCAGGTTCGGATCGATCGCATTCATCAGCGCGCCCGCCATCTTATCCCCCGTCGCGATGTCACGCTCTGCATTGAAGTTCAAATAATTCCAATTAGCATCCTTGAACACCAGGAATTTGTAAGTCTCATCCGCGAGCGCCATGGGTTTCGTGCCCGAAAGCGTCGCCCAACCGGTTTCGCTGCCGCGCTCCAAACCCGGAAACAGCGACTTCCCGCGCGAATCTCGCGGGCCGGCGTAGAGCTGGCGCGCGGCTTCCACTTGCGTCGCAGTCAAACACGAGGGAGCGTCCGCGTCTTTGCACAGCAGTTTTTGCGGATCGAAATGGCACTTAGTTGGATTTTCCAAAACGCCATCCTTGACGCCATCAAGTTCGTCGCATGCCTCCAAGACCGCCGCGTGGAGCACTGCGTACTTCGCGGGCGGGATGTAACTAGCTTCGTCCTTGTGGACCACCTGAGCGCTCCACACCTGCGCCCCCTGGAGATGCGTCGTATCGATGGCCGCCGCCCCCGCGACGATTCCGTCGTAATCCGCGGCGTAACGCTGTGCCTCCACCAGCGCTTGGCGTCCTCCGGTGGAGCATCCATTCCAGTAGGAGTATTTCGGATTGCTCCCATATCGTGCGTTGATGATCGCCTTGGCCGCCAACGTCATCTCATGCACTGCGCGATAGGAGAAATCGATCACCTTCTCGGGATGTCCGGGAACGAACGTCGCCGGATTGCCACCGGTGTGGCCTGTGTCGGTGCTGGCAGTCGCGTATCCCGCCGTGAGCGCAGTGGCCATCGCGGGATAACTGACGGTCCCGGCCCAAGCTCCATTCCCCACCGATTGCAGATTTCCGTTCCATCCGGATTCGGGCAGCCAGACCTCAATCTTGATTTCGGAATCGCCGACAGGTGTGAGAGTGGCCCCGACGCGGCAGAACGCCGGCACGTTCCGGAATGACGGAGGCTGCTTCCCCTTAGGCGGCGGTAGCGGTGAGTTGAAGGCTCCTGCCGCGACCGTCTGCGCCATGGTAATGGTCGTGTTCCTGAGTTTGAGTTCCGTCAGGCGTTCGCAGTTGGAGGCGCCGAAAACCGGAACGATGGCGCACACCGCGAGCGCGAACAGAAGCTTCGTGAATAGGAGCGTAGGTCTGGTCATCGGAGCGGTTCCATACTAGCCTACTACCGTACCAACGAACAGGAAAGACTGGGCCTTACGGCGCCTTGCAAACGAAGTTTGCCGTATCATCCGTGCTTCCCGAGCCCTTGTAGCTCGCGATCTGAGGGTAGGGGCACAGCGGACGCGTCCGATCGGTCTGACCGTTGCGAATGCGCGAGGCTTCGATCCGGTCCGGTGCTTTGCCCGTATCTACCCACTGCTCGAGCGCGGTCAGCATGTCGAATGTGCTCGTGCCGTCGCCGCCGCCACAATGGGCCATGCCGGGCACCATGAATAGCCGATAGTTCTGCTGCACCTTCGCGGGACCCAGCTTCTCCACGACGCTTTGATAGTAGGCCACGCTGCTTCCCGGGGAAATCTGTGGATCGGCCCAACCGTGATACTGGATCATCTTTCCACCGCGCGCAATAAACCCGCTTAGATCCGGATTCATCGCATCCATCGCCGCGTCAGCCTTATACGCGCGATCCATGTCGGCGTCGAAGTTCATCGTCTTATAGTCCCAATTCGGGTCCTGGAAAACTACGTATCTGAACAGGTCCAAGCCCAGACCCATGGGATTCGGACCGGCCATGGTGTTCCATCCCATCTCGCTGCCCGGTTCGTGGCGCTGGAAGATGACCTGTTTCGTGCGCGGATTCGTGACATCGGAATAAATTTTCCGTACCGTCTCCACTTGCGCCGACGTCAGACACGTAGCAGCGTCGGCGCCTTTGCACTCAAGCGCCTTTGGATCGAAGCTGCATTTCCGTGGCTCATCTACAACACCGTCCTTGACTCCGTCGCGGGCGTCGCAAGCCTGCAGCACGGCATCATGGATGACCGCAAATTTTGCAGCCGGAATCGCGCTGCCCTCTTCCTTATGCGTGGCTTGCGCGATCCACACAGCCTGGGTCGACCGGCCAGTCCAATTAAGGCCCGGCGAACCGGCGACTACGGCATCGAAATCTTCCGGATACCGTTGTGCTTCCATCAGCCCTTGGCGGCCGCCCGCCGAGCAGCCGTTCCAATACGAGTGCTTCGGCTCGCGCCCATAGAATGCCTTGATCAGCGCCTTGCCCGTGGTCGCCATCTCATGAGTCGAACGGTATCCAAAATCGATCACCTTCTCCGGATGCCCCATGGCGAAGCTCGCGCTGCCGCCCTCGTGACCCGTGTCGGTCATCGCGGCGACGTAGCCGCGCTGCATTCCCGTCGCCAGGGTGTTGGCCGTGATCGATCCGGTGTAGCCGCCATTTCCATTGGCCTCGAAATTCCCATTCCAGCCGGCAACGGGCAGCCAGTATTCGATCTTGATGTCGGAATCGGCTGAAGGCTTAGAGGTCACCTGAACCCGGCAGAACGCCGGCAGCTTGCCGAATGCGTCGCCGCCTCCGGCTTTAGGAGCCTTGCCTTTTCCGCCCGCCGGCGCCGGTGGCGCGAACGCTCCCGCGGCCACCGACTCCGCGACAATCGTCGAATGAGGGATAGAAAGCGAGCTCAGGCTCTCACACGAGGCCCCCATCGCGTAAGAAGCGACGAACAGCACGATTGCGAATTTCAACATGGATCCTGGTCTCCTGGCACCTGGATATAGATGATATCAGTCCTATAATGGGGATGGTTTATGCGTCGCTGCTTGCTCGTACTGGCTGTCTGTTTCGCAGCGCAAGCGCACGACATCATCACTACGTCGATAACCTTTAGCCGGGATATCTCCCGCATTGTGAACAGTCACTGCGCCTCCTGCCATCATCCTGGCGGCATGGCGTTCTCGTTGATGACCTACGCCAATGCACGCCCGTGGGCCGTCGCCATAAAGGAAGAAATTCTGCGCCGGCGCATGCCGCCTTGGGGCGCGATCAAGGGATTCGGCGAATTCCGCAACGATCAGGCGCTGACGCCCGAGGAGATGGAACGGATCGTGAGCTGGACCGACGGTGGTGTACCTGAAGGTGAGCCAAAAGACATGCCGCCGCCGCCCAAATCGCTCGAGCCGGAAAAGTTCCACCACTCGAAAGGCGAGCTCAGTATCGGCGGCGACTTCGCCTTGACACGCGCGTTAACGCTAGACGGGTTGTGGCCGGAGCAGGTCCCCGAGAAAGGCTCGTTCCAGATCACGGCGCAGCTCCCGGATGGAACCATCCAGCCTTTATTGTGGCTGCGGGACTACAAAATGCAGTTCGGGCATCCGTTCCTGTTCCAGACGCCCTTGAATCTTCCGGCCCGCACCGTGATCCGCGGTATTCCGCCCGACGCGAAGATCGCTCTTTTGCCGGTCAAATAATCCACCATACTTGGAGCTATGATTGGGGCGTGCGAAC
>JAICXC010000088.1 GCA_025980665.1 Bryobacteraceae bacterium
GAAGGAAGTCCTGCAAGTAGAAGAGGGCTCGCTATATCCGGCTCTGCAGCGAATGTTGATCAAGGGCTGGGTGATCGGAGAGTGGCGGCAATCGGAAAACAACCGCCGTGCAAGATTCTATTCGCTGACGCCGAAAGGGCGGAAGCAACTGGCGGCTGAAATCGCCGAATTCGAGAAGGTTATGGCTGCCATCACGCGGGTGATCCAAACGGCTTGATATGGACGCCTTCTTCAGAAGACTGCTCTATTACTTCCGCCGGCGCCAGTTCGAGGCGGAACTGGCCGAGGAAATGGAGCATCACGCCGCGCTTTCCGGCCAGCCCAAATTTGGAAACGTCACTTTGCTGAAGGAGGATAGCCGCGCCATGTGGACCTGGACCTTCTGGGAACAACTAGGGCAGGATCTTCGCTACGCCCTGCGGACGATGGCTAACAACAAGGCGTTCACAGCGCTTGCAGCATTGTCTCTCGCGTTGGGAATCGGAGCGAACACCGCGATTTACAGCTTCATGGATTCGATCCTCCTACGGTCGCTGCCGGTGCAGGATCCCCAATCGCTGGTGATGCTGAACACGCGCTCTCAGCCACGCAACGCTTCGCCTAGTCAAGCCAAAGGCAAACCGGCGAAACGCGAATCCGTCATGCACAGCAGCATGACCACCAGCGGTAGCTCTTTTAACGACCCCAAGACCGGATTCAATGGGGGTGTCTTTCCCTATCCCGCCTTCGAGCTTTTCCAGAAGTCCGATTCGATCTTTTCTAGTATCTTCGCCTACTATGGGGCAGGTCCGTTGAACCTAACCATCAAAGGTCAAGCAGACGTGGCCAACGGGGAATATGTATCCGGAGACTTCTTCCGGGGCCTGGGCGTTCCTCCTGCGGCAGGACGCCTGATAGCGGGGGACGATGACAAAGCGGGAGCGTCTGCGGTCGCCGTCCTCAGCTACAGCTTCAGTCAAAGGCGCTTCGGAGGCGCGGGAAATGCCGAGGGGCAATCCATCCTCATCAACAACGTTCCTTTCACGGTAATTGGAGTGGCTCCGCCAGAGTTTTTCGGAGTCGATCCTGGGGCACTCCCAGATTGCTACCTTTCCATGCATGCGAACCTACTGCTGCAGGTTGGCCCGATTCTTTCGGCCAACTCATACCTCGATCAGCATTTCTATTGGATCGAGATCATGGCTCGCTTACGCCCCGGAGTCAGTATGGAGCAAGCGCAAGCAACCCTGGCGCCGCAATTTCAGCAATGGGTATCGAGCACGGCCAGCAATGACGGCGAACGGGCCGATCTTCCCAAGCTCGTGATCAAGGAAGGAGCCGGAGGATTAGACGCCCTGCGGCGGCAGTATTCTAAGCCATTGTACGTGTTGCTGGCATTGGTCGGCCTGATCCTGGCGATCGCCTGCGCTAACATCGCGAATCTGCTGCTGGCCCGCGCGACCGCCCGACAGCGCGAAATGGCGGTACGGCTCAGCATGGGCGCGGGACGGGGGCGCGTGATAAGGCAGCTTCTGACGGAAAGCGTGCTGCTGGCGTCGCTGGGAGGCGCGCTCGGTATTCTGTTCGCTGCCTGGGGGATTCGCGTCCTTACCGCCCTGCTGGCAAACGGACGGGAGAACTTCACTCTGCGCGCGGAATTGAACTGGCATGTTTTGGGCGTCACGATTGCACTTTCTGTTCTTACGGGCGGCCTTTTCGGATTGGCTCCCGCGATCCAATCAACGCGCGTCGACGTAATTCCGGCTCTCAAGGAGGCGCGGGCGGGCGAACAAGTCCAGCGTTCGTTCCTGCACGTCAGCCTCAGTCAGGTCCTGGTGGTGTCGCAGATCGCCATCTCGCTGCTGATGCTGGTGGCGGCCGGACTTTTCGTACGGACTCTCACCAACCTTCAGACGGTTGAGCTTGGATTCAATCGCGAGAATCTCCTCCTATTCCAGTTGAACGCGCGGCAGGCCGGCCACCAGGATGCGGACATCGCCACGTTTTATGCGGACCTGCAGAAGCGATTCAGCGGGATCCCCGGGGTACGCTCCGCGACGCTTTCGAGGGTTCCACTGGTGGGAGGCGCCTCCATGGGTACGATCATCACCGCTGGGGGAGAGCCGCAAGTCGGTAACCTCGTCCTGCCGGTCGGGCCGAGCTTTTTCACGACCATGCAGATTCCCATGCTGCTCGGGCGGGAAATCGAGGAACGGGACCAGCCAGGCTCCCCGGTCGTTGCCGTGGTGAACGAATTATTTGCCAAGGCCGCCTTCGGCAATGAAAATCCTTTAGGCCAGCACATCAGTTTGTTCGGACGACCACCACACGACCTGGAAATCGTTGGTGTATCGAAGACAGCCAGATATGCAGACCTAAAGAACGACAACCAGCCGGTGGTCTACATTGCATATAATCAAGGCGCTTTCGGTCCGGTGAGCCAAGTGACTTTCGAACTGCGCACCGCCGGTAATCCACTGAACTACGTCAACGCGGTGCGTCAAATCGTACATGAGGCGGACGCCCGCGTGCCCATCTCCAACGTGAAGACCCAGGCGGCGCAAATCGATCAGGCGATCAACCAGGAGATCATCTTTGCCAAGCTCTGCACTGCCTTCGCGACCCTGGGACTGGTGATCGCCTGTGTCGGACTCTACGGCACCATGAGCTACCGCGTCGCCCGGCGAACCAACGAAATCGGCATTCGCATCGCCCTGGGCGCGCAACCCGCCGGCGTGATCTGGATGGTCCTGCGGCAGGTGTTCGTGCTCGCGATTGCGGGCCTCGCGATCGGCCTTCCCACGGCGTTCGCAGCCTCGAAGCTCGTGGAGTCGTTTCTGTTCGGGATGAAGCCGAATGATCCTATGGCGCTAGCAGTCGCAATCGTGGTACTGATCTCCGCGGCCGTGATTGCGGGCTACGTTCCGGCGCGTCGTGCTTCCAAGATCGATCCCATGGTGGCTCTGCGGCACGAATAAAATGGACGGCCTTTTCCGAAGATTGCTTTATTACTTCCGCCGGCGCCAGTTCGAGGCGGAGTTCGACGAGGAAATGGAGCATCACGCCGCGCTTTCCGGCCAGCCCAAATTTGGAAACGTTACTTTGCTGAAGGAGGATAGCCGCGCCATGTGGACATGGACCTTCTGGGAACAACTCGGGCAGGATCTTCGATACGCCCTGCGCACGATGGCCAACAACAAGGCATTGACTGCGCTGGCGGCGCTATCGCTCGCGCTGGGAATCGGAGCGAACACGGCGATTTACAGCTTCATGGACTCGATCCTGCTGCGGTCGCTGCCCGTGCAGGATCCCCAATCGCTGGTGATGATGACCTGGCAAAGCAACGCTCGCGACGAAGAATCTCCTCATTCGATCTCCGTCATGCATGGAGTCCACACACGGTCCGGAAGTAGCTATAACGATCCTCATAAGAGGTACGTCAGCGGCATTTTTCCTTACGCAGCCTTCGAGCTCTTCCAAAAAGACGACTCGGTCTTCACGAGCGTGTTCGCCCACTACCAACCGACTCCCTTCAATCTGTATGTCAAAGGACAAGCCGACGTTGCCAACGGCGAGTTCATATCAGGCGACTTTTTCCGGGGTCTCGGCGTTCCCCCCGCGGCCGGCCGGCTGATTGTTACCGACGATGACCGGGCGGGAGCGGAATCCGTGGCGATTTTTAGCTACGGCTTAAGCCAAAGCCGCTTTGGTGGAGCAGAACAAGCCGTCGGCCAATCTATTCTGATCAACAACATTCCCTTCACGGTCGTAGGAGTGACGCCACCCGAATTTTTCGGCGTCAATCCCGGCATCGCTCCGGATTTCTATCTTCCGATGCATGCCAATCTCCTGCTGGGCGCCACTGCCCGCGGATGGTATCTCAACCAGAACGTCTATTGGATCGAGATAATGGCGCGTCTGCGTCCGGGCGTGAGCATCGCCCAAGCTCAAGCGACGTGGGCTGGGTGCTTCCACTAATGGGTGGATAGCACCGCCACCAATGACCAGGAGCGCGCAGATCTTCCCGAGCTGGCGATCAAAGAAGGTGGCGGCGGGCTGGACGCTTTGCGCCGTCGGTACTCGAAGCCGCTCTATGTATTGTTAACTCTGGTGGGATTGATTCTGGCGATCGCGTGCGCCAATATCGCCAACTTCTGCTGGCCCGTTCTGCCTCGCGACAGCGCGAAATGGCACTCCGGCTCAGCGTGGGCGCAGGCCGTGCTCGCATCGTGAGGCAACTGCTGACCGAGAGCGTCCTGCTGGCATCATCGCGGCGTTCTGGGACTGTTGTTCGCCACCTGGGGCATCCGATTCCTTACGCTGCTGTTAGTCAACGGCCCGACAAATTTTACGGTACATGCCGACTTAAACTGGCACGTGCTGGGAGTAACGGCGGCACTCTCGCTGCTAACCGGCGTATTGTTCGGCCTGGCTCCGGCGATGCAGTCCACGGGCGTCGATGTGATTCCAGCCCTTAAGGAACTTCGAGGCAGTCAGCCGCGCGCACCGCACACATTTTGGCGCGTGAGCCTAGGCCAAGTCCTGGTGGCGGGTCAGATCGCCATTTCGCTCCTGATGCTGGTCGTAGCGGGACTCTTCCTGCGCACGCTGTCCAATCTGCAATCCATCGACCTTGGTTTCAATCGCGAGAATATCCTGCTGTTCCAGCTGAACGCACGTTCGGCAGGTCATCAAGATCCCGAGATATCCGCCTTCTACGGCGACTTGCGAAAACGCTTCAGCGCCATTCCAGGTGTGCGCGGCGTAAGTCTCTCCGATTCCTCGCTGATCGAAGCCGGATTTGGATACCCCATAGGCGTGCTTGGCGCGAAACCCAATCCGGCCAACCGTATCTTGACCGTCGGACCCTCGTTCTTCACGACCATGCAAATTTCGATCCTCGCTGGGCGTGACTTCGATGAACGCGATCGGCCCGGATCGCCATCTGTCGCCGTGATCAACGAGCTGTTCGCCAAAGCCAATTTCCCGAATCAGAATCCGTTGGGCCAACGCCTCGTGCTGAACGCAGGCCCGCGCGAGATGGAGATCGTCGGGATCACGAAGGACGCCAAATATGGCAGCCTCACGCGCGACATCCCGCCGGTGGTGTATATCCCGTACGACCAAGGGTTCCCGCAGCCAGCCCAGATGGTATACGCATTGCACGCCGCGGGCGACCCGCTCGTGCTGGTCAATACCGTACGCGAAATTGTCCACCAAGCAGATGCACGGGTACCTCTTTCCAACGTAAGGACCCAAGCTGCAGAAATCGACCGGTCGATGAACCAGGCGATCGTATTTGCCAGACTCTGTACCGCCTTCGCGATCCTGGGACTACTGATCGCCTGTGTCGGGCTTTACGGCACCATGAGCTATAACGTCGCTCGGCGGACGAACGAAATCGGAATACGAATGGCGCTCGGAGCCAAACGGGCCGGTGTGACCTGGATGGTGCTACGACAGGTATTCGTGCTAGCGATCGTCGGTCTTGCGATCGGCCTGCCCGCAGCTCTTACGACTTCGAAGTTGGTGGAATCGTTCCTGTTTGGGATGAAACCGGAGGATCCGTTGTCGATTGCAGCTGCAATCGTGGTACTGATCACCGCAGCCGTTATCGCCGGGTACGCCCCGGCGCGGCGCGCTTCGAAGATCGATCCCTTGGTCGCCCTGCGACACGAATGAAACATAAGGGCTTCTTCGTGTATCCCTTCATGGGGCAACTACAAATGACACTCAAGGGCGCGGCGATGTTCGCCTTCATTGGCACGCTGCTGGCGGCAGCGTTGCTGATTTACAACTTCGTATTCGACATCATCAGCCTATCGCAGGGTCTGATACCTCTGGTGAAGCTGTTCCCATCGTTCATTTATGCGCTGGCGGCTTTGAGCCTGACCGTGTTTTTCTTTGTTTTCCAAAGGAAGCAGGGCTGAACACCGATACTGACGTAACGCAACGCTTCCCGCCTGGATCTGTATGCAAGGGGCCGGTTTCTCATCGGCCCAAAGAAAGGGATTTAACGCGATGGCAAACAAAGCAGTTTTCGGACTCTACACGACCCGGCGGCAGGTTGAGAACGCAGTCGATGAACTGAAGGCGCAAGGGTTCCGGAACACCGACATCTCGGTATTACTGCCAGAAAACGTCGGCACCAAAGATTTCGCTCATGAGAAAGGCACGAAGGCACCTGAGGGTATGGCGACCGGAGCGACGTCGGGAGCCGTGGTAGGTGGAGCGCTGGGCTGGCTCGCGGGAATCGGGGCGTTGGCAATTCCCGGCGTGGGGCCACTCATCGCGGCTGGGCCCATCATTGCGGCGCTAACTGGCGTAGGCGTCGGCGGCGCTGTCGGCGGTATCACCGGCGGACTGGTCGGATTGGGAATCCCCGAGTACGAGGCTAAACGCTATGAAGGCCGTATTAAGAGCGGGAACATCCTGCTCTCTGTCCATGCGGATGATTCCAAGTGGACCGAAAAGGCAGAACGCATCCTGAAAGACACCGGCGCGGAGGACATCTCGTCAACGTCTGAATCTAAGGGCGATTATGCGAACGCGGATAAGCCCATGCCTCGCTATCACCAGAAGTAGCGGGATTCCAAATTAAGCCGAAGCGCTTGCCGCGGATGCGTTTGCAGGTCTAGGCTGTACTACGATCGATCCTCGAATGGTGACCTGCGTCCCGTTGCTTAACATGATGTAGGTCACCTCGGAATCAACAAGTACACTATGGATCTGCGCTCCGGTCAGAATTTGGGCAAAGTAACTCATCGGGGCCTTTCTCTAGCCGCGAAAAACTGTATCTGTATTACCGATTATATTATTTCCAGGTAGCGAACATGGCAACCGTGGCGGACGTCATCACCACCACGGTGATCCACCCGAGAACCGACAGCAGCCGGGGGTTTTTTCGGGCGCCCATAACCTTTTTGTCGTTGGTTAACAGCAGCACAATCACAATGAGGGGCGGCGCCAGCACACCGTTCAGAACTGCCGACCAGAACAGCATCGAGACAGCGTTAAAGCCGGCGAAATCGAGTGCCAGGCCGAGTGCCAATCCGGCCGCGATGACCACATAAAAATTGCGAGCCCGTTTGGGACGATCGGAAAGCGACCCACGCCATCTGGCGGCCTCGGCAACAGCGTAGGCGCTGGATCCCGCCAAAACCGGCACGCCCAGCATTCCCGCTCCGATCAAGCCCAGGCTAAAGAGCCAGTAGGCTCCCTTGCCCGCCAAAGGGCGTAGAGCTTCCGCCGCGTCCTGAGCCGTTGTGATACTGGTCTTGCCATGAGCATGCAGCGTGGCGGCTGTCGTCAGGATGATGAAGTACATGATCAGGTTCGAGAAGAACATTCCCGTCATCACGTCGTTGCGGGATTGTTTCAACGCTGCCTGCGTGGTTCCCTGACGTTGCTTGAGAGTCACCATCCCCTCTTTGCGCTCCTCTTCCACTTCTTCCGACGCCTGCCAGAAGAACAAATAAGGCGAGATAGTGGTTCCGAAGATTCCAACTAGCGTGGCCCAATACTCACTCGACATTTCGACATGCGGAATGAGCGTCGCCCGCACCACGGCGCCCCAATCGGGCTTGGCGAGTACGGCAGCGGCAACATAGGCAAACAGGACCAACGTGAGCCATTTGAAGGTTCGGGCAATCGTGTCATACGTGGACCAGATCAGCAGCGACCCGATGAGGACGCCATACAAGGAGGTCCAGTACATGGCTTTGATGCCGGTCACCATTTCTGTCACCTTGCCCATGCCACCGAGATCCGCGCCTATATTGACGGTATTGGCGACGACCAATAGAAAGCACGCGCCCCACAGGATCCACTTCGAATACTGGGAGCGAATCACCCCGGCTAATCCCTGGCCGGTCACCATTCCGAGCCGGGCGCACATTATCTGCACTGCGGTCATCAGCGGGAAAGAGAACAGAGCCGTCCAGAGCGGAGCGTAGCCGAACGCTGCGCCGGTGACCGAATAGGTGGAGATTCCCGAAGGGTCGTCGTCCGCGGCGCCGGTAATCAGACCGGGTCCTAGTCCGCTGAAAAACCCACGCGAACTGCGAGGCACGACGTCTGATTTCGGTTTGTTGACAGGACTCTTCGCCATTCGGGATCGTTTTCGCGGTGGTGTTGACTGCGGCGTCGGCACAGGCATAATAACGGTTTTCAGCTCAGCAGGGTTGTAGCAATTCGCTGGCCACGAAGAAGGTTATGATAAAAACGGCTAACCCAGTGAAGAGGCTAATCTGTTATGACCTGGACGGAACTCTGGCCGAAAGCAAATCCGCGCTGGACACCGAGATGGGAGGGTTGCTGCATGACCTCCTGGCCGTCGCCAAGGTCGCTGTGATTTCCGGGGGCGATTGGCCACAGTTCCAAAAACAACTGCTTCCCAACCTTCCTCACGATAAAATCCTGGCGAACCTATCCATCCTCCCTACTTGTGGAACGAAGTTCTTCCGCTACAACGGAGATTGGACAAAGGTATATTCCGAAGATTTGTCGACGGAAGAGAAAACGAAAATTGTGAGTGCCCTGAAGAAAGCCGTTGAGACAGCGGGTTTTACTGCCAAGCAGGTCTGGGGGAAAGTCATTGAGGACCGGGGTAGCCAAATAACCTTCTCGGCCTTGGGCCAGCAGGCCCCCTTGGCGGAAAAGGAAAAATGGGATCCGGATTTCGCCAAACGGCAAAAAATAAAAGCGATCCTGGAAACTGTTCTTCCCGAGTTTTCCGTGCGGCTGGGAGGAACCACCTCCGTCGATGTGACGCGGCCAGGTGTCGACAAAGCTTACGGGATCCGCAAGCTGCGCGATCTACTGGGGATTTCCTTGAATGAGATGATCTTCGTTGGCGACGCTTTGTTCCCCGGCGGGAATGACTACCCGGCCAAAGAGGCGGGCGTCGTTTCGATCCGAGTGGGGGGTCCCAGTGATACCAAACTCGTGACCCGGGCCATCATCGCCAGCCTCTCCTGAGCGGGACGGCTGTACTTTGGTTATCGTCCCTGTTTGCCCTTCGGCGTCGACTTCTTGGGCGATGACTTTTTTGATGTAGTACGTTTCGCGCTGGCCTGGGTTGCCGTCTTTTTCACCGGCTTCTTGATTGCGGCGGCTTTCTTCCGGGCCGGGGCAGCAGGCGCAGGAGGCGTGGCGATACCAGTCTTTACTGCAATCTTTCCCAGTGTGGTTCCAATCGCCTTGGCGGCTATCGTGAACACGTCACTCTCGGCCTCGGATGTTTTGGCCTGCTTCGAGTCACTGATCTTCATCTCTTCCTCTCGGATGGGTCGTATGGGCGCGAGGGGCTGCCTCAGGCGTTTCATGTCCGCGAGATCCACCCGCGGTCTAGTGCTTACTTTGAGTTTTTCCCGAATGTAATCCAGCACCCCCACTGGATCGGGGCATCGCGCAGCATACGCACGTTTGGTGATTTCGACCTGAATGTCACAGTAGCGGCAATCCATCTGGTAGGCGTCGCCAACGCTCAAAGCGTAAGCGTAGTTACTACAGAACGGGCATCGATTGGTCACAGGAGCTTATTTTCCGTAATGAAATTCAGACGTGATCGCTTCCCTACTATACCGCTAGGGGAGCGTTTTGCGTTTGCGCTCCAGAGAGCGTTGCCGGCGATGCTGGGACCTTCACACACTATCTAAAGAGTCAATCGGTTGGGCTGCGTGATATACTCCGGTCGTGCGAGAATGGAGTCCTCAAGCGTGCAGGACTCCCCAATGGATTGGCGTCCTGAGAGCAGCGAAGGGCGGGAGTAATTCAGTGGTAGAATGCCAGCTTCCCAAAATAGCGCTCTATTGTAAATACAGTAGATAGCGTTTTTCTCAGCCCTTCCTCGACCACTAAATTTATCGAGTTTTTGAAAACGGAGTTCTGAGCGCTGCGAATGCTGTTCAAGATGCTGTTCGCGGTGTGCCCCATCCTGACATTCAATTCCGGTAGAATATCAGCACAACTCCTTAAAATATGAGCACGCCTAAAATGGACGATCTGGAAGCCGTACGCACGATTGTCGATACGGTAGAACATTTTAGCCCTGAGGAGCAGCAGCGCATCCTCCGCTGGGCCATCGAAAAACTTGGGATATCGGTTGGCTCATCCTCGGGCTATGTAGCGCAGCCCCATGCGTCGAGCTCCCCTTCTCCGGCGTCACCATCCCCCAGCGGATCGACGAATATCAAAAGCTTCATGCTGGAGAAGAAGCCTCGGAATGATGTGCAATACGCGGCCGCGGTGGCTTACTACTATAAGTTTGAAGCGCCGGAATCTGAAAAAAAGGATGCGATTAATAAGGATGATTTGCAAGAGGCCACTCGCAAAGCCATTCGGGAAAGATTTGGGAATCCGCTACAGACCTTGAATAACGCTCACAACTTAGGCTTGCTTGACCGGGGCGCAGAAAAGGGAACGTTCGTTATCAACTCCGTGGGAGAGAACCTCGTCGCGATGACGCTGCCTGATGGCGCACCTCTGAAGAAGCCTGCGAAGAAGGCTAGGAAGAAGAAGTGAGCCGTGACCGAAGGTCAAATCAGTATAGATGCGGCGATTGCAGAGATTGAAAGCCTTCGCAAGGTTTTGAGACAGCAGGCGAGCACGCAGGTCAAATCCGAAGACGAAAAGCAAATTGTCAAGGCCACAGGGCTGTCATGGTTCAACAACCATCGAGGCGTCGTGGACACTTTTGTGGGCAGCGACACCCTGAAGCCCCTAGATGATTTATACCGATCATTGTTGGATGGCGCAACGCGGGGAACCCTGCGGAGCAAATACATCGAGACAATTAAGACCATCAAGAAGCGCCTCGGCGCTCTCCAGACAGATCATGTGATCAATCTGTCAAAGCCTCCGGTGACTGGCACTACGCCTGCGGCAATCGCAGATCCTGCCCCTCAATTCACGCCGCTGATTTCTGATCCAAAAATGCAGGCAATCTTAAAGAGTCGTTGGCAGGAATGTGTTGTGTGCGTCAAGGCCGGCGCCCCGCTCGGCGCTACAGTAATGATGGGCGGAATTCTGGAGGGGCTGCTGCTGGCAAAAATTAACCAGCTCCCTAGCCAAGCACCAGTGTTTACGGCGAAGGCGGCACCGAAGGACAAGAACACCGGGAAGCCCCTGCCACTAAAAGATTGGATGCTGAAGAGCTTCATTGATGTCGCGCACGAGTTGAAATGGATCACAACCACGGCAAAAGACATCGGCGTCGTGTTGCGGGACTATCGAAATTACATTCACCCACAGAAGGAATATTCGCACGGGATCAGCTTATCTGCGGGCGATGCAGAAATGTTGTGGAACGTGGCGAAGGGGATGATCGTTCAAGTGCTCAAGCCGTGATGCAGTCCTAAGGTAACTGCATTTATCAATTTGTTTCTCCCGCCGTTATAAAGCCGTGCCAGTGACCCGATGCACTGCAGTCTAAAGAGGGCGTGATTGTAAGTGTGTCAAAATCATCACCACTTTTTTCCCACGCGTAGCCCCGCTTGGCTGGCACAACGTCTGAGATTTTGATGGCATCGTAAGGCGGCCCGAAAGAGGGCTTTAGTTTTGCGAGAAGACCATATTGACTGTCTGCTTCATCTCCCCCGATTTTTTGAAGTGGTTTCCAATAACAAGTCAGTGGTGATGGATCGGCAACCCCTTGCGCCAAACAGTGGGGGCATAGAAAAATCAGTCCTATCCGCTCACCGTCTTTCTCGATCCAGCGCGGTGATAGCTTGGAAAGTCTCATGGAGCATTCCGTGTGGTTTGTGAATCAGACATTCAGCCGCTCCCTTACCCGACTCCATCGGCTTGCCAACTGGCTAGGGTAGTCGAAGCTGTAGCCGCTAGCGACAGAAATCAGCGCAACAATCTTGCTATCTTTGAGTTAGCAGAATGTCAGCTCGATCCGCTGGCAGTCTTTGGTACAATGGGCTCGGTTGCTGTTCAACTTGCTGTTCACGGTTTTTGCAAGTTGCTCAAGTCATTGAAAAAGCGGGAGTAATTCAGTGGTAGAATGCCAGCTTCCCAAGCTGGACGTCGCCGGTTCGACCCCGGTCTCCCGCTCCATTTTTTCAATGCCCTGGAAAGCACCTATCCAACGTCCTAGTCCAATTGAGTCCATTTACATTACATCGATCATTTTCTCCAGTTCGTTCACTGCTTCTCGACGCCGCCCGAAGGCAGCCTTCGTGCCGGCCAGCGGAAGAGACAGCGTGTAATGTCATCCAAAACCTTCCTTGGCCACCACAAGTTTTCAAAGACTTAGCGCGATTCCTGCCCAGAGCGTGCCTCACTGGAGTCCAAACTCGGCTTTCACTCGCGATTTGCCTTGCGTCCGCTGGCACGCACCCAATCTCGGTGCAGTTATCGTGTGGCTGATCAAAGTTGCTGTGAACGCGCGAAATTCGCTGCTTTACTTACGTCAACCGCCTCAAAAAACCTCAAGGTATCGGGCGCGCACTGGGACGCGTAGTGTCCGCGAGCCAGCAGGGCTCGCTATGGTGCTACCACCAGGGTCACCGCGCGCGTCCAATGCTGGTCTTCGCTTGCCCCGGTGGAATCCTTCACCAATGCCTCTACCTGAGCCGTCGCGACGCCCGGTTGAAAAACCGCGGGTCCGCGTGCGGGAAGAGTGAAGGGCGTCTGGATCAGGCCGCCTTCGCATTTCTGAACGTTTGATTCGGATCCGTAGACGTTGCCCTGCGTCAGAGTGAGCTGGATGTGCGCCTCCCCGCCCACAGGACAGTTGATCAAAACCGTCACCACAGCGAAGCGCGCGTTGGATTGAAGGTCCGCCACCGGAGCGACGTTCGCCGTGTACGAGTTCACCGCGGTCGGCCGCGGCCGGTCAACAAAAGTGCCGTCGCCAATTTCAGCGGAAAGATTGCTGCCCCAACACACTGGCTTGCCATACGCAAGCAGCGCGCAGGTGTGCCTTTCACCTGCACCGATTCCCACCACATTAGACAACTTGATCGGGATTTGTATCCCGTTTATAGTGGCAAAGGTCGCGATGACCGGCACCGGTACCAGGGACGAGTCCGCGGTGGCTGCCCCCAAATCCCCAAAAGAATTATCTCCCCAGCAGACGGCGCTCCCCTCCGCGCGCACCGCGCAGGTGTGGTTGTCACCTGCGTCAATCGCGACGGCGTCTTGCAATCCGGAGACGGCGTCCGGAACGCTTCTCTGCTGGGTGTTCGAATTGCCTAGCTGACCTGACCCATTGGAGCCCCAGCAACTCACGCCGCCGTTAGCCAGCAGCGCGCAGAAGTAATTAGATCCGGCGGCGACAGCGATCGCATTGCTCAAACCGGTGACGGGCACTGGAATATTCGAGAAAATGCCTGTGGCCCCATTGCCAAGCTGTCCGACGGAGCCGTTCCCCCAACAACTTACCGTCCCGTCATCTCGCACGGCGCACGTTCCGAAATCGCCCGACGCGATGCTGACGACATGATCAAGTGAAGACACTGGCACGGGAATATGTGAGTCAGCGAAGATACCGTTGCCTAGCTGACCGACAACACCGGAGCCCCAGCAACTCACGGTGCCATTGGAATGCAAAGCGCACGTGTGCACGCTGCCGGCTGCGAGCGCACTAGCGCCGTTCATCACAAAGACCGGGGAGTCGCGTTCGGTCGTGGAATTGTCGCCAACGTCTCCGAAAGCATTGTCTCCCCAGCATGCAACGCGACCGTCTGGGGCGAGGCCGCAAGCGTGTTCATCTGCCAAACTCGCGCTGAACAGGGGGCTTACCGCGACATCTACAGGATTTCTGGCTGGAATAGTACCACTCTTACCGTTGCCTAACGAACTGGAGTTCGCACCCCAGCAGGAGAGGACCCCGGAGCCACGGCCTGCACAGTTGAATTCCGGTCCAGAAGCCAGAAAACGAGCATCGATCGTTCCAGCGACTCCAGTAATTGAGATGGGAAAGGAGCTGCCGTTCGTTGTACCGTTGCCCAGTTCTCCTTCGGCGTTGCGGCCCCAGCACTCTCCGATGCCTTTTCCGTCCAGAGCGCACGTATACTGGCTGCCGGCCGTGATTTCGACCCCAATCGTGTAGCCAGGTACTTTGGTGCCGGGACTCGAGAGCATGTTATGATCGCCCGTGCCCAACTGGCCTGAAATATTGTCGCCCCAGCACTCAATTTCTCCAGTCACCCCAAGCGCGCAAGTGTGCGTGTCTCCCGCCGCAATGGCCACCACGGACAGGGACGGAATAAAGATACTAGTCGGGAAATTCAGGCTTGTTGTGTTTCCATTGCCTAGTTGGCCCGAGGTCCCCCTGCCCCAGCAATCCATCGTACCTGTGGAAAGCAATGCGCAAGTATGAGCGCTGCCGGCAGTAATGTCTATGACATTCTTCAAAGGAGTGCCGAAAACGTTCACCGTGACGGGCACCCGGCGGTCGGTGTTCGTACTATTGCCCAGTTGACCGTCGCTGTTCGCGCCCCAACATTGTGCGCTCCCATCCACCAAGACGGCGCAAGTGTGGGAAGTGCCAGCCGTGATGGCGACCGCCTGTGAGGTGAGCTGTGCCTTTACCGGCGTGGCGACAACCGTAGCGCTCAACCCGGCCCCCAAGCTGCCGTTGGCGTTGTTTCCCCAGCACCAGACAGTCCCGTCGGAGCGGAGTGCACACGTATGGAGGCTCCCCGCGGCTATCGCTTTCACGCTTTCAAGGGACTTTACTGGGACAGCGGTCAGGCTGTTCGTGAACGTTCCGTTCCCCAGTTGCCCGGAGCCGTTGTCTCCCCAGCAGGACACGACCCCCGGTGATCGAAGTGCACAGCTATGACCGAATCCCACTGCGACGGAGTACGCGCTGAAGACGCCACTGACTTGAACCGGCGGACTCTTGAACACAGAGACGGTGCCGTCTCCTAATTGACCGCGGTCGTTCGCTCCCCAGCAGTGCACCGTGCCATCGTCGAACACCGAACAGGTGTGGTGGAACGACGCCGCGATTCGCTGCAGATCCAACCGAGCGCCTGGCACCGAGCGAACTCTCGAATTCGCTAGGGACAGCCCTGAAATCGCAATCAGGGGCAACATGAATGCCAGAACTCGCTTCATGAGTATTTCAGAGCATGTCATTCCGCCGCTGGTCTGTCAAGCTCTGGAACCACTAGGACGAGTGGTACTGACCGCCGGGAGCATCGGGAAGACCGAGACCCCTCTCGCCCGTGGAAGAGGAGCCCCTGACTCGGAGTCAGATTCTGGACCTCGCAACCGTTGCCCTCAGGCAACTAGACTTGAAGGCGGGCGAGGCGATGCCTAGGTGAGTAGGCGTTGGAAATACGCTTGAGCGGTCATCCATCAGAGGAGAAACGCGTACTCGTGGACGATCCTGGCCCCGACGTTGTGAGATGTGCATGTTCATTACTGCTAGTACAACCCCTATCGTAGATAGTGAGAAAGTAAGACCAAAAATGAGTAGCCGGACGTATACTGTGTTGCAGGATTTAGGAAGCCCAGAAGAGGAAACCCCTGGTAATAATAGAACGCGTGTTAAACGCGAAAAAGGAGACCTAACATGATCACTCGACTCAAGACCTTCTTAATGGGAGCAGCCGCGTTTGCTGTTATTGCAATCGCAAGCATCGCAGGCCGGCGATTACTCACGCCCATGGTAGTCGCTGCGGCGCCGGACTCCCCAATTCAGGGTAACGGACCTGGCTCGCAAACGTGCTCAGCTCAAACGCTGCATGGATCGTATGGAATTCGCTTTGAAGGTTCTAAGCTGGGTGCTGGTCTCTATGTGTCAGTATCGAGAGTCACGTTCGACGGCGGAGGCCAATTCACGGTGAATGAGATTGGGCGGTCTAACGGTAGTTTGGTTGAGAGGACTTTCACCGGGCCGTACGTGGTGAATAGTGACTGCACCGGATATCTTGACTACTCATCTACTTTGACAAACCCTCCGCACGAGGCGCATGGCAACTTCGTTATTGTCGATCAAGGGAAAGAGTTCTACGTAATCGACAATGAGGACGGCTGGGAGGCGTCAGGAGTTGGAAAACGAATTTAAAGCGTAGCGGCCGAGCCGGTTCATCTCCGCGATCAGGCGGCGGCCCTTCTCATTGATGCCGGACGATTTGACGCCGCCGCGCACCGATGGACCAGCCGGGAGCGAAGCCGTTCCAGGTCACTCATGGAAATTCGCTGATAAAACAAGGCAGTTTTCCCCAGACGGACGGTTCATCGCTTACACCTCCGATGAGTCCGGCCGCTACGAGGTTTACGTGCAGCCGTTCCCCGACGCCTCCAAAGGCAAGTGGCTGATCTCACAAACGGGCGGCGTCGAACCGCAATGGAGCCACGATGGCCGCGAGTTGTTCTTTTTCTCCGGGCAGCAACTCATGACCGTGGAAGTCGATCTGCATGGCGGATCTTTTCACGCAAGCGTACCGAGAGAACTCTTCTCCGCACCGGTGCCTCCGGGCTACAGCAATGATAGCCACCGCGGGCAATTGTCGCCGGACGGCAAACGATTTCTGGTGATGATCCCCCCTTCCGGATCGGCGATCGCGTACCTGGATGTAATCGTCAACTGAGAATCGCTGCTGAAGTAATAACGGCTAGTCTGGGTGGATATCGTAATCACGGAGCCTCGGGATTGCAGAGCCTTACAGTCGAGTGACGCGCGACTCGTACAAAAGTCGGATTAGGACATAGCCCCGATTTCGCGTCGAGGAAGTTGCACGAGGAGGGACGACCCTGATGATCTCCGTTTGATCTCTGTTAAGAATCGTCCGGAGGATCAGATTTAAAATTGCATGGGCTTCATCGCCAAAACGAAGCGCCCGAAAACAGCACAGTATTTATTTTCAATTGACCACCGCTTTCCCAAGCTGGACGTCGCCGGTTCGACCCCGGCCTCCCGCTCCATCATCTCCGTTTGATCTCCAGTAAGAAAGCGCCCGCTTGTAAAGCCTTGACGATTCATGGCTTGACTGCCAAACTGCGAACTCCATTTGCGATCGAACCGCGCACGGTTCTAAGCGCCACTCGGGTCACATCTTGGCCCACATTCTCAAGAAATGAATGTCAGCGTGAAATTGAAACGGAAACTGTTCCCAGGCGGCATTGATCGAAGGAATCGGGGAGGGAGAAACGGCTTCCGGCCAATGTACGAATCGCCGACAATCGGGGCGGAACGCGGGTAACCTCCCACAACCCGACTTCCAGGGCACTGCAGTAGTCGTGAATACTTGACTGCTCAAAGATCGACCCAAAGAGGGCCACTCCTTCTCGAGACAAGGCATGTATAAGCGAGTTTGCGTTAGGGACGCAGCCGGTCCGCGGAAAGGGCAGAAGCCCACCCGAACTCAGCATATTTTCGCGAACCTTCTTTCAGCCCGAAGACGGACAACGGGCACCATTGAAAGGAGGTCGCTATGTCGACCGAATCCAACGAGACTCCGAAGTCACTTCCCGAACACCCCAATCTTCGTCATCTGAAGGACCAAGCCAAGGACCTGTTTGACTCAGGCCAGGCATCCTCTTTGACGGACGCACAGTTTAAGATTGCACGACGCTATGGCTTTGCTAGCTGGCCGAAGCTCAAAGCCCACGTAGTTTCCGTCGAGGTCTGCGCTGGCTTGAAAGCTGCAATCGATGCCTGTGACCCTATTCGCGTAAGAGCGCTTATGACGAATCCGGAAGCGCAGCCCGCGGTAGAGCGTCTGCACGGAATTGATGCTTGGTCAAAACTCAAGGCTTACGTCGGAGACGTCCTCGGGATCGGCCAAGGCGAGGTCGGCGAACTGAAGACGGCGCTCCGAAAGAGAGATTTCGACCGCGTCAAAGCTCTCATGACCGCTCATCCGGAGCTTCACCGCGCTCCAATTGGTTACGGAAAGAATGGGCCCCTTACCTTTGTCGCCGAAATCGACGCAGAAGATGGCTGGCCCTTGGCGATGGCGAAGTGGATGATCGAAAACGGGTCGGACGTGCACCAAGGCGGAGACGGGCCACTCATGCGGGCCGCGCTCAGTAGCAGGCGCATTCCTATGATGGAACTCCTGGTAGCAAACGGTGTGGACGTAGACGCCGAATGGAATGGCGAATATCCCGTCATCTTTGCGGCATGCGAAGTCGTTGATCCCAAGCCGCTGAAGTGGTTGCTCGATCACGGCGCGAACCCTAACTGTGAGAGGCCGGGCCGCACACATCAAGGCACAGCTCTTGACTATGTAATCGGGTCCTATGTGCGCTCCTCCGAACTGAGCGCTTGCATTGACGTTTTGATGGCCGCAGGGGGTACAACCAGATATTCTAACGGCCCGGTTCTTGACGTGCTAGCAGGCCGATTGCCTAGCTTGTTGGAGAAATTGAATGGCGATCCGGGGCTGACCGCCAGAAAGTTCCCCGATCTCGATTTCGGAACGACGGGTGGGCGGATGTTGACACTCCGAGGGGCGACGTTGCTGCATGTGGCGGCCGAGTATCAGAAACAAGATATCGCGGAGGCGCTCTTGCAACGGGGCGCTGATGTCAACACTCGCGCGGAGGTGGATGTTGCCGGCGTGGGCGGGCAGACCGCAATCTTTCATGCTGTGACTCAAAATCAAGACCGCGGTTTACCTGTGGTGCAGCTGCTCATTAAACACGGGGCGGATCTTTCGGTTCGCGTGAGGATTCCGGGACATTATGAACGTCAGGGAGAAGTAGTCGAATGCACGCCGTTGGGATATGCGCTGAAATTCGAAGACCAACCAACTCATGCTGACAAGCGAGCGACGGTGGCTTTCTTGCGTGCCATCCAGGCGCCTGAATGACGTTGATCGAATGCCAAGGTTCTTCTTAACGGCGTTGTGGGAACCATACCGAAACTTCTCACAACCCGACTTCGCGGAGGGCGTAGCAGAGCAGCGACCGTTCTCCGAGTGGCCGACAATTCGGACAAAGGGCGGTGGCAGCCGGATAGGTACTGGGAAGTCGGCCAGTGTCCGGTAATCCGGCACTCTGGCGCGCAGAACCGGACAGAAAGTTTGATCAGGCCGAGCCAGACGGTGCTGAGAAAGCCGCAATAAGCGTCAATATCGGAACCTTTTGAATTGGTGCGGCAGAGGGTCTTACTTCCGGAGAGCCGCCTGCCAGTTCGACACCACCGTCAGCTTTTCTCCGGAATCCTGAATCTTCGGTCGCAGCATCAACAGGAAGCGCTGGCCGTCCGGCGTGACGTCGAATTCATGCAAGGAAGTGGTGGCAAAGTCCGCGGAGAACAGAGCCCGCGGCGTATCCGCATGGACGCCTTCCGGTCCGGCTTGAATCGCCGCCGCCATCATTTTTCCGTCCAGCGACTCGAAGTAAAGCTCCTTACCATCGCTCTTCCATTTGACGTCGTAGCCGCCGCCGGAAGAGACCTGCCAGCGCCCCTTGGGTCCATTCACTCCCGGCGCCGGGAAGGCTTGAATGTAAATCTCATTGCGACCCGAATCATTGGATGCATATGCCACCCAGCGTCCATCCGGCGACACCGCGCCCGTGCTTTCCAAGAACGGGGTAACGACCACGGGAAACGCCTTCCTGTCGCCATCGAGCGGAACAGCCATCAGATCTCGATCTGTCGTGGGGTTCTGCTCACGAAACAGAAGATACTTTCCGTCTTTGGTCCAGTCGATGAGAATCTTGGCGTTCGGACCCTCGGTCACGCGCTGCTCTTGGCCTGAACCGGAAGCGTCCTTCACGTAAAGTTGATACACGCCGCCCTCGCGATCCGAGCTGAACGCCACCTGCTTGCCATCCGGTGACCAACGGGGTGCCACGTCACGCGCGGGATCGAAGGTGAGTCGCGTCATGATGCCGCGGGTAAGCTCCCGGATCCAGATGTCCCGGTTGGCGCGCCCTCCGGCCGCTGTCGTTTCGACGCGCTCGAAAGCAATACGTTCGGCACCCGGTGCAATTGACACACCAAACACCGTGTCATCCGGAGCGGCCTCCGCTTGCTTTCCATCTCGTGAGACCCAAACGATGGGACGCCCGGCGGTCTGTGGGTTGGAGAAGTAGATCAGCAGTCCTGCGTCGGAGGCCCAGAAGGCCCCGCGCATGGGATTACCTGGATTGAGCCCGATTTCCTCGGCCACGGAAACGGGATCGCCTTCCACCTTCAACGAACTCGCGTCGAAGTGCTGCGCTACCAGCGTTTGATCCTGAAGCCACAGCAGGTAACCCGGAAACGCTCCGCGTGGCGGAACATACACGCCCTTAGCCGAGGTCCGCACAATTAACTGCCGCTGTGACGGGTTCTTCAAGGAACTTGCGTACACCCCGCGAACGTTCAGATCAGCGCTCTCGACGTAGTAGAGGAAGCGGTCGCCATCGGGCAGAAACTGCGGATACCCGTGCCCGGTTTCCTTCTTCGCGGGATCGACTTTTGTAAGCAGTGCGGCCCCGCCACCGGACGCGGAGACTCGATGTAAACCATCGTGGCCGCCAAAAAGAATAACTCCCTCGCGATTCCAGGTTCCGGTCTGTGTAACCGGAGAATTCGTCGCGTCGCACAAGGTAAGCGCGGCGCCTCCCGTGATCTCGATACGCTTCAGCTCGCCGTTAGCCTCAAAAGCAATGGACTTGCTGTCCGGCGACCAGGTGGCATATTGCCTCCCTCGGTTCCGGGCAAGGCCCGCGCCGTCAGGGAATCCAGAGGCCGGAGCCACAGCATGTTCGTGCTCCCCTGCATCGGGCGCGCGGTCACGATCACGTACCGGCCGTCGGGCGATGGCGCGTAGCCACCATACCGGTTCGCGAACTGCGCATCCCCTGGCGCCTCAAGCGAGAACTGAACCGCCTGCACCGGCGGCGGAGCCTCACGCAAATGGATCGCTCCCAGCGCCGCCAACCCCAGCACGGCCACCGCCGCGACCGCCCACGGCCACTTCGTGGGTTTCGCCTCGCGATGCGCCGTCTGCAATTCGAGCAGTAGCGCCACACCGCTGATGTCACGCAGCCGCTTTTTCGGATCTTTTTCGAGGCACCGTTCGAGCAGACGGCGAACTTCGCTGGGCACGGTGCTCAAATCCGGTTTGTCCCGCACCACCGACGCGAGCGTCTCCGTCAGATCCTCGCCCTGGAACGGCCGCTTGCCCGCGATCATCTCATATAGGACCACGCCGAACGCCCAAATATCCGCGCGACGATCGGTCGCCAGCCCGCGCGCCTGCTCCGGAGCCATGTACGCCGCGGTCCCCAGAATCACGCCCGCCTGCGTCGCCGCCATGCTCAGCGTCGGAGAATTCTCGCTCGGCGGACCGCTCGCCGCCACGGGCCCCATCACCTTCGCGAGCCCGAAATCCAGCACCTTCACGCGGCCATCCGGCGTGATCTTGATGTTGGCAGGCTTCAGGTCGCGATGTACGATGCCTTTGTCGTGCGCGTCTTCCAGCGCCGCCGCAATCTGCCGCGCGTAATCGAGCGCCGTCGCGAGCGGCATCGGCCCGTGCGGAGCCTCGCCCTCCACGAACTCCATGACGAGGTAATTTGGGCCCACGTCGTACAGCGTGCACGTGTTGGGATGATTCAGAGCCGCGATCGCTCGAGCCTCGCGCTCGAATCGCTCCGTGAAAGTTTCCGAGGAAACCTTCACTGCGACATCGCGCCCGATGCGAGTATCACGGGCACGGTACACCTCGCCCATGCCGCCCTTGCCAATGAGCGCAAGAATCTCATAAGGGCCGAGTTTTGCGCCCGCGGACAGTGGCATAGTCTGATTTAGTCCAGTCTACTCGATCGGCAAAGGAGTTAGTGCCTGGGAGAACGCCCACGCGTCAGCCCGTCGAATCCAAGTAGACCAACGAGCCCGTGGCTGGCTTTGAAGACTGGTCCCGTGGCGCTTACGCTCTGATCCACGGTGGCGCCGGTTTGCCACAATCATGACCGGAAGCGGCTGCGCAAAAGGGTGTAGCGTGGGCCTGCCGGTGGCCGTGGTTAGCGAACCTGCGTCTGAACAGAAACGCCGGAACTTGGAAAGCGGCTTTGAAGGATCGATAAGTCGGCTTGTGACCGCTGGCTATGCTCCGGTCGGATGACGCGCCACTCGTACAAAGCTCAGATTGGGTGAGATTTCAGTGTCGGGAAACTTGCATCGAAGGATTGTGAGTGAGACTCTAATGATCTCCGTTCGATCTTCGTTAAGAAGCGTTTGAGAGACCAGATTGAAAACTGCGTGGAACTTCATCGCCAGAACGAAGCGCAAAAACAGCATAGTCTTTATTTTCAATTGAGCACCGCTTTCCCAAGCTGCACGTCGCCGGTTCGACCCCGGTCTCCCGCTCCAACTTCAATCACTCACAGCGGTTCTCCAAACCTCCCGCTTGACTGTAAGTCCACATTTTTAGTAACTTGCGTTCAATTTGTCAGGCGAGCTCACGGGATCACCGGGAACTCTTGTCGTGGGCACGCCGGCTTGCGGCAGCCCGTATTCCGAGTAAGTCAGAACCCGATCGATCACGAGACTTTTCACGAAGAAGATCCTGGCGGCCGCTCGCACTTCGACACGTTCCGGCATCCAGATCCCGTCATCGACACGGGTCTGCTGCATTGCAATGTGTGAGCCGCGCAACAGGCGCACCAGGAATAATCCCATTGAGAATGGCTCGATGACCTCTCCGTCAACCTTGATCCACCCAAGGTCCTGCTTGTCGACCCACAGCTTACCCGCGACCTTGGAGAACATATTGCCGTACTTGCCTTGAGCATGGTAACCGGGATGGGGCGTCGCTTGAAGTATATAAGCTGGTCTGCCGTTGACTGCTTCTTCGCCGACAACCTGGAAGTCAAAAGCCTTGGGCACTTCCTGGACAATCGAC
>JAICXC010000038.1 GCA_025980665.1 Bryobacteraceae bacterium
CCTTCCTCGCGCGGCGTGACCTATTGGCCCGGCGACGCGGACAATCCGCCGCGCATCATCTTCACCGCCGGACGCCGGATGATCGGACTCAACGCCCGCACGGGCAAAATCGATCCTGGGTTCGGCAAGGAAGGCGAAGTGGATCTGGTGGTCCCTTATAACTCGCCTCCAACCGTTTACAAGAACATGCTCTTCGTCGGCGCAAACGTTCCGGAGCAGCCGGCCACCGGTTTGCCAGGCGATACGCGCGCCTACGACGCTCGGACCGGAGCCAAGAAATGGGAGTTTCATTCGGTCCCGCGCCCCGGCGAGCCAGGACACGACGCCTGGACAGGAGACGAGTGGAAAGATCGCACCGGTGCTAACAACTGGGGCTTCTTCATGACCGTCGATGCGGCTCGTGACACCCTATACACCACCTTCGGAAGCCCCGCCAGCGATTTCTACGGATTCGACCGGCAAGGCCCTAATTTGTTCGGTAACTCAGTTGTAGCTCTGGATCTTAACACCGGGAAGATGAAGTGGTACTTCCAGGCAGTTCATCATGACTTGTGGGATATGGATCTGCCTCCCGCACCCGTCCTGCTCGATCTGACCGTAAAGGGCAAGAAGATCCCGGCTTTGGCGCAGACCGGCAAGGTCGGATTCATGTACATCCTGGACCGCACGACCGGGAAGCCAGTTTTCGGTATCGACGAAAAGCCGGTCGCGCAGAGCAAGGTGCCGGGTGAACACACCTCGCCGACCCAGCCAATTCCGGTGAAGCCGCCGCAACTCGCGCGACACTCGTTCGATCCCGCCACGGAAATGGTTACCGCAGCTGATACCAACGAAGCCCACGCCAAGGCGTGCGCGGAGCTGGCCGAAAAGAGTGGACCACTGGTGAACGATGGTCCCTTCACTCCGTGGGTATATCGTGCGCCCGGCGCGCCGCCAACTTCGAGCGTCATTTTTCCCGGTGCGATCGGCGGGACCGACTGGGGAGGCATGTCCGCCGATCCTCGCGACAATTACGTCTTCGTGAACACGTCCGACTATGCAAGCATCGGCTGGATCGAAAAGATGCCCGATAACGCGCGCGTGCCGTATGACCAGCGCAGCGCCTATGGCGCGCCGGTCCCCTCAAAATTCTGGGATCGCAAGACCGACGCGAAAGGAGCCTTGATGGGCTCGTCGTCATGGCCGTGCCAGAAGCCGCCATGGGGACACCTGACCGCGGTGAACGCCAACACGGGCGATTTCGCCTGGCGGATCGTGTTCGGCGTTACCGATGAGCTGCCCGAAGGCAAGAGGAATACCGGACGCGTGAACGGCGGCGGATCCATCGCGACCGCCGGAGGCTTGGTGTTCATAGGTGCGACCAACGATAAACGCTTTCATGCATTCGATTCGAAGACCGGGAAATTGCTGTGGGAAGTGAAGCTCGAATACGACGCGATTGCTACGCCGATCACGTATTCGGGAAAAACCGGTAAACAGTATGTCGCGATCACTGCATCGGGTGGCCTGGGAATAACAGATCCGAATCCAGCCAATCACGAACAGATATACGTGTTCGCGCTCCCGTAGATCCCGTTCAGCAGTCCCAACTGAATTTTAAAGGGTAGAAAATGGTTGGCATGGGCATGTCCCGCCTGATTGTGGCCTGTGGAGCCTGCTGGCAGTGGTTGGATCCGCGTGCGCGCAATTCGTCCTCTTCACAGATGATGTCGGGGTGCACAAGTCGCCCATCATCGCCGACTGTCACCCGTTACCGTCACATCTGAAACGCCCCTCCGGGCGGCGATAAGGATAAGGAAGAGGAAAAAGCTTTCCAGTATTTCTCGCAAATCAACTTTAACAGCGCCGCCCAGGCCTTGCGGGGGTTGCGTCCGGGCGATCGTGCGGCCGTCATCAGCTTCGGCCTTGATCCTCAAATTGAGCAGCCCCTCACGTCGGATCAAGCCGCAATCACTGCTGCGCTGCGACGAATCGGGACACGAAGCGACCCTACGGTGTCCGGGGCTGTTTCATGGCCATTAACGGGCGAAGGGCGAGGATTCCCAGAGAAGATCCGGGGTCTTGACCGTGAGTTGGATAGGCTGAGGCATCGACAATCCGGCGAGGTTCAACGATGAGCCCGCCATATTTAGGCTCTCGGAAGAAAACACGGTCCTCAGCGCCATACGTACCCCACTCGGAGGCCTCGCCGGCCAGAATCGCAGCCGCCTGGATCCTGAAGCTCGGTACTACTGGGTGGACAACCTGGCCCATTTCGCCGCCGAGACGGGGGTGACGTAGTGTTTATGCCCACGGACGACTTTCCCGACCTGCTAGCAAGATTACGCTCTAGCTACAGCCTCTGGGTCCTTCCGCCCGGGGTGAAGCCCGGCACGGTTCGGCGAATTACGGTAGAGCTGACCGAGGACGCGAAAAAGCGCCACCCTGGCGCCGAGATTCAGGCGCGTAAAGGCTATGTTGTACGCTAACGTTATTTCTGTTTCGACTTCGCCTGCGGAGGCACCACGTGGACATCGTACAGCGTGTAGTCGCCATCGTACACGGTTGCGCTGATCCGGTCGCCGACCTTCACCGTCTTCAGAATGTCGGGCTTATCCACCTTATACGGCATGGTCATGGCGTCCATATAGCCTTCGACTTTGCCATGATTCACCGTGAGGCGGTCGGTTTGTACACCCTCAACTTTCCCTTCGAGCGTGTGCGATTTGCCTTTGGCTGGTTGGGCCGTCCCCGTTGTTCCCAGCAAGCAGGCCATCGTCAAAGTCACTGCCAAAAGATGCAGGATGCTATGTACTCTCATTTCAAGACCTCCCTTAAAAAGAAGTCTAGCATCGGCCTTCCGCAGTTTACCTTTAACATTCTTAACCTACGTTTTACCTGCGCTTAGCAGCAGCGGCAAGCCCGCTCGCTTATGTTAGATGTAGATGGACCCGGATCAGATCCGCCGCCGAGCTCCTTTGCTGTGGCTCTTTATGGCGCTGCTGGTAGCGCTGGTCTGCGTGTTGGCGGTGCTGCAGTACAACTGGATCGGCGAGATCAGCGTCGACGAGCAAAAGCAACGCCAGTACGATCTGCAAGCTTCCGCCAACAAGCTAAGCAGCGCCTTTAACGCCGAGCTGAACACTGCTGCCGAAGACCTTCAGCCCAACGATCAGCAGGTGCAAGAGGTCGGGCGGCAGAAGGCTTACGAAGGGCGTTACGCTGCGTGGCATGCTTCGGCCGTCCATCCCCGTCTGTTTCGACGCGCTGCTGTCGTGGACGAGGAGAAGGGCAAGCTCGTGCTTCGCATGTTCAATACGGATAGCGGCGCTTTGGAAGCGGCGGAATGGCCTACCGATTGGACGGCCGCAAAGGAATTTTTCATCGCGCGATTGGCGGGGAACAATGTGCGGAACAATGGTCCACTCATCGACTATCCGCGTTTCCGTCCCCAGCCGGATACTGGCCAGGGGCGTCCGGAAGAGGACTGGTTGCTGCTGGAAATCGACACCAAGTATGCAAGCGATACCATACTGCCGGAGTTGCTCACTCAGCAGTTTGGCGATGATTTCCGCTCGCAATATCGAGTGGAGGTTGTTTCCCGCGCCAATCCGTCCGAGATGATCTTTGCAACCGATTCCACCCAGGCATCGCGCAGTCAGCCGCAAGCCACGGTGACGTTGTTCGATCCCCCCCGCCCGAATCGCGGCCGTGGACCGGGCGGGCCAGTCATATCACCTCGAGGCGTTTCGAACGATTCGGGACGGGGACGGTGGCTGCTCTCTGTGTGGCTGCGTAATGGTTCGCTCGAAACCATCGTGGCCAGCACCCGCCGCCGCGATTTAGCGATTTCGGGAGGCATCTTGCTTCTGTTGCTCGCCACCGGCGCCGCATTGGCGCAGTTCTCGAGAAGAGCGCAGCGATTAGCCGAGGTGGAAATGGAATTTGTCGCGGGAGTGTCCCACGAGTTGCGCACGCCGCTTACAGTGATTCGGACGGCGGCATTCAATCTGCGGGGTAAGGTGGCGTCGAACCCCTCGCAGGTGGAGCGCTATGGTGCGCTCATCCAGCAGGAAAGCGAGCGTTTGGGCGCGATCGTCGAACAGGTCCTCCGTTTTGCCAGCGCGAAAGCCGGCCGCGTGGTGCAAGAACGTCAGCCGGTTTCCGTGCCCGGTTTGATCGAGGAGACCGTGCAATCCAATAAGGGCATGCTCGAAGACGCCTTGTGCGAAGTTCAGACCCACATCGAACCTGGTCTGCCTCTCATTACGGGAGATTCTATGGCGCTGCGTCATGCTCTACAGAATCTCTTAGCCAACGCGGCCAAGTATGGGGGATTGGCAGGCAGGCAACGGGTCGAGATGTCCGCGCGGGCAGTGCGGGGCGCTAAAGGACAGGAAATCGAAATCCGCGTCATCGATCACGGCTCTGGAATTCCTCCGGAGGAACAAAAGCGCGTATTCGACGCGTTCTTCCGTGGAAAAAAAGCCGTGCAGGATCAGATTCACGGCACCGGACTCGGCCTGCACCTGGTCAGAAGAATCGTGGAGGCGCACGGTGGAACCGTGAGCGTGGAGAGCGAGCCGGGCGCCGGATCCACGTTTATCGTGCGCATCCCTGCTGCCGCGGCGGAGCATCAGGATGAACTCGCGCCTACTCTTGGTTGAAGATGAGCCCGGCCTCAGCCTCACGGTGACCGATCTTCTGGAGGCCGAAGGCTACCAGGTGGATACGGCCATGGATGGCCTCACAGGTTTGAACAAAGCGGGCACTGGCGATTATGACGTCGTCATTCTGGACGTGATGCTTCCCGGCAAGAGCGGCTTCGATGTATGCCGCGAACTGCGCCAGAAGGGTTGCGACACCGCGATCATGATGCTCACTGCCAAGACCCACGTGACGGATCGCGTGGTCGGGCTCAAGCTTGGAGCAGACGATTATCTGGCCAAGCCATTCGATCCTTCCGAGCTTCTCGCGCGCGTCGAATCGTTGCTGCGGCGCATCCCCAAGAAGAAACGGATTCCCGTGGCGCAGTTCGAATTCGGCAACGTGACCGCCGATTTCGCCGTGGGCCAGGTTCACAAGAAGGGCGAGCCTGTCACCATGGCCGCCAAGGAATTACAGTTGCTTCGCTATCTGATCGACCGTCGCGGTACCGTTGTTTCGCGCGAAGAGCTATTGCAGAATGTCTGGGAATATCAGGCTGACGTCTCATCCCGGACCATCGACGTGCATGTGGCCTGGTTACGGCAAAAGCTCGAAGATAACCCGCAAAGCCCTCAATACATCCATACCGTGCGCGGCGTCGGTTACCGCTTTACGGCATAGCAGGGCAGGCGATCTTGTCGCCTGCCGACCGTTAACTCTGTGCCAAACATCCGTTAAGAAGGTTAAGCGCCTCACACCTCTGCCTGGCCACGTGCGTCTTTGCTGGTATGGAAAGACAGTCGCATAAGTGGTTTCGCGTATGGATGCTGACTGGAGCCGGTCTCGCGATTCTGCTTCTGGCAAGCAGCGTGATCAACTACGTGATCTCGGAACGCGCCACGGAGCTGTTCAACACACGGCGTGCGATGGCGCGTGAGATGGCGGTTCTGGATCAGTTGATGCACGTCCAAAAGCCTGCCGCGGAAGCCTTGAACGGCGTGCTCGAACAGGTTGTGCGCGAGAGTAAGGGCACGCTGGCGTGGGCGCAGATGGTCGATCGGGAGGGTGCGGTGATCGCGCGCTCGTATACTGCGGCCGCTCCGGCTTTTACCGTCGATTACGTCGCGTCGAGGATTCGGGAGCGCCGCCCGGTGTTCGCCGTTCGCGACACCAGCGCCGGGAAAGTAGTGGTGGAGGCGTTTGCCATTCGTCTCCCGTCATACACCCCCGTGGCATCGTACAAAAGTGTCGCACTGAAAACTGGTCCGGGAAATATGGCCTTTGTCGAGCTGGCGTCGTTTGCCAACGCCGGCCTTCTGGCTTGGCCCGTCCGTTGGACTCTCATCCTGGGTGTTACAACGGGTTGCGCTCTTCTGGGCGCTTTGATTGTGCTGGCGGTCCGTTTCCGCGCGCATCTTTCCGCGAGACGTGTAGAACGCCAGATGGAGATCGCGAGCCAGGTGCAACGTGGGCTGCTACCGGCGGCCGATTCTTCGCCGCGCGATTTTGAGGTGGCGGCCGAGTGGCGGCCGGCTTCCAATGTCAGTGGCGATTTTTATGACGCCTTCGACCTTCCGCAACCAGGCGCGGCCTTTGTAGTCGGTGACGTATCCGGCAAGGATGTTCCTGCAGCGATGTTGGCCAGCCTGATTCAGGGGACCGCGCACGCCTCGGATTGGACTCGTTCCGCAGCCGACCACAACGCTGCCACTGAACAGCTCAATCGGCTGCTTTGCGAGCGCGCTTCGCAGGAGCGGTTCGCCAGCCTGTTTTGGGGCTATTTCGATACTCCGACGGGACTATTGCACTACGTCAATTGCGGACACTGCGCGCCGCTGCTGTTCCGCCCCCGCAGCAAAAGCATTTTGAGGCTCAGCGATGGAGGCCCCGTTCTCGGTCTGCTGCCGCGCGCCCGCTTCGAACAAGGCGCGGAGCGGCTGGAGCAGGGAGACCTGCTGGTGCTCTACTCAGACGGCGTCATCGAAGCCGCCAACGCGGCGGGCGAAGAGTTTGGCGAGCATCGTCTGATCGCGGCAGTCGAATCGGGGATGCATGAAGAACCGAGCCACATCCGCGATCGAATTCTTCGCGCGGTGCGCGAGTTCACCGGCAGCGACGTGCTGGTTGACGACCAGACCTTGCTGGCGATCCGCTACACCGGCGAATCCGCCGGGGTGCTGGAGAGTCAGGCTGCGTGATTATCGCGATCGCCGGAAGACGAAATACGGGCCGTGACTCCGGGCCCAGTAGCTCCAGCCAAAGAGGCTGTTTCGCTGCCCGCCCTGGGGCAAAATCACGGGGGTTCCATTGGGCTTGCTCTAGTTAAAAAGCGCGAGCGTTGCTGGCGGAGAGGGGGGGATTCGGTCCCCAACGCCTTATTTAGAGTCTACAACTTACTGATTCATATAGCGCAGGGAGCGCACCAAAAGCACCGTCCACAAGTTCGGTCGCCCAAATGTCGCCCACTTTTCCGGGGCGCCGCATGAGCCGCCGACGCACCACGTCGCCGGAGATGGAGGCCGCCTTCCCGCTGGGCTCGCGCGTGAAGTACAGCGCGCAGGGCCTGGTCGTCATGACCCCGCGAGACCCCGGCCGCACGGGAACCGTGATGGGCTACTCGAACGGCGGCCCGAGGCCGGGGACCATCTGCTGCGTGAAGGTCCTCTGGCCCGACACGAAACACCCGGTCGTCCTCCACCGTGATTTCCTCGAGGGCGCCGTATGAGCAGCAAGCGCCACGCCCGCCGCAAAGGCTGCGAAGCCAAGCAGCGACACCCCACCGCCGCCGCCGCGTCCGCCGCTCTCCGACAGCTCAAGCGCAGATCCGAGTTCCGTGGCGGCGTCCTCGGCGTGTATCACTGCCAGTTCTGCAAGGGCTGGCACGTCGGCCACGCGATGCACCAGCCAAGGTCCGGGCTCACAGGACGGCGGCCGTGACGCCCTACTACGAGCACGGCGGCGTCACCATCTACCACGGCGAATGCCGGCATCGTCAAGGCCCACCCGCATCGCTTCCGCCACACCTTCGCGGTCGAGGAGCTCAAAGACGGAACCGAGATGGCCGAGGTCAGTAAGCTCCTGGGGCATTCGAGCATCCGCATCACCGAAAAGTATTACGGCGTGTGGGAGAGCGGGCGCCAGGCGCGCATGGTCGAACGGCAGAAGCGCCGCGCCGTCACCGATCCGATTCTGGTCAAGGAACGAGCTCGCGGGCAACAGCCGACCAAGCTCCGCAGGGTGAAATGACGAGGGGACCCAACACGCGACACCGACGGCATCAGGCGCAGGGAGCTCAGGGAGTCAAAACCTCGGTCGCCCAAATGTCGCCCATTTCGGTAGTCCGTCTTGCTGGGAACCCCATAAACATTGGGGTTCTAGGATGGCGGAGAGGGGGGGATTCGAACCCCCGGAACAGATTTAAGTCCGTTCGACGGTTTAGCAAACCGCTGCTTTCGACCACTCAGCCACCTCTCCGCGAAGTGGGTCGGTTCACCTGCGATATTAACACTAGCGAACCGGTTCCTGCATTCGGCCACATTCATTCGGACCTCGCTCGCAGCGTGCAGCCAGGCGTCGTCGCGGAAATGGTGCGGGAAGCTCTGCATCACATTGTTGAACTCTGCCAGCCGCTGCGCTCAGCTCGTTACATTGTCTTCTATGCGCTCGATAACAAATCCACGCCGGAGCGCCGCTTCGGCTACGCGTGGAAACTCCGCTGGGTTTCACGACGGTGAAGTACATCGGCGCGATTGAGTTGGTAGAAAAACTACAAAACCCTTGGCAAGGATAAAGGTGGCTGGCGCGAAGATTTTCAATATTTCAGCCAGGAAGCTGGAATTTAGTTCATCGCCGCGAGCGATTCCTGAACGCTGGGATGTTTGCCCGCCTCCACATCTTTGCGGCGCAGAGTGTGGAATGCAGTCAGCACCGTATTCGCCTTGGCCAGCGCCGCCACGCGCTCGGTGAACGCCGCGAGCTTTTTACCGGGAATCGCGTACACCGCAACGCCGGGCTTCAGAATATCGAGATAGGCACGAGCCCCGCAGCATCCCAGGCTCAGCACGGTCTGGTTGTTGTTCAACGCTTGCGGCACCACTGCACAGGCTGGGCGTCCCATGGCCGGTGGAAGTCCCCCTTCGAGCTGCTGCGAAGCTTCTGACAGCACCAGCGTTTGATCCGCATTTGCAAACAGCAGGACCACGTCAGGCGGCAGAGGAATCTGACTTAACGGTCCATAGATCACCGCCTGCGGCCGATTCTTCAGAACCGGAATAAGCGGGATATCCCGTTCCCGTACATAGCCGAGGTCGGCGAATACTTTCAGCGCGTCGCTCAGGTCTTTTTGCGCCGTGGGCGAGGCTTCCAGGTTGTGCGTGTAAATTCCAATACCGCACAAGTCGTGATCGCGCGGTACAGTGGCGAACACGCCCTTAGTCGCTTCCTGCCAGAATCGGCATCCGGCTGGAACGGAGCCGGTAAACTGCTTCACTCCAGGTGGAACCGCGTCGGCGAAGCAAACGGCTACCGGGGGGCGCTCCAGCGTCAGGGAATCGATCAGGGTTTGGGCGATGGCAGGGTAGGACGGCATCGATCCATGGTACACCGGTTGCTTATGGGCGCCGAAAACGAAAATGCTCACCCGAGGGTGAGCATTCGCGCCTCCCCGCTGTCGCGGGGTGATGTACATGGGAGAATCAGATTCGACGGTTTCGCAACCGCCAAAACCTGGGTTGTGATTGCGATATTAGGGCGCGGAGCCGATGAAGTCAAGGGAAAAAACTTAGCTTGCGATCATGCCTGTAATCCATTGAATAAACTACACTTGCTCCAAAAGTCAGAAGTGGGCTATTTGTGGAAAAACTGTTGTTAACCGGATGCATCCACGGTCCGCTTTCCGTCTAAGGGTGCGGAACGTCAAGGCTTACTTATCGCCGATCCTCAGCAGCTGAAAGGGGTCGTCGTGACCGGGTTTTCCGAACTTTCTGCGCAAAACCCGGAAACCTCCGAACCCTATTCCTACGATAATACTAAGGGCTCCAAGTACCCCCGTGAGGACGAAGACATTGAGAAACAGCTTGTACATCAAAAGCCCCTGATTGACCGGAACCTTCTCATTCAACGTGAGATTCCCCGCATATTGGACCCGGGCCAGCACCCGTTCCGCGGCATCCTGATCGGGTGGCTGTACGATAACACCTACTAGCGGACCGCTCCGTTTGGCGATAGTACCAGCGAGTTTGGTGAATTCCTGCTCCCGTTCGCGGGCGATGTTGGGGGTCGGGTAGCTGAAAATGGCTAGGCTTAGCTCGCCTTTAGGCGTCCTGTAGCGGCCCAATTGGCCCTCGGTACCTAGGTGGAAGGCCGCCAGAGAAGGGGCGATCCTGGGTTCAAAGCGGGCCAGGGAGACTGGACCCAAGATATACCGCTCGGAATTAGGGATTAGGCCGTCCTGAGGAAGATAGCCGCCCAACGCAGGGAGGGGAGCATTGTCCAGTTGAGGGAGCTGGGTAAAAAGCAATTCCAGGTCCTTTTGTTCCGGGACGTCGCCAGAAACCTGAAAAACGTAGTTTCCGTACGCAAATAGGGCCCCGTCGGGGGTTTTGGCCGAAAGAGCGGATATCTTTGCCGGTGTAGCATTATCCGGCCGGCGGGCTTCGAATAATGCCAGGGCGCCGGTGGAGTCGCGGAGCCTCCAGGCGGCCGCCATAAAACGTTTCCCAGGGCGTTTGTCAGGTGTCGTGGTGTACTGCGCCTGTTCGGCGGATATGAACCCGAATTCCTGATACAACGACGCATCGTCTGCCGCCAACGACTTAGTCGCGCCCCTGGCAAAGTCGCCGATGTGGTCCGGCAAAATGGCGGCGCGGAGCGGCAACGATGCGATAACCAGCAGGCTTAGCGCACAGGGCGCGGCGGTATCTTTAAAGCGTGCAAGAAAACCTGCCGCCAGGCTCCGTTGTGCGCGTTTAAAACTTAGGCTCCGCAGCATTTTTTGTACTTCTTTCCGCTGCCACAGGGGCAAGGATCGTTGCGACCCACCTGCTTTTTCGCCAGGACGGGCTGTTTCGTAGTCGAGCGTTCGCCGCCCACGAATTGCAGCTCGGCCAGTTCCTTTTCCTTCTTACGCTCGATTTTCCGCGTGAAGTCCATCACGGAATTCTGCGCGGCGCGCGATTCGAGCTGGCGCTGCTCGGCCGCAACCCCCACGGCTTCGGGCTCGTCTCCGTCCTCGTCTTCCTCATTCCACAATTCCGGATGCGGGACATTCGCGTCCGTGGGACCTTCGCTGCGCTGCAGGAAGAACAGGTAGCGTATCGTCTCATCCTCGATGCGATCCATCATGTCCTGGAACAGCACGTAGGATTCTTTCTTATACTCGACCAGCGGATCCTTCTGGCCGTAGCCGCGTAGCCCGATGCCTTCCTTCAGGTGATCCATCGACAACAAGTGATCTTTCCACTGGTTGTCGATGACGTTGAGCATGATCATGCGCTCGGTCTCGCGCAGCAGCGGCGCGCTGAGCATGTCTTCTTTTTCCTGATACTTCTTGTTGAGCTGCTCTAGAATATCCGCCTCAGCCTGGCTGCGATGCAGGTCCATCAGGCCTTCGGTGCGAATCTTGACCCCGAATTGCGTGAGCACGTCGGTTTCGAGGCCGGTCCAATCGTAGTTGCTGGGATGGGTTTTCTCAGGCAGGCGTGCATCGACGAACGAACCCAGGATGCCCTCGATGATTTCGCCGACGCGTCGTTTCTGGTCGTTGCCTTCCAGCAGGCCGCGGCGCATGCTGTATACCGCCTGGCGCTGCTTATTCATCACGTCGTCGTATTCGATGATATGTTTGCGGGCGGCGAAATTCTGCGCTTCCACGGCCTTCTGCGCGGCTGCGATGCGCTTGGTTATCATCTTGCTCTCGATCGGCACGTCTTCTTCCATGCCGAGCCGCAGCATCAGGTTCTGCATGCGCTCGCCGCCGAAAATTCGCATCAGATCGTCTTGCAGCGACAGGTAAAAGCGAGCAGACCCGGGATCACCCTGCCGTCCCGATCGTCCACGTAGCTGATTGTCAATACGCCGGGAATCGTGCCGCTCCGTGCCCAAAATGTGTAGGCCGCCCAGCTCGACCACCTCGTCATGCTCCTGTTGCGTCTCAGCCTTAAACCGGGAGAAAACTTCATCCCATTCCTGGCGTTCCGGCGATCCGACGGCCGCGGTCTGCATGGCGTCGGGATCCTTATTCTCCTTGCGCAGCCGCTCCTTGGTCATGAACTCGGGATTACCGCCGAGCAGAATATCGGTACCGCGGCCAGCCATGTTAGTCGAGACTGTGACCACGCCCTTGCGTCCCGCCTGCGCCACCAGGAACGCTTCACGCTCGTGGTTCTTGGCATTCAAAACTTCGTGCCGGACACCCATCTTGCTCAAGATCTTCGAGAGCTTTTCCGATTTTTCCACGGACACGGTGCCCACCAGAATCGGCTGCCCGGTGGCGTGAATCTGCTCGATCTCTTTTGCCGCGTTGCGGAATTTTTCTTCTTCCGTGCGATACACCATGTCCTGGAAATCCAGGCGCTGCAAGGGGCGATTGGTCGGGATCTGGGTGACTTCCAGCTTATAGATGCTGTCGAATTCAGCCGCTTCCGTGTCGGCCGTGCCGGTCATGCCGGCCAACTTTTTATACATGCGGAAATAATTCTGGAATGTGATGGTCGCCAGTGTCTGGTTCTCGCGCTGGATCTTCACGCCTTCTTTGGCTTCGACGGCCTGGTGTAGCCCGTCCGACCAGCGCCGGCCCGGCATCAGACGGCCGGTGAATTCGTCCACGATGATGACTTCATCGTCCTTCACCACGTAGTCTTTATCCCGCTGGAACAGCACGTGCGCCTTGAGCCCCTGCTGCACGTGGTGGTTGACCTCCATATTGGCGGCTTCATAGAGATTGCCCATGCCCAGCAGCCGCTCGATCTTGAGCGAACCTTCTTCCGTCAGCGCTACGCTGCGGTGCCGCTCGTCGACGGTGTAATCGCCCGTGGTCCATTTCTGGCCCGGCTCTTTGCCCTCGATCACTTCGCCGCGAATCAGGCTGGGGATCAGGCGATTGATCTTGTAGTACTTATCGGTGGACTCCTCGCTCGGACCCGAAATAATGAGCGGCGTACGCGCTTCGTCGATCAGGATCGAGTCCACTTCATCGACGATGGCGTAGTTGAACATCTTGAACTGGGTGCCCTTACCGTCGACGGCGGGCACAATTATGGGTTCGATGGTGCGCTGGACACACTCGGCGATCCGGAACTTCATGTTGTCACGCAGGTAATCGAATCCGAATTCGTTGTTGGTTCCGTAGGTGATGTCGGCGGCGTAACTGTTGCGGCGCTCGCTGTCATCCAGATCATGTACGATGACGCCGACGCTCAATCCCAGAGCCTTGTAGATCCGTCCCATCCATGCCGAGTCGCGTTCTGCCAGATAGTCGTTCACCGTGACCACGTGCACGCCAAGCCCCGAGAGCGCGTTCAGGTATACCGGCAGCGTCGCGACTAGAGTCTTCCCTTCGCCGGTCTTCATCTCGGCGATTTTGCCGCGATGGAGCACGATGCCGCCGATCAACTGGACGTCGAAATGCCGCATGTTGAGGATGCGGCGGCCAGCTTCGCGCACGGTGGCGAATGCGGGGATCAGGATATCGTCGAGCGAAGCGCCCTGAGCGAGTTGTTCCTTGAATGTGACGGTCTGCGCGGCGAGTTCCTGATCCGAGAGTTCCTTAATGCGGCCCTCCATATCGTTGATAGCCGCGATCAGAGGGCGCATCGCCTTGATATCGCGCTCGTGCTTGGTGCCGAAAACCTTGCCCATCACTGACTCGAAGTCCATAATTGAGCCTCCCGGTGTTAAAGATTAAACCTGCGGTTGAAATACGGATCGGGTTGCGAGTTGATGGTTTTTTAGCAGCGAAGCTGAACGAGATGCTGCGATCGTGGGGAGAAAGGAACTACGGTTTGGCTCGCGACCATCCACAAGGAATGCCGCAGAGGAGTCTCGGCCAAAGCAATGATGGGGAAGAGAGCCTGGGGCGACTGCCTGTCTGCGCGGACATTTAAAGCCGCTGATTCGTCCATCGGTGTCGCCACCGACAGCAACAGACGACTCAGCGAATTCGACTTGTGTTCGTTCGAAACAGCCGGCCCCTGGGCGATGATCGCCGACAGGGCCGAAAGGCCGAGCAGCGGAGCCAAAGTTACCAGGATAATTCGCCCGAATCGCACGGAAGTCCTTCTATTTGTGATTTTAGCATAGGGCGGCTCCGCGATTTGAGGGTGAGATAATCGACCAAGAATGCTTGGCGATCTCAAGCACGCTCTGCGCGGGTTGCGCCGGTCTCCGGTCTCCGGCGCGGTCATCATTCTTCTGCTGGCCTTGGGAATCGGCGCGAACACCATCATCTTCGCTCATAGATGCTCTGCTGTTGCGGCCGCTGCCGGTCCAGCGGCCCCAGGAGCTGGTGCAGTTGATGAATCTGGGAGGCATCGTTTATCCCGAGTTTCCACGTGTTGTTTGCCACATGATGCGTAGTGATCCACCGCCGGCTCTGTCCGAGGTCGCCTGCGAAGGAGAATTGGATCTCGCAATCTCCGATCGCTGGCAGATCGAGCGGATCCATGTGAACGTCATTTCCCCCAATTACTTCAGCTTGCTCGGCGTCAGTGCTCTCTATGGGCATCTACCGTCGCTCCCTGACGAAGCAGTCCTGAGCTACCCCTTCTGGCAGCGCTGGTTCGCTTCGGACCGCACCGCTTTGGGCCGGAAACTTCTGCTTGATGGACATCCATTCACAGTGGCGGGAATTCTGCCGCAAGGGTTCAATGGAATACAGGCCGATACAGGACCGGACGTTAGAATTACGGAGGCGGGCGAGGACACGCTTTCGCGCGGCGATGCGGTGGCGTTCCCTTGGGTGTTCGGCCGGCTGCGCTCCGGCGCCACGCTTGCCGAAGTGACCGAGCAATCGGAGACGGTCCTCTATGCGGCGTCGACGGCCGCTCGGAAATCTCGCGACAAGCTGAAGGCAGTCGCCATCGGGTCAGGATCATCCGCGTTGCGCGATCGATTCTCGGCGGCACTCATTCTTCTGATGGCGGGCACGATTCTGCTTCTCCTGATCGTGTGTGCCAACGTGGCCGCGCTGATGCTGGCGCGCGCTGCGGCGCAGAGTCGCGAGACCGCCGTCCGGATCGCCGTAGGAGCCACACGCCGAAGATTGCTGCGGCAAGTAGCGACCGAGAGTGCGGCGCTAGTGCTGGTTGGCGGAGCCCTGGGAGTTGCGCTGGCTTACGCGGCCATGCCATTGGTGATTCGTGCAATGCCGCCGATCCGAGACCGGGCCGCGGTGTCTCATCCTCTGCTCCTGGATATTTCGCCCGACGTACGGATTCTCGCGTTTAGCTTGGGCATATGTGCGGGAGCCGCATTCCTATTTGCTCTGGCGCCCGCGGCGGCATCGGTAGCCGTGGACGTAAACGAAACCCTGAAGGCCGCACGGAGCAGCCCTAAAATTGCGCGGTCGAGAGGTGTCCTGGTCGCCGCGCAAGTGGCCCTTTGTACGATCCTGCTGTTGGGTGCCGGTCTACTGGTGCGCACTCTCCGGCAACTGCGTTCTCTCGACGCAGGCTTCGACTCCCAACACGTGGTTACGTTTTCGTTGGAGCCGCAGATGGTTGGCTACACGCCCGAAAATGGCCGTTCTCTGGAGGAGCGGCTATTAGAGCAGGTACGTTCGCTGCCGGGAGTCGTGTCGGCCAGCTATGCCGGCCGCGGCGTTATGCGTGGCACAGGAATAAAGACCACACTCGCGCCCACAGGCGTTCCAACCGGCCCAGGCGACGCTCTCAACACCAGCATGAATGGGGTCACCCCGGACTATTTTGAGACCATGGGAATCCGCATTTTGGCGGGCCATGGATTCACCAGCCGCGAGCCTGCTGGCCCGCCAACATTGGTCGTGGTAAATCAGGCCTTGACGCGCCGCTTCTTTCCCGGTCGGGACCCGCTGGGACAGCACCTCGGCGGGAATGTTCCCGCGCAGCCAACATACGAAATCATTGGTGTAGCGAGCGATGCCAAATACCGCTCGCTTCGGGAGGAAATTCCGCCGACGTTGTACCTGACCGAGACCCTCGGCAATCGTGCCACGATCTTGCATGTCCGCACTGCGAACGACCCCAGCGGAATCATCAACGCTGTGCGGGGCGCTCTCCGCTCGCTCGACGCGCGCCTTCCATTTTATGAGATCCATACCTTGCAACAGGAAGTAGACGGGTCGCTTTGGCAAGAACGGCTGGTGGCTGCGTTGTCCTCCGTTTTCGGACTGATGGCTGCCGTTCTAGCCGGCGTCGGATTGTACGGCATGCTGGCTCAAGCGGTTACGCAGCGGAGGCGCGAGATCGGGATCCGCATGGCGCTAGGGGCTTTGCCGGGAGCGATCATCCGGCTGGTCACCTGGCAAGCGATGACGCCTGTCGTAGCGGGCGTTGTTACCGGCTTGGCCGCTTTTGCGATCGGGGCCCGATGGATAACCAGCCTGCTTTACGGCGTGCGCCCGGCCGACCCAGCCACAGTCACTCTAACGGTTGCATTCGTGGCATTGCTGGCGGCTGGCGCCATAACAGTGCCGGCATGGCAAGCGGCGTGGGTCAATCCGTCGAAGGCCCTGCGAGAGGAAAACTAGCGGAAGCAAATTCCCGCGAGTGATAACCTAGAAACAGAATGCTCCCGAAGCTTATTTCGATCGGAAGCTTTTACCTTCCGACCTATGGCGTGATGGTCGCGCTGGCTTTTCTTGCTGGGCTCGCGATCACCGTGAAGCTGGCCCGCCGCAAAGGCCTGAATCCCGAGTTGGTGACGAACCTCGCGGTCTACGTGGCGTTAGCCGGAATGCTGGGCGCCAAGATCCTGATGATCGTGTTCGATTGGCATCGCTACATGGCGAATCCCAGCGATATCTTCTCTCTAGCGACCCTCCAGGCCGCGGGCGTTTTTCAAGGCGGGCTGATTCTGGCGCTGGTCACCGCGATCGTTTATATGCGGAAGCAGCGTTTACCCCTGCTCGGTACATCGGACGCATTTGCCCCCGGGCTCGCGTTAGGACATGCCATAGGCAAAATTGGCTGCTTCGCCGCAGGATGCTGCTGGGGCATTGAAACCAAGGTTCCATGGGCGGTCAGGTTCCACGATCCGGCGGCCTACGCGCTCACAGGAGTCCCGCTCGAGATCCCGCTGCATCCTTCGCAATTGTACGAATCGGGTTCGGAAGCTCTGGTGTTCGCATTCCTCTACTGGCGATTCGGAAAGCCCCACGCGCCCGGCCAGATCATCGGATTGTACTTGGTGACCAGTTCGGTTCTTCGGTTCCTGATCGAGTTCACGCGCAATCATGAGCAGGCGCTCCCGTTCGGCCTGCCTCTCTCGATTACGCAGTGGATCGCCATAGGGCTGGCCGCCGCGGGTGCGGTATTACTGGCTCGGGCACGCCGTCCCGCGGGGATCGTTCCCAATACCAAGCAGCCGGTGCACGCCTAAATAAACCTGATCTTTCTGCCGATCCTTCCCGCAGGGATGCGTGTGCGCCAAAAAGGATTTGTCTTAATCGCGATGTCCGTCGCGATGGTACTGATGCTGGCCGTGATGGGCCTGGCCTTCGATTTCGGCCGCATCTACATCGCCCGCAACGAAGCTCAAGTCTTCACGGACGCCGCCGCCATGGCCGCTGCGTCGAAACTGGATGGAACTAACCAAGGGTTGGATCGGGCGCGCCAAGCCGTCGGGCGATTGCCAATGCGCTGGAACCTCGGCACTAAAGCGTTCACCGGCGTAGTGGTCGAGTTCAGCGCGGATAAACAGAGTTGGGCCCGGGTCACGGCTCCCGACAATCAAGTTGAGATTACTTTCCTGCGCGCCGTCGGCGGACCAGCCGTGTTCACAGTTCCCGCGCACAGCGTAGCTGCGGCAAACCCCGTGAGGCTGATCGAATGAGCCGGGTAAACCAGCGCGGCCATGCCATGATCGAACTCGCCGTATCAGCGGCTGTGATGATGTCGTGCGTCGCGGGAACGGTGCAGTTCGGTTATACGTTTTACATCTATAACGAGTTGGTGACCGCCGTGGGCAATGGTGGCCGATACGCGGCGATGCGGACGTACCGGTCCGCCGGGCAGCCCGACATCGAGAAAGGTGAGGCCGCGATCCGGAATATGGTGGCGTTCGGCGATAGCCGCCCTGCGCCAGATGCGTTGCCTCAGGTTGCGAATCTCAAGCCGGAGCAAGTGCGAGTGGAATGGGTCATGGATGAAGCCGGGAGACCGGCCGCCGTGAGCGTCTCGATTGTCAATTACACCGTGGACGCGGCTTTCGGAATGTTTCGCTTCACTGGAAAGCCGGCCGCCGAGTATCCGTTCGTGGGGCGATTCGCGCCGTCGGAGAGCGAGCCGTGAGATGTTCCAACCAAAGCGGACAGAGCATGGTCGAAGCGACTCTTGTTCTGCTAGTCTTCTTCACGCTGCTGCTGGGTGTGATCGACTGCGGGCAGGTCCTGTTCGCCCATGAATCGCTTGTGGAGCGCGTACGCTCAGCCGTTCGTTGGGGCGTGGTGCATCCATGGAATGAGAAGACGGGATCCGAAGCCGTCGTCAATCTGGTTCTCTATAACCAGACGGAGAAGCCTCGCGGCAGCGTGCCGACATTCTTGGGATTGCAGCCGGAGAATATTATGGTCCGTCACCAGGCTCCCTCTGTCGATCGTCCGGACGACGAGACGCTCAATGTGACAATTGTAAATTTCCGCGCGCAATTCTTTTCTCCATTGCTAGGGCAGGGGATCGCGCGGGCGGTGGTGAGCCCTCGGGCGGTCGCGATCACCGCGCCGATGGCATCGCGGCAGGCCCTCACTTCGCTTCAGACGAATTACCCGCAGCCGTGAGAGGCGATGTGATCGTTGAACTTCTTGCGGGCAACTTCGTAAATGCGCCGGGCACTGTCTGCCCGCTTATGCGCTTTCTCGAAGTTCTTCCCGGTATTTTGCTGTAGCCCGGCGATCGCATCCGCGTAGACCTTTAGATCGGCCCGCAGCCGCGCCTTTAGAATTTCGCGAGTTTTGCAGGCTGGAGCGTCCGCCACTTGCATGGAATCAGTAGATCGTTTTGCTGGTTCTCTGTTTCAGAGAAGGGACGCCTAGGAAGTACCATGGCTCGCGATCCTCTCGTTATCCTAGAGATTGGCTACCCTCAAACCCTTTCAACCTTATCGGTATACCTCCAAAGCCGGAGATCCAGCGAACCTGCTTACCCAGCCGTACGACAAAATCAGCCCGGCCATGCAGGCGAAGTATCTGGCCGCTAGCCCGTATAATCTGGTGCGCGTGATTCTCGGTGAACGCCACAGCGCGGATACTCCGTCCGACAACGTCTATACGCGCGCCGCGCAATATCTGCATGATTGGACGCGCGACAGCATCTTGGCGCAGGATCCTAAGCCGGGGTTCTACGCATACTTTCAGGATTTTGCCGTGCCCGATACGCAGGAGCGAGCCACACGTATGGGGTTCATCGGCATCGGCAAAGTGGAAGACTACTCGGCGGGCGTGGTGTATCGCCACGAGCAAACGCTTTCAGGTCCCAAGAAGGACCGTCTGGAATTGCTGCGCCACACGCGCGGGCACTTCGGTCAAATTTTCATGTTGTATCCGGATCGTGAAGGCGCAGTCGATCGGCTGTTAGCAAAAGCCGCAGAGGGCGCGGCCGAACTCGACGTCCTGGATGAGTACGATGCCCGGCACCGGATGTGGCCCATCACCGATCCGGCGACCACTCAACTCCTGCAGTCCCTCATGCGAGACAAGAAGCTGCTCATTGCCGACGGGCATCATCGCTACGAAACGGCCTTGGCATATCGCAACGAGAATCCGGGCGTGCCCGCGGCGGAATACGTGATGATGACCTTCGTCAATATGTATTCGCCGGGGCTGAAGATACTGGCGACCCATCGCGTGCTGCGGAACCTCGAAGGATTCCAGGCTGCGGCACTAATCGCCAAGGCGCGCAGCGGCGGCTGGTCGGTGCATGAAGGAATGCCCGAGCGGGACGCCCATTCAGGCACCGTTCGGATTGGACTTGTCGCCGCCAGTAGGGCATACGTGTTGGAACGCGAGCGGCGTGAAGGCGAATTGGATGTGCCTGTGCTGCACACCGAAATTCTTGGTGGTCTCCTGGGGATCAGCGAAGAATCCGTGCGCGACGAAAGATACATCACCTACGTGCGCGGGATCGATGCAGCCGTAGCCGAAGTTCGGAAGAAGGGCGCTCAGGCGGCTTTCCTGCTGGAGCCCACGCCGATTGAGGAGATGGCTCGGATCGCCTTCGCGGGCGGCGTGATGCCGCAAAAGTCGACGGACTTTTATCCGAAGCTCCTCAGCGGCGTGACAATTTATCGGTTATGACGACAGGCGGCAAGACCGCCTGTCCTACTTTAGCTTCGGAAAAATGGCGCGCAATAGAGCGGCCAGCGTATCTTTGACCCGATCGCCTGTCTCCATCACTTCCGCGTGACTCAACTTCTGCGGCAAAATACCCGCCGCCATATTGGTCACGCAGGAGATCCCGAGAACCTTGATCCCCATGTGATTCGCCGCGATCACTTCAGGAACCGTCGACATGCCCACCAGGTCTGCGCCAATGGTTCGCAGGTAGCGGATCTCCGCGGGCGTTTCATAGCTAGGTCCGGGAACGGCGGCGTACACACCCTCCTTTAGCACGCCGGCTTGCCTGGCGATCTCGCGATACTCGCGCGAGTATGCTTCGCTCATATCGGGAAATCGCGGACCGAACGATGCATCATTGGGTCCGGTCAGCGGGTTCACTCCCATCAGATTGATGTGATCGGAGATCAGAACCAAATCGCCCGGTTTGTAGCCAAGGTTGATGCCGCCCGCGGCATTCGTCACCACCAGTGTGCGCATCCCGCGGTACATCATCTCGCGAATCGGATAAGCGACCTGCTGCGCTGTATAGCCTTCGTACAGATGTGCGCGGCCTGCGGCGACAATCAGTTCCGTATCTCCCAGCCAGCCTGTTACCAACTTTCCCGCGTGGCCGATAGCCGTCGATACGGGCCAGCCAGGGATGTCCGAGTAGGGCGTCTCCTTGCGCTTTTCGAGCGTATGGGCGAACGATCCGAGGCCGCTGCCGAGAATTACGCCAATTTTTGAGGGGTCGCTCAAAGCAGCATCCCGGCGATACAGGCCGACATGAAATTTGCCATCGTACCGGCAGCGACCGCCTTCATCCCCAGTCGCGCCAGATCCGACTTTCGCGACGGGGCCAGTGCGCCGATGCCACCTACCTGGATAGCCACGGAACTCAAGTTGGCGAAGCCGCACAACGCATACGTCGCAATCACGAAGGACTTCGGATCGAGTGCGTTGCCGATCTTACCCAGGTCGACAAAGGCGACAAATTCATTCAAGATCAGGCGCGTTCCCAGAAGGTTTCCTACCGTGGCGCAATCGTTCCATTTCACACCCAGCAGCCATGCGATGGGCGCGAAAACCCTGCCCAGAATTCCTTGCATGGTATCCGGCAGCCATCCGAAATAGCGGGTGTCGTGAAGCGCGTGGATCCCGCCGTTTAGCAGAGCGATCAGCCCAATGAACGCGATCAACATAGCGCCGATGTTCAGCGCCAGATGCAGGCCGTCGGCAGCACCCCGGGCGGCCGCATCGATCACGTTGACGCCAGGATTCTCCACCTCAATCTTGACCCCGCCCATGGTCTCGGGCTTTTCCGTTTCCGGCATCAGAAGCTTGGCCAGCATCAGCGTCGCCGGAGACGTCATAATCACCGCGGTAAGCAAATGTCGTATCTCAACATGCGCGATCAGGACATAGGCGGCCATAACTGCGCCCGAAACGTGCGCCATGCCGCTGGTCATGATGGTGAACAGTTCGCTCTGCGTCAGCCCCGCGAGGAACGGGCGGATGGTCAGAGGAGCCTCGGTCTGTCCCATGAAGATGCTGGCGGCGACGCTGGTCGATTCGGCCCCGCTGGTGCCCATCACGCGCTGCATCACGCTAGCCATGCCACGCACGAATACCTGCATAATGCCCAGGTAATAGAGAATTGCGAACAGCGATGCAATGAAAATAACGATCGGCAGAACCTGGAATGCGAAAACGGTACCGAACTGATCGTTAGGAGCGCCTAGCTTGTCGCCGAAGACAAATTTAGTGCCTTCGATGGCGTAGCCGAGCATGCTGTTGACGCCGTTGCTCAGCTTCTTGAACCACTCGGCGATGGGAGTTTTTAGAACCAGGAAGGCGAAACCGAACTGGAGTGCGAGTCCCCAATAGATGACACGCGGCTTGATCGCCTTGCGGTTGTTCGAAAACAACAACGCGGCGGCGATAATGACGATGAGTCCCAGCAGCCCGGTGAAACGCTGCATTTCTGACCCGCTTGAATCATCCGACGACTTCGAGAATCAGCGCGCGTTCTTCGGGAGCGCTAGAGGAGATGCGGAAGGCGCCTTCCACCAGTTGCGCGGCATCTTCCACCAAATCCTCACGCGTGTAGTACAGGCGGCAGAGCACCCCGCCCGCGTCCACCTTCTGGCCGACTTTAACCTCCAGAATCACACCGACGGCGGGATCGATGACGTCGTCCTTATTTTCGCGGCCCGCGCCGATCATAGCTGAAGCCTGGCCAATTCCTTCGGCGTCGATAGCGCTGACGTACCCCGCCCGTGGCGAGTTGATTTCGCGCGCGCCGGTGGCGTTGGGCAGCAGCTCGAAGCGATCCATCACACGAGCGTCGCCGCCCTGTGCCGTGATCACATCTTTCAACTTGCGGTATCCCGAGCCATCCAGGAGTTTGGATTGGGCCAGTTCGCGTGCTTCTTCAAGCGACGGTGTGATCTTGCCCAGGAAGATCATGCGTGCAGCCAGTTCGAGGGATAACCGGGTGAGATCTGTGGGGCCGACATTTTGCAGCGTTTGGGAAACCTCCATCACTTCGAGCGCATTGCCGATAGCGAAGCCCAGGGGCTGGTTCATGTCGGTGATCAGCGCCTGAACTTTCTTGTTCATCCGCCGCCCGATGCCTACCATTAACTGCGCCAGACGCCGGGCGTCGATTTGCTTTTTGATGAAGGCGCCCGCCCCGACTTTTACATCCAGCACTAAGGCGTCGATACCTGCAGCCATCTTGCGCGCCATGATGGATGTGGCCATGAGCGCGATGGATTCGACGCTGGCTGTGGCGTCCCGCAGGGTTTGCAAACGGGCATCGGCTGGTGCGATATCGGCGGGCACCGCCCCAAACGCCAGCTTATGCTCATTCAACTGAGCGATAAACTCTTCTGGCGTAAGGTTGGTCCGGAGCCCGGGAATCGCTTCCAGCTTGTCCAAGGTCCCGCCGACGAAGCCTTGCGCGCGTCCCCCGGTCATGGGCACCACGACCCCTGCGGCCGCAGCCAACGGAGCCGCCACCAAACTGGTTTTATCGCCCACTCCACCTGTCGAGTGTTTGTCCACTTTAATGCCTGGAACCCCGGACAGGTCGAGCGATACTCCGGAAGCTACCATCCGCTCGGTCATGGCGCTGACCTCGCGGTCGCTCATGCCTGAAAAATAAGTGGCCATGAGGAAGGCGGACATCTGATAGTCGGGAATCTCTCCGCTAAGATAACCGTCAACGAGAGAAGCGATGTCCTGAGGAGACAGTTCTTCGCCATCCCTCTTCTGGTGAATGAGGTCGACAGTTCGCATGTATAAGAACTGAGAGTAGCATACTTGATTGGAAGTAAAGGACAAGTGCCCCCGGCGGATGCATTTTTAGTTTGGCCGTGCGCGTGCCTCTAACCGGCTGAAGGACATTTAATCCATGAAAAAACTATTAGTACTGCTGTTGTTGGCAGGCAGCGCTGTGTTCGGCCAGTTCTCCGTCGGAATCAACATTGGCGCACCTCCGCCTCCCCGTGTGATTCGGACCCGGCCGCACAACCCTGGAGCGGGATATGTGTGGGTGGATGGCTACTGGTACGCGTCAAACAATCGATATGCGTGGCATAACGGATACTATACGAGGCCTCCTTTTGAAGGCGCGGCGTGGGTAGGCCCTCGCTACGAAGGGAAGCAGTTTTTTGCGGGGTACTGGTCCGGCAATGGCCGCCAAGTCGGGCACGATCATCGCTGGGACAAAGACAAAAGGAACCGGGATTATAACCGGAATTCGGATCACGACGACCGGCGATAAGTTGCCTTCCCAGCCTGACCATATCGGGTCACGTGACCTGTTGTGGTCAGGCCTTCTCCGGCAGATTCATCAACGCTGTCAATTTGGGCCAGCGTGCACTGGCGCGCACCGGTTCGCCCATAGCGCTTTGCAACATCGAGAAGACTAAGGAATCCCGCTCCTCGATAGCCGTCTCATACCAATCCGCGGCCAGATCGATTTCGGCGCAGCAGGTGTGGAAGATCGCCCAGCCCGTGGGTGCTCCACCGGTCTTGCCGGGTCCCAGCTTTTGTGCCAGTTCTTTGCCCTCGCTAGCTTGGCCCGTGCGGACCAACACGCCTGCGCAGAGGCCGATACTCATCGGGTACCACGGAGATAGATCGAACGCCCTTTGCGCAATAGGGAGGGCTTCCGCAAACTCTCCTCGCCCGGCGTAGAATCCGGCAAGGTAGTCGTAGGACCAAAAGAAGCTGGAATCCAGATGCATCGCTTGACGGAAATGTTCCTCGGCCTCCGCATAGCGTCCCAGGGCGCCGAGGGTTGCTGCCATAAACACGCGTATCGTTAATTGAAGCGGGTCGCCTTGAAGGGCTTGTTCCATCTGTGCGACTGCTTCCGCTCGGCGGCCTGCCGCGAGGAGGCAAAGCCCGGAAACAAAGTGACAGTGCGGTGACGCAGCATCGCTGGCCGTCGCCAATGCGCACTCGGCTTCGGACTCTTTCCAGTTGAAATCGAAGTGCGCAGCGAGAAGACCCAGGGTCGAGTGCGCTTCCGGGAGCGAAGGGTCCAGTTCCCGCGCCCTGAGTGCCATGGCGCGGACGACCGGCGCGATCTCTCGCAGGCGCGCCATGCCCATCGTAGTTCGCCCAAAAAGATAATCCGCGTAGAGGGCGTGGGCCAGCGCGTATTGCGGATCGAGCGCGATCGCCTGTTCGTAAAACACCTTGGCTTGCTCCATCGATTCCACCGTTACCTTCCAGTGGAAGTGTTTGGCCTTGAGCAGAGCTTCGTAGGCAGGAAGCTTGGGTGTGTAACGTGGCTTCGCCGCAGCAGCAGTGGGTGACAGCTTGACCTGGAGCGCTCCGGAAATGGCGGCGGAGATTTCGTCCTGCACCGCGAACACATCGGCCATTTCGCGGTCGTAGCGCTCTGACCACAGATGCGTGCCATCGGCGGCGGTAATCAACTGCGCGGTTACGCGGATGCGATTGCCGGATCGCCGCACGCTGCCTTCGAGCACAGTGGTGACCCCCAGCGTCTCGGCGATCTTGCGAATATCGATGTTCTGTCCCTTGAAGGCAAACGCGGAGGTGCGCGCGATGACCTTAAGACCGGGCACCTTCACCAGGGCGTTGATGATCTCCTCAGCCAGGCCGTCGCTGAAGTATTCCTGCTCCTTATCGCCGCTCATGTTGGCGAAGGGCAGCACGGCAATGGAGGGTTGTTCCGCGGGCCGGGCATGCCCGACCCCTGCCAGCGCCTGCTTTACGTCGGTCATGGTTTGAAACCGCTGCCCCGGCTGCTTGGCGAGACACCGGCTTGCAATGGCGGCTGCCGGCGACGTTAGCGGCGCGGGCTCATCGCGCAGCACGCCGGCGAGACTGTCGAACGCGCGGCGTCCGGCCAGGAGTTCGTAGAGCACCGCGCCGAAGCTGAACACATCCGAGCGCGCGTCGAGCGTCTTGCCCTCGGCTTGTTCCGGGGACATGTAGAGCGGTGTGCCGGAGACACCGATGGTGAGCGTCGCCTGGTCATCGGAGACCAGCTTGGCGAGGCCGAAGTCGAGAAGCTTCGCTCCCCCGGCGGTCATCAGAATATTGCCGGGTTTCAGATCGCGATGGAGAATCCCCTTGGCATGCGCGGCTTCGAGAGCACCGGCGATCTGCAAAGCCGTACGCACGGCGTCGGCTTCGGCCATGGGTCCCTGGACGGGCGCGCCTTCGACATACTCGAGCACGAGATAGCCAAAACCATCTGGCGATGAGCCGACGTCGTAAATCTGGCAGATGTGCGGATGGTTCAGCGCCGCGACGGCTCGGGCTTCCTGCTCGAAACGCGCGCTATGGTTACTTTTCAGCCGTTTGATGGCGACGTCACGATTCAAGCGCGGGTCTCTGGCTCGGTACACCTCTCCCATGCCGCCCGCGCCGATGGGCGCAAGAATCTCATACGGGCCGAGTTTATCGCCTGCGGAAAGGGACATGGCGGGTATTTAGCTCAGTTTAGCCGATCAAGGAGCAGACGGAACTCGTAATCACGGCCCACGTGACTGTGCAGGCAAAACTTTCTATTGACGCAGTGCCGCAAAGTGTGTAGTGTATCACTATACTAGTACACTTCGTGATTTTTCGACTCAATCCATCCTCGGGCATTCCGCTCTACCTGCAGCTCATCGAGCAGGTGAAGCACGCCGTCGAAACGGGCGCGCTCCACGAAGGCGATCAGCTCCCGACCATCCGCAAGGTCGCCGTGGATCTGGTCATGAACCCCAATACCGTTGTCCGGGCGTACCGGGAATTAGAACACGAGGGAATTGTCGAGCTGAAGCACGGCTCGGGAGCGTTCATCCGGGAATCCGCGGGGGGACGGGCGCGGGTGATGCGCAAGGCACAGGCCTTGATGCAGTCCGCCCTGGAACGGCTCGCGCCGTTAGGGCTGACCGAAGACGAGCTTCGCAGGGTGTTTGAGAATGAGCTGGCGCAATCGCGTGCCGCACGCCAATTAGAAGGGAAACCATGATCGACAACATTATCGAGACAAACCAGCTCACCAAGTCTTTCCAAGGCCAGCCTGCGTTGCGCGGCTTGGACCTGCGGGTTCCCGCGGGAAGTATTTTCGGTTTCCTCGGCCGCAACGGAGCAGGGAAGACCACCACGATAAAGACTCTGATGGGGTTGCTGCGATCCGACAGCGGGACCGCACGTGTATTTGGAAACCCAGTCTCCGATGCTGACCGCTCCATCGAGATTCGCAGGCGGATCGGCTTCGTCACAGAGGACAAGGAGCTGTACCCATACATGACGGTGGAGCAGATCGTCCGTTTTACCCGTCCTTTTTTCCCCAAGTGGCGCGACGATTTGGAGCGCCGTTATCTGCAGATGTTCGAGCTTCCGCCCAAGAAAAAGATCCCCGACCTTTCAAAAGGCATGCGATCGAAGCTAATGCTCCTGCTGGCGATTTCGCGCGGAGCCGAGTTGTTGATCCTCGATGAACCAACCGATGGTCTGGATCCAGCCGCCACCGAAGACGTGCTGCGCGAGCTGGTTGCGATTGCAGCGTCGGAAGGAACCACCATGTTCTTTTCATCGCATCAACTGGCCGAGGTCGAACTGATCGCCGACTACATCGGCATCATCGACAAAGGAAAGATGGTAGTGGCGGGCTCCTTAGACGATATGAAGGCTCAATATCAGCGGCTCCAGGTGGTGTTCGCGGATTCCATGGAGCTTCCCGCGCGCTGGGTGGCCGGCGTCGAACATGTGCGACAGGAAGGACGGGTTCTTTCGATCCTGGCCAGCCACAACGTCGATGCCATCATCGAACAGGCGCGAGCCTTACCGGGCACGTCGGTCGAGAGCTTCCCGGTGACGCTCAAGGAGATCTTCCTGGAACACGTGAGGAGCAACTGAAATGTTGTGGTACAAAGCATGGCTGGAGACGCGGTTTAGATTGCTGTTTTCGCTCGTCGTCGTAGCTTTGGTTCTGGTGTTGTTGTATTCGAAGCAGGCCACCGAAGCTAGGGCGGTCGTTGGAATCGCAACAGGATTGGCGGCGTTACTATCCATTATGTTGGCAGGCGCGGGAATCGCCACCCAACCTGCGTTTCAGGCGACGAAAGGTCTGCACGGATCGATTCTGTTTACGCTTTCCATGCCGGTGAGCCGGTTCCATTTGCTCGCGGTCAGAGCTGGCTTTGGATGGTTGGAGATGGTCGGAGGAATCGGCGCCGTGTGCTGTGGAATGTGGATGTTGTTTCCGGCGGAAACGGTGATGCCGCGCGACATGCTTGATTATGCGGGAACGCTCATTGCCTGCGCTTCGGGACTCTATGCCATATCCGTGTTATTGGCCACATTCCTGGATGACCAATGGCGCGTCTGGGGCAGCGGAATCGTTTTCGCAGCGCTATGGTGGCTCTTGAATAAAACTCCATTACCTGGCTCCATGAACATCTTTCGAGCCATGGGAGAGGGTTCACCTCTGGTGGCACACACGTTGCCCTTGCTTGCGATGACGTACTCTTTGGGGCTGGCGGCAATTCTTGTTTTCGTCGCGTTCAAAGTTGTGCAGCACCGCGAATACTAAGATGGCTTGGACTGGTGCGCGGGATCGTCGCCGCTATTGGCAAAGTTTGCCGCTATCGGCAGTGGCGTGGGTGGCCCTGACATCTTTCCTCACCTTCACTTCAGTCGAGCTTGCAACGGGCCTGGTCGACGGCCTGCAATGGCCTTTTTGGTGGGTACTAGCCAAGAGTGCGTTTTTCGGCGTCATCATGGCCTTGTCCTTCGCGATCGTCCTGCGAAATCCCAAAGCTCGTTTCCTGATCATTATTCCTATAGCTGTTCTCCTTGTTGTTCTGCCAAAGATCCAGTCGGGCCTCCCAGCCAACAAGCTATTGATGGGGCCCGGCTTCGAGTACGTCCGATGGCGTTTGGCAATGGATGCAATGCTATCCGGTGCCACGGCGGCATTAGGGTGGATCATATTAGTGCTCTTCGCGGGGACACAGGGAGTCAAACACGTTCGCGCTCGCACTGAACTTGAACTGGCGGAGAAGCTCCAGCAAACACTTGCTCCTCCACTCGCAGCGTGCAGCCAGGCGTACGAAATCCTAGGGAGGTCCGTGCCCAGCAGCCAAATGGGAGGGGACCTGCTGGATGCCGTAGACGACTGCGGGGCAATGGCGTGCTTCCTCGCTGATGTCGCCGGCCATGGAATCCAAGCCGGTGTGTTTATGGGGATGGTAAAGAGCAGCGCCAGGACAGCTTTGCTCCGGCCCAGGCCATTGGAGGAATTGCTGGCGGATCTGAACAGGGTTCTCTTTGATGTAAAGGGCGAGTCGCCGACTTACGTGACGTTCGCCTGCCTTCGATGCTGGGAGGGCGGCAAGGTCGAGTACGCGCTTGCTGGCAACGGGCCGATTCTCCACTATCACGCCCATCAAAGATCCGTGTCGCAGTTGGGCATGGAACAGTTCCCGCTAGGACTATTCGCGAACGCAACTTTTGTGAGTGGCACGGTCGAAGTGGAACCAGGGGATATTCTGGCGCTATTAACGGACGGGCTGCCGGAAGTGGAGGACGACAACCATGAGCAATTCGGACTGGAGCGTATCGGGAAAATTATCGCGCGGAATCCCGATGCTCCGCTAGCAGATCTAACGGAGAATCTATTCGCTGTGGTCCGGCAGTTTGGACGGCAAACGGACGACGAGACGCTGGTGCTCGTGAAGGCGCGTTAATTCCGTTCCGATTTTTAGGCCGCGCGCAGCAGAACCGTGGTGATGTTGTCCGGCCCGCCGTGGGCGCGTGCGATGGCGATCAACTCTTTGCTCTTGGACTCAAGAGTTCCTTGCGAAGCCAGCGCCTTCCGCAGCTCCTCTTCGCTCACCACTCCATGCAGGCCGTCGCTGCACATGAGAATCAACATGCCCGGCGATGGATGGACTTTGTGGGTGTGCACCCGAAGGTTATCCGAGACGCCGATCGCCATGGTCAGGACGTGCCGCATGGGGTGGTTTTTGAGATTTTCTTCGTCGATGCCCAGCCGGCGGCCGACTTCATTGACCCAGGTCTGATCCTCGGTGATGGTTTGCAGAGTGCCGTTCTGGAAGGTATACACGCGGCTGTCTCCGACGCTGGCGATGAGGAGATCGCCGCCGTTCTCGACTGCCGCCACCAGGGTGGTGCCCATTCCTTCCATGTCAGGATTGGCAGCGGCCGCATCCATCACGCGCTGATTGGCCCGGCCGAATGCAGTCACCAGCTGATCGGAGTCCATGGCCTTTCCGTTCTGGTGGGCGGCCTGTTCGATGGTTTCCGCGGCCAGTCGTGACGCGTGCTCGCCCGCCTGCGCGCCTCCCATCCCGTCGGCGACCAAATACAAGCCGATGGTGGGAATCACCAGGAAATAATCTTCATTGTTGCTGCGAACGCAACCTGGGTCGGAAGCTCCAAAGGCTTCGAGCATGAGCTTTAAGGATTATAACTAAGACCGCTCCATCACTGTCGCGCTTCGGAAGGGGTGGGCGATTCCAAGATCGACTTCAACTGAAAGTACACACGCTCCTCGTAGCTGTCTTTCAGCCGTTCTAAAGCCTGGAGCCTTGCGTCGGAAGCGGTCGCTGCACGCAGCCCTTGTTTTTTTAAACAGCGCCCCAGCAGCAGCGTCGCCATCTGATCCCCCGGGTTGCGATCGAGCACCGCGCGAAACCGATCGGCGGCTGCGGCGAAGTCGCCTTTCTTGAACAACGCGTAGCCCAAATTGAAATGGTAGTCTGGATCGCTAGGGTCCTGATCCAGCGCTTTGCGAAACGTTTCCACCGCTTGGGGCAGATTCAGCCGGCTCTCGGCAGCTCCCAGGTTGTTCCACACGGTGCTGATCGGCACCTTCTCGGCGATGGTCTGGAATGCCTTGCGCGCGGCCTCAAAATCGCCCGCCTGATAGCGTGCGAACCCGAGAAAGAAGCTGGCTTCGCGATAGTGATTCTCGGTGGGTCCAACGTGCTCCAGCCAAGCTGCGGCCTCGCGGTACTCCTTTCGCTCGAAGTGGATTTTTCCCAGTTCGAAGGCGGGCGGAGAGTAATCCGGGTCCAGGCGAGCCGCCTGGGTGAAATACTTCTCTTTCTGCTCAGGCGCCTCGGCCAGCAGTCCGCGAATATAATTTTCGAGCACGTCCAGGGGGACCGCAGTGCGCAGCGACCGGAATTCCGATTCCGCCGGAGCGCGCGAGGGAGCCACCACCGTCAGCGCCCGCCAAGCCAAGTGCGATTCGAGCGTGGCCAGGTCTTCGATCGCGCCGGTTTCCTCGAAGGCCGCGCTTTGCCTTAAGTGCCGCCGGTCGGAGACGCGCGCCTGAATCTTTAGCGAGCCTTTGGAGGCGGAGTTGGATGCGCCGCCTGCTGCCGGAACAAAAGAGAAGGTGCCGTGTACTACCTGTTCGGCATCCAGAACTTCTCCGACCTTGAGCATGGAAGCTTCGGTCAGTTCCGAACGCTCACGAAGATGGAGGCGTTGGTAAGCCTCGGCGGTGCGGTCGCGTTCGAGAGTGAGGACGCCGCGAGCGGCAAAGGCCGCGCGTAAGGTTTCGGCGATGCTCTCTCCGATCCAGTCCATGCTCGCGGGGTTTCGGGTGACGCCGGACGACGCGGTGGAAACGTTCGAAAAGGGAAGAACCGCCGTGTTATCCGCTAGCAGCGGAATCGCACCCGCCGACAGGGCGAGCGCGGCGCGCAGATAAAACTGCGTTTTCACAGTCTACAGTCTAACAGCGGGCGCTCGACTCTTCCGTTTTAGGCGTTCCGGGTACCCTCGGTAAGCTCCCCGGCATTCTTCGGGGCAGTGACACAATGCTCTTCGGCTTCCTCGAAGCCCTGGACCGTCAGCGAGTAGCGGCCCCCGTCGGTCCTCTGGACATATCCCTTGCCACGCAAATACCAGAGGGCGGCTTCCAGATGCTCGCGAGGGCATCCTAGCATGTCCTCGAACGCGTGAACCGTCATCGAAGCCCGTTCTGGATCCTTCACGGTAGCCGCATACAGCAGCCCAAGAATGCCACGCCGCTTGCGCTTTTCGACATCGGGACCGGAAGCCACAACAGCCTGGTCGAAAATCTTCCAGCGCAAGGTCTTTTCCGCGCTGTGACGCGCATCATAGGAAGCCCGTTTTTCCGGATCGCTCAGAATCCGGAAAGCCTCGGTGAGCTGAACGAACAACTCCGCGTTGCCAGAATCGGTGTTGTCGGGATGATAACGTTGGGCCAGCAAACGGTACACACGATAAACCGTTTCATTGTCGGCGTTCGGACTCAACTGCATGATCTCGTAGCAGTCCAAATCCTGGAAATCTGAAGTGACGGTGTGCGATTTGTAATCCGATTGGCGGCTGGAGTGCTGGTTCGGAGCGCCGGACCCGGCTTCCATGTCCAGAAATTCCAGACCGATGCGGTATCCGCCATTCTCATCCTCAGTGCACCAGAGAATGCTAGCCCGGCGCGAGATCTCGACACGCTCGTCGCCTAGCTTTCCGCGCACCTGGATAATCGTTCCCACTTTTATGGGAGCAACCAGGGTGACGCTAAGTCCGGTCTCGGACCAATCCGCCAGATCCGCGGTGATATTGCGGGAATTCCCCATCCCGTCCTTCAGTTCGATGCGGATGACTGAAGTGCCGAGGACTTTGCGGCGTGCCGCTCTTCTGCGTTGATCGGCCTCGGTTGTACTCATGAAAGGCTCAAGTACTATTCAATCGGCGGATTTGGCGATTGTCTGTAGAACCCTGATCGCCTACTCTGACAGGAACTTACCCAGCGCTTCCAGGCATGCCTGGGCAATTGCCGGATCGGACCCGAATCCGGTGAACCAACAAATCCGGGCATCACGTTTCGAAGCCCCCCGGAACCAGGTAAGCTGCCGCTTGGCGTACTGGCGAGTCTCGATGGTGGTTGATTCCACGGCCTGTTCGAGGGATATCTGGCCGCGCAGATAGGCCAAGGCTTGCTTATAGCCCAGCGACTCAAATGGTTTTTCCTCTCCCGAAAGGCCCTGTTCAAGCAGTCGGCGAACCTCCTCAACCAAGCCCGCAGCAAACATCTGCCGGGTGCGGGTGGCGATCGAATCCGCCAGCAAGTTCCGCTCCGGCGCCAAAACTATTTGAAACAGCGTGAAGCCCCTTAGAGGGACGGCCACAGTCGGAGCCGGCAGCGCAGCACCCGTGAGCAGCCGGACTTCCAGTGCACGCGTCGTCTTCTGTATGTCACGAGGATGAATTCGCGTCGCGGACGCCGGATCGAGCCGGGTGAGCAGTTGGTGGAGCGTCCCGGGGCGGCGCTGTTCTCGTCGGCTCAGCTTCTTTCGCAATAAGTCGTCGCGACCAGGGAGGGCAGGGAGCCCTTCGAGGAGCGCTCGCAGGTAGAACCCAGTGCCGCCTACTACTAATGGCAGATGTCCCCGCGATGAGATTCCGAAGATTATCTCTTGGGCAGCTCGAGCATAATCGCCTGCCGAGAAACTCATTGGGGGGTCCAACGCGTCTAACAAGTGGTGGGGTATGCCGCGGCGGGCATCAGCCGGCGTTTTGGCCGTGCCAATGTCGAAGCCCCGGTAGAGCTGGAGGGCATCGCAATTGACGATTTCACCCGAGAAGGCTTCGGCGACCCTAAGCGCCAGCTCGCTCTTTCCCGAGGCGGTCGGGCCGACGATGGCGACTAACGGACGGTCCACGCTATGCCATCGTAACAACCGTTCGATGACAGTAATGAAGCGGCTGCGACAGTAATGAAGCGGCTACCGGATCGACCAGATATACTGAGGATGTGGGATTCCGCCGGGCTGGTTGAGGAAAGCAAACTGAAATGCGACTATTGAACGCAGTCTTCCTGATCTTGCTGCTGGGCATGGGAGCGTGCTGGGGGCAAGGAAATGCTTCCGCTGCTAGCGCCGATCGGGCGAATGCCTATTACCATTACTCGCTCGGTCACATGTATGCCGAGCTCGCCGGAAACACTACCAGCCGCAACGACTACGTAAATCTGGCGATCGAGAATTATAAGGCGGCCCTCAAGGCCGATCCCACCTCCCCGCTTCTAGCTGAAGAACTCTCCGATGTCTATAGCCAGAGCGGACGCATGCGCGACGGGCAGACAGACGCCGAGCAGGCGATTAAGACTAATCCCAACGATCTCGCGGCGCATCGCGTCCTGGCTCGCATTTATGTACGTCAAATCGACGCGCAGCGCGGCCGTGTGAACGAGACTATGGTGCGTCAGGCCACGCAAGAGTATCAAAAGATCACCGAGCTCGCCCCCAACGATGCCGATTCGTGGGTTTGGCTGGGCCGCCTGCAAAGCGCCTCCCAGAATATGGATGAGGCCGAGCGCGCATTCAAGAAGGCTCTGGACATCGAACCGGACAACGAAGACGGCCTCACCGGCCTAGCCACGGTCTTGGGCATCAAAGGCGATGGTGCGGGAGCGGCCAATCTGCTCAAGCGCGCTTCAGAGAAAAATCCGACCCCCGACAGTCTCAAGCGTCTGGCGGACGCCTACGAGCAGATGAAGGAATACGGGCTGGCGGCCGACACGCTCCGCCGGGCATTGGAATTTAGCCCGCAAGACGCTCCCGATATCGAGCGCAAAATGGCCATGTACTTGATCTCGGCCGAACGTTACGACGATGCACTCGCGGCCTACCAGGAATTGGTGGCCGACGATCCTACGGATGCGGATTCGTACCTGCGGATGTCGCAGATCTACCGTCAGAAAAAGGACATGGTCAAAGCCCGCGAGGCTTCCGACAAAGCTAAGGCCATCGATCCGAACAACATCCAGGTCAGGCTGAACGAACTGTATATTTTGCAGGCCGAGGGGAAACCCGGCGAAGCCATCGAAGCGATGAAGAGCATCCTGCAACAAACCGAAAGCCGTTCCTACGATCCAGCGCAGTTGGAGAACCGCGGCGAACTGTTGGAGCAGCTCGGGGTAATGCAACAGCTCGCGGATCAGACTCAGCCCGCAGTCGATACTTATCGCCAGCTGGCTACTTTGGATCCGACAAAAGCGCCCCACGCTAGCGCGCGCATTATCGCTGCCTACATGGGCGGGAAGGAGTATCCCAAGGCGCAGGAAGAAGCCGACGCCGCGATCAAGAAGTTTCCCAACGATCGTGAGGTTCGTGTGAGTCGCGCGTCGCTGCTGGCCGAAATGGGCAAGACCGACGCGGCCGTGGCGGATATAAAGAAGCTCCTCGACGGAAAGGACGATCGCGGGATTGAGCTGGCGCTGGCTGATCTCTACGTCAAGGGCCGCAAGTTCGATGACGCCGCCAAGGCCCTGGACGCGGCCGAGAAGATGTCGGACTCCCAGGAAGACAAGATGGACGTGTGGTTCCAGCGCGGTGCGATGTTCGAGCGGCAGAAAAACGTGGCCGCCGCCGAAACCGAGTTTCGCAAGGTTCTGGCCGTGGCGCCCGACAATCCCGCCACGCTGAATTATCTGGGCTACATGCTGACGGATCGCAACTTGCGGCTGCCGGAAGCGCTCACCATGATCCAGAAAGCACTGGATCGCGATCCAAATAATGGCGCCTATCTGGATAGCTTGGGCTGGGTCTACTACCGCTTGAATAGAATTCCCGAAGCCGAGGACGCGATGCGCCGTGCCGTCGAACTGACGCCGCATGATCCGACTATGCGCGATCATTACGCCGAAGTGCTCTTCAAGGCCTCCAAAGTTCGCGAAGCCATTGCGCAGTGGGAAGCATCGCTGCGCGAGTGGCAGACCAGTTCTCCCTCCGAGCTCGACACCGCCGAAGTGGCGAAGGTCAAGGACAAACTGGAAAACGCTCGGGTCCAGTTGGCCCGCCAGAACGGCGCCCGTCAGCAGTAATCGAATTTCCGCGCGGCGCTGTTAGACTAAAGCTTCATGCGAAGGCGATTCCTTGCCGTCTTTCTGGGCTTGTGTGTCTCCGTAACTGCCCAGACGCACGTATCGGCGAAGGCCGGCGCGCAAACTAAACAAAGCCCGGCGCTGCCACCGAAACTGGTCCTGGCCATCGTTGTCGACCAGTTCCGCTATGACTATCTAACCCGTTTCCGTACCGAGTTTACCGGCGGCCTCAAACGCCTTCTGGATCAAGGGGCGGTCTTTACTAATGCCAACTACGACGCGGCGCCCACCGTGACGGCAGTCGGACACTCTACGTTCCTTACGGGCGCAATGCCTGCCATGAGCGGCATTGTCGGCAACACGTGGTGGGATCGAACCACAGCCAAGTCGGTGACTAGCGTCTCCGACGATACGACCAAACTCGTGGGTGGCAATGGGAACGGTTCCTCGCCCGCGCGCCTGCTGGTGTCGACTGTCGGCGACGAACTCAAAATTTCCGGCAAGGGCGGGAAAATCATCGGCATATCGCTCAAGGATCGAAGCGCGATACTTCCTGCCGGCCATATGGCGGACGGCGCGTACTGGTTTGACGGGCAGTCCGGCAACTTTGTCTCCAGCACCTATTACTTTGCCGGACTTCCCGCATGGGTGCGGGATTACAACGCCGGGCATCCCGCCGACAAATACGCGGGGGTGGACTGGCTGGGCCACAAGATGCCCGCCGTGGGGCCGCAGCTCTACAACGCCGTTGATGCTTCGCCCTTCGGAGACGAACTCTTGCAGGCCCTGGCGATACGCGCGCTATCCGCTGAAAACCTGGGCGCCGGGCCGAAGACCGATCTGCTGGCAGTCAGTTATTCCTCGGTCGATTACGTCGGTCATCGCGAGGGGCCTGATTCGCCCGAAATGCATGACATGGTCAGGCGCGTCGATAGACTGATCGGCGCGCTGATCGACGCTGCCGAGGCGCGCGCGGGGCGGGGAAAAGTATTAGTGGCATTTACGGCCGATCACGGCTCGGCGTCCCTCCCTGAAGTAAACCAAAAACGAAAGATGCCGGGCGGCCGGTTGGCCTGGAGCACGTATCGCGCCGCGGTCGAGAAGGCGCTCAATGAAAAATTCGGCGCCGGCCAATGGATCTCTTTCAGCGCCGACGGTGTCATATACTTCAGCCCCAATCCGATTCCGGGCAAGAAGCTTGATATGACTGAAATCCAGAAAGTGGCCGCCGATACGATTCGCGCACAGCCACACATTGGGCGCGTTTACACCAGGTCGCAGATCGAACAAGGCGCCGTGGGGCGCGATCCGGTGGATACCCGAGTCCGCAACGGATTCAACCCCGCGCGTGGTCCCGACATCTTCACTGTGACGGATCCGTATTATATATTTAACGCCACCGGAACTACCCATGGCTCGCCTTACGGATACGATACTCATGTACCGGTCATCTTTCTGGGCTCGGCGCAGATCCGCGCTGGCAGCTATGCGGGAACCGTCGGCGTCGAGGATATTGCCCCTACGCTTGCCACGCTGCTGGCCATCGAAACCCCTAGCGGTAACATGGGCCGTGTGCTTACGGAGATGCTGAAGTAGGCGGTGGGTTGTAGAATGTACTTAAAGGAGTTCGAGTCGCTCATGCGTTCTTTTGTGATTTTCCGCGCGGTCGTGTGCCTCGCTGTTTGCGCCGGCGTGATTTCTGTATCCCCGGCGATGGCGCAGGCCCCCGCTGGAGCTATCCAGACCAAAGTCGCCGTCATTAATTTCCAGAATTCCGTGCTGAGCACCGCTGAGATTCAAAAGGTGCTCAAAGACATCCAGGTCAAATACAAGCCGCGGCAGGACGCGCTGCAGAAGGGCCAGCAGGAGCTTTCCGATATTCAGACGCAGCTCCAGGCCAGCCAGGGTAAGTTGAGCCAGTCCGGCGAAGCCGATCTCCAGGCTCGCGGCCAGCGCAAGCAAACCCAGCTCCAGCGCCTAAACGACGATTTGACAGCCGATTTCGAAGCCGACCGTGACGACGCGGTCCGCAAAGCCAGCACTCGTATGCAGGAGCTACTCAAAAAATTCGCCGAAGAGAAGGGCCTGGACCTGATTGTCGACTCGGCCGCTGCGCCTTTTTTCAAATCCGGAATCGACATCACCGATCAGGTGGTCGCCGCCTACGATAAAGCCTATCCGGCGAAGTAAAACTAAGTAGATGCCGGGTTATCTGGACACCTACGGAGTCGGCGAGGAGCGCCGTGGACGCTGGATCAAGCGAGTCATTTTCAGTGTCTTGGCCGTCGGCATCATAGGCACTTGCTCCTACCTGTACTTCCGCACGTGGCCACAGGAGCAGGCGCTCAAGCGCTTCTTTGCCGCCCTCGACAGCAAGGATTTTCAAGGCGCCTACCGGATGTGGTGCCCTACCGATGGTGTCTGCAAATACAATCCGTTCGACATGTTCGAGAAGGACTTTGGACCCACAACACCTTACTCTCATGGGAGCGCCGCCAAGGTCGATAACGTCGATTACTGCGGCGAAAGCGTGGTCTTCAACGTTTCCTATCCCAACGCGGATCCACTGGTGCTGGTGGTGAGACGCGACGACAATGTGATCAGCTTCGCGCCCTCCGATTGGGAGCGCTGCCCCGGGCGGCATTTGCAACTCCGGCGATTCTTTAAATCGCTATTTTCCAGATCACCTGCCTGACTCGGTCAATGTTTGCCTGGAGAATTGAGATCTTTTGACCACAGTAGTTTCAGCGTCAACCTATCGGACGCGCCAGTCACCCCGATGCCCACGCCGGCTTCAAAGTCCCCAAACCTAGCGGTGCCGTGATCGAAGACTCCGTATATCTGATGGAACTGCTCGCTGGCCGAGTAGAAGTTGCGCAGTGGACCGAAATCGGCATACTCTTCAACTGCTACGGCCGTTTTGGGATTTAAGTTGTAAGCCACTCGCGTCGCCGGAGCGAAATCAAGGCTCTTGAAGCCGCCGGTAAACGAGTTGTCGAGAATAGGATTCACGATAATGTCCACCGGATGCAGGTGCCAACCGATGATAGGCCGGATCTCGGAGGTATAGCGCCTTTCGTCCCAATGTCTCGAGTTGTAACTGAACTCGAAATTGGCGGCGTAAAAGAACTTGCGATCGTCCGCATGCGGCACGGCAAACAGCAGCCGGATCTTGCCGCCGTTGATCGTCGGACCACGGTCCGCGGAGATGCTGTAGAGCGGCAGATAAAGCCCTGCTTCGAACCAATCCGTCACTCCGTACGCCCATTCCGTAACGCCATTGAGATTTTTGTTATTGACGAGGCCGCCGGGGAACGCGGGGGTCTTCGGGCCCCTGGGCGTAAAGTTGTTGTGCCAGGTGAGATTGAACACACCCGGGTCGGCAATTGCGCCATCGTATACCTGGATCTCGTCGGTCTGCGCAAAGGTGAGCGCGGGCATTGCAATCATAGCGACAGCTGTCGCCAATAGGAGGTGCGTCTTCATGCGAGCGAAAGGCCTCATTCTGGATTTGGAATCGGTCTAGAAAGTATAGCCAAACTGAGAGAGCTAGCGAGTGGAACTTTTACTGCAGTAAGGCGTCCAGGGCGGGTAGCGGTACGCCGCTTTCCTTGAGCGCCCGCTCGTTGAACTCCTTGAGCGAGTAAGAGCTGCCTTTGCGCTGTTTATAGTGCTCGCGGACGTCGAGCCATCCCTTCCAACCGACGAAATAGGTCGGCAGCTGGCAGGAGGAGAGTTGCGCGCGCTGGAGCTTGGCGGTAGCTTCTTCCTTCTCCTGAAAGGTGTCTTTCATCATCAGGTCGAGCGCTTCCTGATCGGTCATGCCCATGGTCTGAAGCCGTATATCCAGAATGGTGTTCGCCAGCACGCGCAGGATCTGTTTGTAGAACGTCAGCCAAAGAGCTTTACTGTTATCGAGGTATCCTTCATCCGACATCATCTGTTGGGTGTAGACGGCCCAGCCCTCGACATACGGAGTATTCGCCAAGATGGTTCGCAGCAGGCGGCGCGAGACGGGCTGCACGTCGTTCGCGTATTCCAGTTGCACGTAATGGCCCGGCATGGCTTCGTGGATGGTCAGCTCCTGGAGTCCGTAGTTGTTATACTCGCGGAGTTTCGATTCGATTCGGGCGGGTGGCCAGTTCTTGGGGATCGGCGTGATCCAGTAGAACGCGCCGAGCTGCGGCTCGAGCGGCGGCGCCGGGTTGAAACCGCCCACGCCGTATATGCCGCGCATGAACTCGGGCGTCTCGATTACATCCAGATTGGATCGCGTCGGCAGCGTCAGAAGATCCTTCTGTTTGACGAACGCGGTCGCCTGGGCCAGAGTCTCCTTGGCCTTGGCGATGTAGGTATCGGGCGTGGCATGCTGGCGGGCGACATCGTCTAGCGCCTGCTGGATCGTTTTGGGCGCGGCGAGCTTGGCCATCTGGGCCCGCACGGTTTTCAGGTCGGCCTCCGCGGCGGCCAGCAGATCCTCGGGCGTGCGGCCGGACGCCAGGACCAGCGCGAACTTTCGCGCATACTTTTCTTTTCCCAGACGCCAGTCGGAGGTGTTGGCGGACAGCTTATCTTTGAGGAACGTATTGAAATCCCGCACCGAAGCCAGCGCCTTATCCGCGGCTGCACCATAGGCCCCCTTTAGCGATTCTGGAGCCGCATTGCGCAGCGTCTTATCGATCAGCTCGATGTTTCCGTCATTCTCTTCGCCCGCCACGCGATTCCAGACTTCCGGCGCATCCACCAGATTCGCTTTAGCCTGGTCGAACAGCGCGGGAATTCGTTCCAGGCGCTTGATGATATGCCCGAAGCGCTTTTCGACAGGAGCATAGTTGAGCATGTAGGGGGTGTAGAGGGCGTTTCCGACCAGCTCAACGTACACGGTCGGATTATGCCGGTAGCTCTGCAGGGTGTTCAACTCGAGCAGCGCCGCCTCTACATTGTTTTTCATAATGTCGAGATCCACGCGCTGCTCCTTATCCAGCTGGCTGCTGTCCAGAGCGGTTGCGCGGAGCTGGAAGTCGTTGTAGAAGTTGCGCTGCTGATCTATACCTCCAGCGCTGTAATCGTCGATTAGCTCATCCAGGGGAACACCGTTGTGCACGTGGTATCCGACACCAGTCGCGCTCACGGGCGATAAGGCTAAGCTCCCATACAGGA
>JAICXC010000040.1 GCA_025980665.1 Bryobacteraceae bacterium
CCCCCCTCCTTTAATAACTTCTTCTGAGATGCGTTTACGGATTCTGGTAAGTTCCTGTTCGCTTAATTCCTCGTGTTCCAGGAGATTGAGTACGAGTTCTTCCGGCGAGTCGCGGAAAAAGCGGCTGAGTAGCCTTCGTACCGCGTTACGGCTGGCCTCCTTCTGTCCGACCACAGGATGATACAGGAAAGCCCGGCCCTCATCCGACTTGGTATGCCGCACATATCCTTTATCTTCGAGAATCCGCATCGTCGTGAGCACCGTGTTATAGGCCAAGCCGAGCGGTTTGGGAAGAGCTTCCGCGACCTCGGCTACGGTGGCCGATCCCTTACGCCAGATCACATCCATGAGGCGAAGTTCGGCTTCGGTCAGGTCCTGAGATTTCTTGCGGGCCAAGATGCGCTCCTTCAGAACTAAAGAATTAAGACTTCCGCAGCCAGAATACTCCCAGAGGCGAATACCTGTCAACTATAAAATTAGGTGACGAAGGAAAAAGCATGGTCCGCCAGTAGATACGTGCTCATCATTTACCGCCGTTGTGTTTCAAAATGCGGAGGACTAGACTGGCTGCATGTCTCCCGACCCAGCTCCCGGGCCGCCGCCCGTCGTAATGCCCGCCGAGCAACCCGCCTTAAACCAGATGAGCGAGCCCGCCCGTCTGGCCGGTGTGTTCTTTTCACCCGGCAAGGCGTTCGCAGACATCGCTCGTCGTCCGCGTTGGTGGATTCCAGTGATTCTGATCGCCATTCTCGGCACGGTGTATTTAAACGCCTTCACCCAGCGCGTGGGCTGGGAATCGGTGATTCGGCCGGCGATTGAGCGCCTCCCCAACTCACAAACCATGACCGTTCAGCAGCGCGAACAGGCGATCGCAACTGCAGCCAGATTCTACAAGTATCTAGGCTACGGAGGCTCCGCCGTCGGAACACTGTTTTACGTTTTTATCGTCGCGGTGATGCTTATGTTCATTTTCGACACAATGATGAGCGCCAGTATCGGTTTGAAACGCATGATGGCGATCGTGGCCTATGGGTTTCTTCCCCTGATCATACAAACCCTTTTGTCCATGGTGGTACTCTTCCTCAAGGATCCGGACGAGTTCAATTTGCAGAATCCGCTGATGTTCAATGTAGGAGCCTATCTGAGCCCGGATTCACCGGCCGCGCTACGCGCTCTGGGATCGTCGATTGATTTTTTTTCGTTATGGATTATTGTGTTGCTGGCGATCGGAGTCCACGCCGCCGGGCGTAAGATCAGCTTTGGAAAAGCCCTGGCCGGTATCGGATTGCCGTGGGCGCTTTTCGTCTGCCTGAAAACTGCGGCAGCAGCGGCGGGCATGCAGATCGGATCGTAGCCGGCAACGCTAAGATTGAGGTTTGATCGATATTCACAGCCACGTGCTGTTCGGCCTGGACGACGGCGCACGGACGCTGGAAGACTCACTCGCCATGGTGCGCATGGCGGCTGCGCACGGCACCACCGATCTGGTGGCCACGCCCCACGCCAACCTTAACTTTAAATTCGATCCTGACCAGATCGCTGAACGGATGGCGCAGGTCCAGAAGGCCGCGGGCGACGGGTTGCGGCTGTACACGGGCTGCGATTTTCATCTGAGTTTCGATAATATTCAGGATTCGATCGAGCATCCCAGGAAATACACTATCAACCAGCAGCGCTACTTGTTGGTCGAGTTTTCCGAGCTGCTGATCTTCAAAAATACCGAGGACATCTTCGCGCGCCTGAGAGATGCCGGGATGACTCCCATCGTGACTCACCCCGAGCGTAACGGACTTCTGCGCCAGCGGGTTGAGAATATCGCCAAGTGGGTGGAGCAGGGGGCGCGCTTGCAATTGACCGCGCAGAGCCTCACGGGCGGATTCGGCCAGCGTGCACAGGAATTCTCACGTGAACTGCTGGACCGCGGGTTGGTGCACGTGATCGCCAGCGATGGCCACGATTGCGAGCGCCGTCCGCCGATTATGGATCAAGCTCGGACGTGGCTCCAAAACAAGTACGGAGATGCGCTGGCCGAGGCCCTGTGTGTGACCAATCCCGGTGCGGCGCTCTCCGGAGATGACATGGGCCTGCCGAACCTAGGTTCGGAATCGTCCGTGTGGAAGTGGTACAAGTTCTGGCGGTAGCCTTTCTTCAGTTTCTCTCTGAGACAATCCTCGGCCGTATCCCACAAACTCTGGTAGCAGGGAATTCCTTTCGCAACTCAGAAAGGAAATCGTCCTGGGACTCACAAAGCGCGAGCTATGTCTGAACACACGCTATCCGAACAAAAGTGGTATGCGCTGACCGTGCCATATCAGCACGAACGGCAAACCGAGAAGGCGCTCCAGTCGAAGGGCCTGGAGACTTTGCTGCCTGTATATCGCAGCCGGCGACAGTGGTCGGATCGAGTGAAGGACGTGGAAATGCCGCTGTTTGCCGGGTATGTCCTGTGCCACTTCGACCTGGACGATCGCATTCATGTGATGGATACGCCGGGAGTCGCCAGGATCGTGGGATTTGGGGGCATGCCGGCGGCATTGGAAGATTCTGAAATTGCGGTGATTCAGCACATGCTGCTGTCAAAGCTGCCTCTGGCGCCCTGGCCCTATTTGAAAGCCGGCGACCGGGTGCGAGTGGAGCACGGGCCCATGCGCGGACAGGAAGGCACTCTGGTCCGAACCAAGGACTCCGTTCATTTGGTGATTAATATCGACGTGTTACAGCGTTCGGTTGCGGTGCAGGTAGACCGGGAAGCGATTGTGCCGATCGGATGCGGGGAAAGCTCATGAGAATCGTCGCCATGTGCTGGCTTGGTCTCCTGGCAGGTTGTGTTTTTGGACAGGCGCGCCTGCCGGTGGGATCTACCGAAACGGGGGCGAATCTTCCGCCGCGGCCCATCGGAGTAGGCGATCTGCTTTCCATTTCAATATATGGCGCGCCGGAGATGTCGCGCACGGCGCGGGTGAGCCAGGAGGGGTCCATCCGGTTGCCCATATTCAAGAAACCGATTGAAGCGCGCGGAACCATCCCAGCGGAACTTGAACAGCGGGTCGCGGATGCCTTAAGCCAGGCGGGAGTCCTGGTAGACCCATCCGTGGTGATCACCATCGCCGAGTACGCCACTCGTCCGATTCGAGTCGCGGGCGCGGTGCGACACCCGCTGACCTTCGACGCCACCGGACCGGTGTCGTTGCTCGAGGCGCTGACGCGCGCGGAAGGACTAAGCGGGGATGCCGGTGCGGATATTCTGGTGACGCGGGCGAGTCTGGATAGTGCAGCGCTCACGCAAAGAATCTCGGTCAAGGCCTTGATCGAGACAGCCGATCCGGCGGCCAACCTAATTCTCAATGGCGGCGAAGAAGTGCGCGTTCCCGAAGCCGGGCGGGTGTTCGTGGTGGGGAACGTTAAAAAGCCCGGCGCGTTCCCCGCGGGTGATGGGACTGGAATTTCGGTGCTGAAGGCCTTGGCGTTGGCCGAAGGTTTAGCCCCTTTCTCGACTAAGCTCGCCTACATCTACCGCCCCGGCGAAGGCGGCAAACAGGAGATCGAGGTCGCGCTCCGCAAGATCCTGGAACGCAAAGCGCCCGATGTGGTCCTGGCGGCGGGAGACATCTTCTACATTCCCGATAATCGCGGTGGCCGGGTCACGGCCAATGTGATCGAAAAAGCCGTGGCGTTTGCGGCCGGAACAGCGTCGGGAGCCCTGATTCTTGGCTTGAACCGCTGAAATGCGCGTGAGTCCCGTGAATCCTTCACCCCTCAGTTCTCAAAATTCCGGGCAGTGGCCGGCGCTACTCGACAGCCTGGCAGCCCAAGATCCGGAAGACGCCCGCATCGCCATCTCGCAGTATGTCTGGATTTGCAAGCGCCAGCGCTGGAAGATTTTGGGATTTTGTGCACTGGCGGTGATCGCTACGGTGATTGTTTCCGCGCGTCTGACGCCGATTTTCGAATCGACCACGACGGTAGACGTGGACCGCGAGAGTCCGGCCGGGGTACTGGGACAGGATGCAGCGCGCAGCGTGACCAACGATGCGGAGCAGTTTCTGGCAACCCAGATGAAGCTGGTGCAGTCCGACGGGGTGCTCCGTCCAGTGGACCAACGTTTCGGCCTACGGCTAAGGGAAAAGCAATCTTCTGCCCAATCGCCGCGGGAAGAAGCTGCTCCTATCGTGCTTAAGTACTTGCGCGTCATACGCCCGCCCAACACCTACTTGATGTTGGTCAGCTACCGCTCAGACGATCCGGTCCTGGCGGCGGATGTATCGAATGCGATCGCCGATTCGTATCTCGAGCATAGTTACGATATCCGATTACGCAGTTCCACCAGCCTGGCGACCTTCATGGAACGTCAGCTGGATGAGCTAAAGGTCAAGATGGAACACTCCAGCCTGGCTTTGGCAGCCTTCGAGCGGGAACTGACGGTGATCAACCCGGAAGCGAAGACCAACATCCTGGAATCACGATTAGTCCAGCTGAATACGGAACACACCGCCACGCAAGCCGATCTACTGCGTCAGCAAGCGGCCTGGGAATCGGTTCAAGGCGGGTCGTTTGAGGCGGCGCTGGCATCGCCGCAAGGGGAAGCGCTGCGTAAGCTGGTGGAGCACTCCCAGGAAGCCCGCGAACACTTTGCCGACGTCTCTGGATATTACGGCACGAACCATCCTGAGTATCGCCGGGCCAAGGCGCAGCTCGATCAGCTGGAAGGCGCTCTCGAAGTTACCCGGGCCAGCATCGCAAAGCAGGTGGAAGTGGGGTATCGGGAAAGCCAGCGGCGAGAGCAGATGGCTGGGGCGGCGGCGGCGCAGACCAAAACCGAATTCGATCGGGTGAATGCCCGCAACTATGAGTATCAGGCGGCCAAACGTGAGGCAGAAGCCGATAAAACGCTGTATGCCGAACTGGTCCGCAAAATCAAGGAAGCCGGCATTAACGCGGGATTCCAGAACAGCGCCATCCGCATTGCCGATGCGGCCCGGCCGGCGCTCCAGCCGGTATCTCCCAACATTCCGCTAAACGCACTGCTGGCGCTACTGTTTTCCATGCTGGTGGCGGGGAGCGCCGCAGTGGGGGGAGACCTTCTGGACAAGACCATTAAAGATCCCGAGCAAGTGGCGCGCACCCTGGGTACCGAAGTAATCGGGAGCCTGCCGCTGTTGAAGAACGTGCCGGGAGGACGGGTTTTGGCGCTGCCGTCGTCATCCGACAAAGGAACGGTAGAGGAACGCGATCCCAGCGGCTTTCGGGAAAGCGTGCGGACACTGCGCAACTCGATCTTATTGGGAAATCTGGACCAGCGTTACCGGTCGCTGCTGGTAACCAGTGCAGCGCCGGCCGAGGGCAAGACGACTACCGCGGCGAATCTTGCGGCAGCTTATGCGGAACAAGGCCAGCGGACCTTGCTGATCGATGGCGATCTGCGGCGGCCGAGCGTGCACCGCAGTTTCAAGATTCCCGGAATCGTGGGGCTCGCCAACGTGCTGCGGGGGGAATTTGATTGGCGCGCGGCGGTAACCCCGGTCGCCAGCCTGCCGGACCTGCACGTGCTTCCGGCCGGAGCGCCCTCGCGGCATTCCGCCGATTTGATCGGGCGCGGCTTGATGGAGATGATCGAGGAAGCAGCCACCGACTACGATCTGGTGATCGTGGATGCGCCGCCGCTGCTGGGCTTTGCGGAGCCGTTGCAAATGGCCACGGCAGTAGACGGAGTACTGGTGGTGGCACGCGCTGGACATACTACCCGCAAGGCGGTGGCTGCGGTGCTGGCAACTCTGAATCGGGTTCGTGCCAAGACGGTTGGGCTAGTGCTCAATGAAGTGCACCGGGACCTGAGCGACAGTTACCACTATTACGATTACTACCGGTCGTATTATCGAACTCCCAATTCGGAAAAACTGGAGGACAACGCCACCAACGGAGTGCCGACGTGAGCGTGGTGCTGGGCATCCATGACGGGCACAACGCTTCGGCCGCGCTGCTGCGCGACGGCCGGATCGAGCTGGCATTGCAAGAAGAACGGCTCACACGGGTGAAAAACCAGGGCGATGCGCCCAGGGGGGCCGTCCGCGCCGCGCGCTTGCTGCTGGACAGGAATTCGTCCCCGCTGGCGGCCTTGAACGGCAATTACATGAACTATCACCAGTGGCAGCGAGAGACAATTCTGCGTGACTATGCGCGCTGTTCGAGCCTAAGCTCGCGGCTTAAGCAAACCTTCAAGACCTCGATGGTCGACCGGGCATACCAGCGCGCGCGGGCGGCGGAACGAGCCGAGCAACTCAGCGCGATTGGTTTGAGTGGCGAGCAACTGGCTCCTGTAGAGCATCACCAGGCGCACGCCGCGGCGGCCTATTACACCTCACCTTGGGGAATGACCGACGACAAAGTTCTGGTTCTGACCTGCGACGGCTCGGGCGACCGCTTATCGGCCACGGTGAGTCTGGCCGAAAGTGGGACGCTCACGCGGTTAGCGCAAGTGAGCGATCACGACTCAATCGGGCGGCTCTATGCGCTGGTGACACGGTGGCTGGGGATGTGCCCGCTCGAGCACGAGTACAAGGTCATGGGTCTGGCCCCCTACGGTGCGAGTTCGCTCGCGGCCGCGGAAATATCGCGCTCGCTCGAAGCGTTGTTCGAATTCACCTCGGATGGGTTGGGATGGCGGCGGCGTAAGGGCATGCCTTCCCTCTATGCGGCTTACGAGTTCCTCGGAAGCCTGCTCAAAGGGCAGCGTTTCGATTGGGTGGCCGCAGGGGCGCAGCGTTTCCTCGAGAAGATGCTCACCCGGTGGGTGGCGGGTGCGGTGCGCGAAACCGGAATCGATCGAATTGCCTGCTCGGGCGGCGTGTTCATGAACGTGAAGGCCAATCTGGCGATTCTCGAATTGCCAGAGGTCAAAAGCATGTTCGTGTTTCCATCCTGTGGAGACGAATCGAACAGTATCGGGGCAGCCTGCTTCGCGGCAGCACAGCGGGGAGAAAGCATCCAGCCGCTGGGCGCGATCTATTACGGCGATTCCATCACCGATGTCGAGGCGGAAGAAGCGCTGACGGATGCCGAGCCCCGGACCAAAGTGCGCTTTCACTGGGTGGCCAATATCGAGAAGCGGGTGGCTGGGGAGTTGGCCGACGGCCGGATTGTTGCGCGGGCCAAAGGCGCTGCAGAGTTCGGCGCACGCGCGCTGGGGAACCGGTCCATATTGGCGCGGGCAGATTCGCCGTCGGCGGTCCGCAGCATTAACCAGGCCATCAAGAATCGCGACTTCTGGATGCCCTTCGCTCCGGCGGTGTTAGCCGAACGCGCTTCACGCTACTACGATAAGCCTAAGCCGGCAGATTCTCCCTACATGATGTTCGCTTTCCGGACGAGGCCGGAACGGCGGGCCGCACTCGCCGGGGTGCAGCATCCCTATGACTTCACCACGCGTCCGCAGGAGGTTCGGGCGGAGCACAATGCCGACTTTCATCGGCTGCTTGAAGAGTATGAATCGATCACTGGAGAAGCCGCGGTGCTCAATACTTCTTTTAACTTGCACGGTGAGCCGATTGTGTATCGCGCGCGAGATGCCGTGGACGTCTTTCTGCGCAGCGGCTTGGAATATATGGCGTTGGCGAACTGGTGGGTGGAGAAAGTTTCGTGACGATTCTGGTCACTGGCGCGGCCGGGTTCATCGGCTATCATCTGGCGGCACGGCTGATGTCAGAAGGCCGGCGGGTGATCGGCGTGGACAACCTGAACGCGTATTACGACCCACGCCTTAAGCAGGCGCGGCTCAGAAGACTGGCAGGTTATCCCGCCTTCGAGTTCATCGAAGCCGATCTGGCGGAGCGCACCGCCGCCGAGGCCATCTTCGCCCGGAACCGGTTCGATGTTGTCGTCCATCTGGCCGCGCAGGCGGGAGTACGGCACTCAATCGAGAACCCGCACGTTTATATCGATGCGAATGTCACCGGATTTTTGCACGTGCTCGAAGGCTGCCGGAGGCAGGAAATCGAACGGCTGGTTTACGCGTCGTCGAGTTCGGTCTATGCGGGCAACCGCAAGACGCCCTTCGCCGTGGGCGATCCGGCGGAGACACCGGTGTCGCTCTATGCCGCAACCAAACGCGCCGGTGAGTTGATGGCTCATTGCTACTCGCATCTTTTTGGTATGGCCACCACCGGATTGCGTTTTTTCACCGTGTACGGACCGTGGGGGCGGCCGGATATGGCGCCGTTCAAATTCATGCGGGCCATTGAGCGTGGCAAGCCCATCGATCTCTACAACTACGGGCGTATGCAGCGCGATTTTACCTACGTGGACGACGTCGTCGAGGGACTGGTTCGGGTGATCGACCGCCCGCACACCGGTTACAGGCTGTACAACGTCGGGCACGGATCGCCCGTTGGGTTGCTCGAATTCGTTCATACCATCGAGCATGCGCTGGGAAAACGCGCACGCAAGCGATTCCTGCCGATATCGCCTGGCGATGTGATCTCGACGCACGCCGAGGTCGAGGATTTCTTCGACTACACCGGGTTTTATCCAGCTACGCCGGTGGCCTGGGGAGTCGAGCGATTGGTGGCGTGGCATCGCGACTATACTGCCACGGGGCGGCGGGCCATGGTGGTATGACCAGCGCAAGTTCAGCGACGATTCTTATCGAGGAGGCGCAGCCCTCGGGCTGGCGGCCGCTGCTGCGGGCGGCGAGCCTCACCGGAGCGGCCGCCGTAACGAGTGCCGCTCTCAGCGTGGCGGCGACCAAGATCTTCGCGGCCATGCTCGGTCCAGTCGAGGTCGCGGTGCTGACCACGCTCCAACAGATCCGGCAGGCTGGTGTGACCGGGGCAACCCTCAACGGGCAGACTGCTTTGGTACAGGGCGTCAGTTCGCGCCAGGGCGCGGAACGACGCCAGTTTTTGCGTACCGTGCTGATGCTGATGACAACGGCCACGCTGCTGGTGACTGTATTGGCGTTGGCGGAACCCGGATGGTTGGCTTCGTTAACTGGCCTGGGCGCGCAGCGCGCGGGGTTGGTCCGTTGGCTGGCCCTGCCGGTGGTGTTCTCGAGCGCGCTCGTTTTTTTGAGTGCCGTCCTGAATGCCCGCGGCGAGATCGGCCGGCTGGCTCTGGTGCAGATGGCTTCACCCGCGACCATGGCGGTTCTGGCGTATCCAGTGGTGCGCTTGCTGCGTGCGGGACATCCAGACCCGCTGGTGTGGTGGCTGGCGGCGTCAGCAGCCGTCGCGGCGATGTTAGCCCTGGCGGTATTAAATCGCGAGCCAGTCAAACGCTGGTTTCGCGGTCGAGGACCGTGGTGGAGCGCGGAAGCGGCGCGGGGATTTCTAACCATGTCAGGCGCTATGCTGGCCGGCGGATCACCGGCGGCGCTGGTGCTGCTGGCGGCACGAGCCCGGATTCTTCATCAGCAAGGATTCGCGGTGGCCGGGCAGTTCGACGCTGCCTGGGCCATCAGCATGAACCACGTTTCGCTAGTGCTCGCATCCTTGCAGACATTTTGTTTGCCGGTGCTGGCGAGAACACCGGACCGGGCCGAGCGCAACGCTCATCTGACCCGCATGCTGACGGCGGCGGCGCTGGCGTCGGCAGCTATCATATGCGTGCTGGCGTTGCTGAAACCGGTGGTGCTGGCTCTGTTTTATTCGGATGCATTCCGCGAGGCGTCGCGCTATCTGCGCTGGACGCTGGTGGGGGACTACCTGAAAGTGTCGAGCTGGGTACTGTCGATTCCGATGCTGGCGTCGGCCGATATGCGCGCGTTCCTGCTGGCGGATCTGAGCGCATTCGCGGTTTTCGCGGCCGGAGCGGCCATCGCCGGGCACTTCCGGGGAGCAGCCGAAGGAACGGCGATGGCTTTTGTGGCAATGTATGCAGCCCATCTTGCGATTTGCGGATGGATCGCCTGGAGACGTTACGGATTCCGGCCCGGCCCCCGGATGGCGCTCATTTGGACCGGTGGATTATTGGCCGTAGTAGCAGTCTCGATAGTGACGTGGAGAGCGGGATGAAGCTTTCCGTGGCGATCGCTACCTACAACCGCGGCGCCATGGTGCGCGAGGCGATCGAGGCAGCGCTCGATCAATCATACGCGCCCGATGAGATCGTCGTGGCGGACGATGCTTCGACTGACACTACTTGGGCGGTCCTGAACGACATATCCTCCCGTGAGCCGCGCGTGCGTATCTTCGAGCGTGAGCGGAATTCGGCCGGTGTGGAGAATTGGAGCTTTGCAATTGGGCAATCCCACGGCGACTACATCGCCTGGTGCTCGGACGACGACCATTTCACGCCCGGCCATCTAAAAGCCTCGGTCGAATACCTGGAAACGCATCCTGAGGTCGGCTTGGTGCACTCCGGATTTATCGACTGCATCGAGACCGCGAGTGGCGCCACAACGGTGCGCCGTCCTCTACGATTTCCGCACACGCAGATCGTCACAACACGGGACCTGGTCTGGTATATGACGCGCTACTACGACTGGCCCTTTCATCCTTCGACGCTGGTGTTCCGGCGAATCGTTTGGGAACGGGTGGGCCCCTTCAACCCGGATTATGCCCTGGCCGATACCGAATGGTTCGTGCGCGCGGTGGAGCAGTTTCCAGCCGCGATGCTCGCGCGGCACGGCGTCTACAATCGCCGGCACCCCGGCAACTGGAGCAACCGGCTGGGCAGCGCACGGATGCAGCGCGAGATTTTCAAAATCGTGGAGCGGGCTATCGAACGGCGGTGGTGGGAATCGACTTTGACGCGGCGGGCTTGGAAAGCGCTGTGGCGTGCGAACGTCCGGATGCGGCTTCTGCTGACCTTAGGGGCGCGGCTGAAGAGCAGACATGCGGACGCGGCTGGCGCTGCATGGAAAATGTTGACAAGCGGCACGGGCCGCAAGCTACCGGAACCGATCGGACGCACCGGGCGGACATTGATCCGGTGGTGGTGCGGGCGACGGAAACCGGGATTCGACGGCGCCGGCCGAAGGGTAAGTCCGCTTTAGCAAAATGTGCGGGATTGCGGGCGTGATCGGACGCGCGGGAGCAAGCGAACAGGTAGCGCGGATGATCGCCGCTCTGGCGCATCGCGGACCAGACGGCGCGGGCGTCTGTGAGATGAGCCCGGAGATCGCATTCGGTCACGCGCGCCTGGCCATTCTGGATCTCTCTTCTAACGGCGCTCAGCCCATGACGTCCCGCGATGGGCGCTGGACCATCGTGTGCAACGGTGAACTTTTTAACTATCGGGAACTGCGCGAAGAACTGGACGCTGCGCCCTGGCGCTCCTCATGTGACACCGAAGTACTACTCGAGGCCTGCGCGGCGTGGGGAATCGAACGCTCGCTTGACCGCTTCATCGGGATGTTCGCTTTCGCCTTGTGGGACGCGCGCGCGCGGGAACTGATCCTGGCACGCGACCGAAGCGGAGAAAAGCCGCTGGTCTACTTCGAACATGGACGTACCCTGGCCTTCGCGAGCGAACTGAAGGCTCTGCGCGATTTTCATGGTAGCTACGTCGATCGGACGGCGCTCGAAGTCTACCTGGCCCTGGGCTACGTTCCGGCTCCGCTGGCGATTTTCCGGAACGTCCGCAAACTTCCGGCCGGGCATTGGCTGCGGTGGAAAGACGGGCACAGCAAGACTGAACGTTGGTGGTTTCCGGAGTGGGCGCGCCCCATCGTCTCGTGCACGCCCGCGCGGAAAAGAGAAGAAGCGCGCAGTTTGATCGCCGACGCGGTGCGTCTGCGGCTGCGATCGGACGTGCCCGTAGCATTGGCGCTTAGTGGAGGCATCGATTCCACGGTGATTGCCGCGGAGGCGGCCCGTCAGGATGTCCGGCTAGACGCATTCACGGTGATCACAGAAGGGGATGAAACCGATCTGCGCTACGCGCGGCGAGTCGCGCAACAGTATGACCTCCGGCACGAAGTTCTGCGGGCTCAGGCGGCCTCGGCGGCCGAGCGTGTCCTCGATGCGGCCGGACACTTCGATGAGCCTTTTGCCGACAGTTCCGCATTGAGCTCGCTAGAACTCGCCCGAGCGCTGGCCGGCCGCTACAAAGTGGTCCTCAATGGCGACGGAGGCGACGAAGCGTTTGGCGGTTATCGTCACTATTCCCGTATTGCGACGAAACAGGCAGTCAAGGCTGCGGCGGCGTGCGTCGGACTGGTCGATGGAAACGGCGCCACAGGCGTATATGTCGAATCGAAGGTCACCTTTCGCGAAGGGGAACGAGCGGCTTTGTTGGGAAGAACTCCGCTAGGGGGATCCAGGGGAGCTCTGTCCCGACTTCTTACCGCAGACGAGTTTCTTAAAGCTTCCCCAAAGGGAGCACTCCGGAAGGCACTGTGGACCGACCGGCACCTATACCTGGCGAACAACCTCACTCATAAGATGGATATCGCGCTGGGCGCCTATGGGATCGAGGGGAGAAGTCCTTTCCTCGATCACCGCATTCTGGAATGGACGCAGCAACTGTCCGCGCGGGACCTAGTACGCGCAGGGAAGAAGAAGATCCTGCTGCGCGCAGCGTATCGCGAAGAGTTGCCGGAAGAAATCACCGCGCGCCCCAAGCACGGTTTCGGAGTGCCGATCAAAACCTGGCTGGCGGGTCCACTGCGGGAGATGGTGCGCGACCTGTTGCCGTGCCCGCTACTGGATCCCGAACTACAACTCCACGCCCGGGGCCAACGGCTGTGGACCCTGTTGACCCTCGCGCAATGGGCCGCGCGCTGGAAAGTCACATGCTAAATCCCGCCGTGACGGTGCTGATGGCGGTGTACGACCCGCCGCTCGAGATGCTCGACCGGGCAGTCGAGTCAATCCTGACACAAACCTTCGCCGATTTCGAATTCCTGATCGTCGATGACGGGAGCCGGAACGCACCGGTTCGAGGCTTTCTCGCGCAACGAGCCAGATATGACGAACGGATCCGCATCGCAGACGAGCCGCACCGAGGACTGACGGCGTCTCTCAACCGTGGGCTCACGCTAGCACGCGGAACGTGGATCGCACGCCAGGACGCCGACGATTGGAGCGAGCCCACGCGTCTCGAGCGTCAAATCAACCACTTCGACGCGCATCCGGAAACGACCGTGCTAGGCACCGATGCCTGGACGCATCAGCAGAATGGGCGGCGGTTATGGCAACTACGTCTGCCGGCGAAACACGACGACATTCTCCGGCAACTACAGCACGGGAATCCATTCGTGCATGGGTCGGTAATGTTTCCGCGAGCGGCGGCAGCTTCCGCAGGTGGATACCGCGAGGAATTTCGCTGCTCGCAGGACTACGATTTTTTGTGGAGGCTGGCTGAGCTCGGATACGCCGCGAACTTAGCGGACCCGCTGTATCACTATCGTTACACCACCGGTTCGGTGAGCGCCGAGAGGGCGGCGGAGCAAGCCTGGGCGCAGGGAGCGATCCAGCGTCTGGCGGCAGCTCGCCGCGCTGGCGAAGCCGAAGATATCGCGGGCGCTCTCGCGGAACCGGGAACTTCCCAGGCTTCCGCAGGACTTCTCAAACAAGCCGACCATCTGATGCTGGCCGGAGATTACCGGCGAGCGCAGGCTATCTATTCGAAGCATCTCGCGTCCCACCCGCAAAATCTTTTCGCTTGGGCCAAGCTCGCGCGGCTGGGTGTGTTCCGCGCGTTTCCCTGGCTACGAGAAGCCTGCTTCCGATGAGAGAAGTAACGCGGGTATTGTTCGTGATTCCGGGCGTGGGGACGGGCCACTCGATGGTGTTCGTCCGGAGGCAGGCGGAAACTCTGGCTGGGTTGGGATTCGACGTCGAAATGTTCGATCTGCGCTCTCGCACTGCGCCGCGAGCGCTGTTTGAGGAGTTCCGCCGCTTCCGCCGCCTGGTGCGTGCGTTCCGCCCCCAGGTGATTCACGCGCACTACGGAACCGTCACCGCGCTGTTTGCGGCGTTGGGCGTAGGACGGATTCCGCTGGTGATCACTTATCGCGGCAGCGATTTGAACCGTCTTCCTTCAGCAGGGGGCCTTCGGGCGGCAGCTGGCTTGCTGCTCTCGCAAATCGCTGCGTTGAGGGCGACGCGCATCGTGTGCGTGAGCCGCAAGTTGAAGGCACGGCTGTGGTGGCGGCGCGCGCGTGTGACGATCCAGCCGACGGGCGTCGATCCGGAAGTTTTCCGGCCCGAGCCTCCAAAACTTCTGCGCGGTGGGCTGGGTTGGCGGGAAGAAGAACGCGTGGTGTTGTTCAATGCCGGATTCGACCCCGTCAACAAGCGGCTGGATCTAGCGCAGAAGGCCGTTCAGGAAGCCCGGCAATGGACGCCTTCGATTCGTCTGGAAGTGCTCGATGGGCGTGTAGAGCCCGCGCGGGTGCCGGCCATGATGAACGCCGCAAATTGCCTGCTAGTGACGAGCGACGCCGAGGGTTCGCCCACGATTGTCCAGGAAGCCCTGGCCACGAATCTTCCAGTGGTAAGCGTGGACGTGGGCGACGTCGCTGAGCGGCTGCAAGGCGTCACCTGTTCCTGCGTGGCCGAGAGAGACCAGCAGGCTTTGGGGCGGGCCTTGGCCGCAGTCCTTGATCCACCGCGGCGATCAAACGGGCGCAGGAAAAAAGAGGAGTTCTCTTCGGTGCGGATCGCGCGGGAACTGGGGCAGCTGTACCGCGAAGTATTGCAGGAGCGGGGAGGGTAGATGGAATACTTCGCTTTGCTGGCTATTGCAACGCTAGTGATCATCGTGCTGGCCGTGGCTCTTTACCTGAGACGCCGCGACGCGGGCACGCTGGTGGGAATCGGCGTTCTTTATTATTGGTCCCTATTTGGGGCTTGGTACATCGTGATCGACAAAACCGGCGGATTCAGCGGCAAGAACTACGGGTATCTGGAAGGTAAGCTGTTCCCGATCGTGCTCGATCGGAATTACCTGGTAGCCCTGGCATTGTATGCGGGCTTCATTATCTTGGTGGAACTAACCTTGCTCCTGGCCGTGGCGCCAGCCAAAGGAAATCGCGACCTCGCCCCTCTGACGTTGCGCCATGGGCCGATTCTCCTGATCGGCTTGGTTGCGGGAGTGGCCAGTTTGCTGCTAGTGGAGGATAAGCTTGGCGCGGCCTGGACTCTGAATGAATCGGCCTACGTGTACACCAGGACCCAAACGGACGAATGGTTCACTTTGCACCAGGTTTTGAACAGGGTCGCGATGGTTCCCCCCGCGATCGGGCTGGCGGTGCTGGCGGCGGGTAAGCGCTCGCGCGCGCTGGTCAGCGTCCAGCGTCGTTACACGCTTCCCGCATACCTGTTGCTGCTGGGGGGAATGCTCGCATTTACCTTCATCCTGGGAAACAAGAATGAAGTCCTGTCGACGCTGGTGGCGGGAATGCTGGCATATCTGGGGCTGGTGCGAAAACCGAAGTGGATCCGGGCGGGGTTGGTGGTGGCCGGTGGCTTATGGATGCTCTATGCCATTGACTTTTTCCGTGCGGTGCCGTTTGCGGGTCTGGAAGCAGCGGTAAGCGCGCGGGCGGACCAGGCGACCGGCATGGCGAATTTTCTAACTTCGAGCAACGAGGCCTATGGCGCGCATTTTTCCATGTATGGCGTGCTGGCGGGGGGTGTCGAGCCGCGCTTCGGATACAGCCTATATTCGCTGGTCTGCTCGGTGATTCCCCGGGTGCTGTGGCCAGACCGCCCGCCGGACATCTACCGGTACTACAGCGAGAGCGTGGGAGCGATTCAAAACCAAGGGTACTCGCTCCATCATGCCACTGGCTGGTATCTGAACTTCGGATACCTGGGGGTAGCGCTGGGCGCTGTAGTGATGGGACTGGTGTGGGCCTATTGTTTAAATGCACATCGCCGCGCCGGCGCGGGATACTTGTTCCGGCTGTTTGGCGCAGTTGCACCGTGGCTGTTCGTGGCGTGTCTTCCGCCGCTGATTCGGGCGGGCCCCGAGGGGTACAAAGGTTTCCTGATCGAAGGTGTGATGATCCCGGTGGGCGTGTTAGCTATGGCCTGCCGTCGTCCGAAAATCCGCAAGCCGCTGCACTGGCATCCGGAACGCGGTTGGAGCTGGAAGCCAATCATTTGAAGGACAATCCGGTGACGCCCAAGGTATCGGTGATTATTCCGTGTCGCGACGAAGCACATTTCATCGACCAGTGCCTTGAATCTGTTCTGGCCTCGGAATACCCGCCGGATCGGTTGGAGGTTATCGTCGCCGACGGCATCAGTAGCGACGGCACCCGCCAGCGGTTGGAGTGGCATGCCACGCGCGATACGAGACTGCGGTTGATCGACAACCCGGCGTGTACCACCCCGCAGGCGCTAAACCGGGCGATCGCAGCGGCACAAGGGGAATTTATTCTGAGGCTGGATGCGCATGCCTGGATCGCCCCGGACTATATTTCGCGAGCCGTTCAAAATCTTGAAGAGTGGGGAGCAGACTGTGTGGGCGGGGCGATGCGGACGGTCACGCCGGACGCGGGAGTATTCGCAAAAGCGATCCGAATCGGGCTTTCCCAGCGCTTTGGAGTTGGCAATGCACACTTCAGAACTGGTTCGGAGCAGCCGCGCTCGGTGGATGCGGTGTTTGGAGCCTGCTGGAGGCGGGAGATATTTGAGCAGATCGGCGGCTTCGATGAACGCCTGGAACGCAGCCAGGACATCGAATTCAGTACCCGGCTGCGGCGCGCCGGAGGAACCATCCTGATGTCACCGGAGATGAAGATCCACTATTACGCGCCAGCGACGCTCGCCCGTTTCTGGCGCCACAACTGGTCGAATGGAGTGTGGGCGATTCTTCCGTTTGCTCACGTATCGGGGATGGTAGTGCGCTGGCGTCACCTCATGCCGCTGGCGCTGGTGGTAGGCCTAGCCGGTTCGATGGCGGCGGCCGCGGGGACCGGAATCGCGTGGCTGGCATGGATGATCGCAGGTCCCTATCTGGCGGCGAACTGTATTGCATCGGCGCAGAATGCATGGAAACAACGCAGCATGAAGTTGGGATTGCTGCTGCCAGTGGTGTTCGCCAGCCTGCATTTGGCCTACGGCGTCGGAAGTCTATGGGGATGCGCGCGTTGGATGGCTATATGCATCAAACGGAAAGCTCGTCAATGACTGCGGCACTGGCGGCGGCAAGTTACGGCGAGGTCACCGAGCAACCGGGACAACCGGCTTCGCGGAGCCAGCTGGAAATGCTCGAAGCACGCTACGCCTGGGCGGCGGAGCTGGCTCGCGGGAAGGATGTCCTGGAGGCGGCATGCGGGGCGGGAATGGGATTGCAAGCTCTCGGCAACGCCGCTCGCTCGGTTCAAGCCGGTGATGTAGATAGAGAGAATCTGCGCGTTGCCGGAGCGGCGTGCGCCGGACGCTCGAATATCATGCTGCGCCAGTTCCACGGCGAAGCGCTCCCCTTTCCAGATGAGTGTTTCGATTTGGTGCTGCTGTTCGAGGCCATTTACTACCTTGCGGACGCCGGGCGATTTTTCGAAGAAGCAAGGCGAGTGCTGCGGCCGGGAGGAGCGCTATTGATCGTCACGGTGAATCCGGAATGGATGGGGTTTAATCCGAGCCCGCTCAAGACCCGCTATTGGTCCGCAATGGATCTGCTTGCCGCGCTACAGGCCAGACGCTTCGCGTCCCGAGTGCAGGGAGCTTTCCCCGCCACTTCAGGCGTAATACGGCGCGCGGCGGTAGCTTTGAACTTGATCCCGCGCACCATGCGGAGCAAAGCGTTGCTCAAGCGGATTTTCTGCGGACGGATGCATGCGGTACCGCGGATCGTGGGTAACTCAAGTCTGCGGCCGAGCCTCGAAGATCTGGACGGGACGGGATCCCGCCGCCATCGCGTGCTGTACGCGACAGCGCTAAAAGAAAGCTTATGACGCCGACCCAGATTCGCTGCATTCCGTTCTTCGATTATCCACACTTATTCTTATCCGAGGAACGAGAGTTGAGCGCGATCTTTCGCGACGTGGGACTCCGCGGCGCTTTCATTCTGCAGGAGGATTTGATCCGGTTCGAACGGAATCTGGCAGCCTACCTCGGAATGAAATATGCGCTGGGAGTGGGCAATGCCACCGATGGCCTGCTGCTCGCATTGCTCGCGGCCGGTATCGGCCCGGGCGATGAAGCGATTTTTTGTTCCCACACGATGGTAGCCACAGCGGCGGCGATTCATTTTGCTGGAGCAATACCCGTGCCGGTCGAATGCGCAAAGGATCACCTGATTGATCCGGACGCGGTGGAAAGGGCCATCACACCGCGGACTCGCGCGATCCTGCCCACGCAGTTGAACGGGCGCACGGCCGACATGCAGGCGCTCGAGCGCATCGCCAAGTACCATGATCTGATAATCATCGAGGATGCCGCGCAGGCGCTGGGCTCGCGATTTCAGGGCCGCGCCGCGGGAACTTTCGGAGCGGCCGGAGTGTTCAGCTTTTTTCCCGCCAAGACCTTGGGGTGCCTGGGAGATGGCGGAGCGGTCGTGACCAATAACGACGAGATCTACGAGAGCCTCGTCCAGCTTCGCGACCATGGCCGCGGCTCGGAGGGCGAGATTGTGAGCTGGGGATTTAATTCGCGTCTGGATACCTTGCAAGCAGCGATTCTGGATTTTCGTCTGGGGTCGTACGATACGACGGTCGAGCGGCGGCGGGTGCTGGCCGATACTTACCACAATCGTCTGCGGGCAATTGGGCAAATCAAACGGCCGCCGGGCCCAGAGGACGATGCCGATCACTTCGACGTTTTTCAAAATTACGAGATCGAGGCGGAGCGCCGCGACGAGTTGCGCGCCTTCTTGAAAGGGCACGACGTCGGCAGCACACTCCCGTGGGGCGGTAAAGCCGTTCACCAGTGGCCCCGGTTGGGATTTTCAACGCACCTGCCCTTTACCGAGCGCGTGTTCGAACGCGCCCTGCTCCTGCCTTTGAATCTTTCGCTGACCGAAGACGATGTCCATCACATCTGTAACATCATCCAAGATTTCTATCGGCTGCCCTGAGATCTGGTTGCTAGGCCGCTGGAAGACCATGCTGCGTATCCGCCGGGCCGAGGAAGCCATCGGGGAGATGTGCGAGACCGGGGAGGTTCGCTGCCCCTGTCATCTATCGATCGGGCAGGAGGCGGTGGCGGCTGGAGTCAGCGCGGCGTTACTTCCCGGAGATACGGTCTGGGGCGCGCACCGCTCGCATGGGCATTATCTGGCGCAGGGCGGATCGCTCGAAAGTTTGTTCGCCGAAGTGCTGGGGAAAACGACAGGCTGCTCCGGCGGGCGCGGCGGGTCGATGCACCTGAGGGCCCCGGAGCAAGGGCTCCCGGGCACCGTGCCGATTGTGGCGGGGACCATTCCGTTGGCCGCGGGTGCGGCCCTGGCATATAAACTGCGTGGCGAAAAGCGCGTTGCCGTGGCTTTTTTTGGCGATGGCGCACTCGAGGAAGGCAGTGTTCACGAAACGTTGAATCTAGCGGCGCTGTATAAGCTCCCCATGATTTTCGTTTGTGAGAACAATTTGTACTCGAGCCATCTGCATTGGACGGAGCGTCGAGTGGCGGACAACCTGGATCAAGCAGGCGCGTTTCATTCGGTTCCCGGCGCGCGCGTGGATGGCAACGCAGTCGAGGACGTTTTTGAGGCCGCCCGGCAAGCCGTTGGCCGTGCAAGATCGGGCGCCGGACCGTCGTTTCTGGAATGCCGCACATTTCGCTGGCGCGGACACGTAGGAGCGAGTTCGGACCAAGACGTCGGGGTACATCGGCGTGGCGAACTCGCTGAATGGCTGGAATACGACCCAATCCAGCGAGCCGCGGAGAAATTGAACATGGATCTGGCGACCCATTGCGCCGATGTCGACCAGGAAATTGATCGCGCATTGACCAACGCGCGCAGCGCATCTACACCAGACGCGGGGCGCATAGGGGAACATGTATGCGCGAGCTGAGCTACGTGCAAGCGATCCACGAGGCTCACCGCCAGGCAATGGCCGCCGACTGCCGCGTGTTTCTGATCGGGCAGGGATTGTGGAGTCCCTGGTACGCGGGAGGAAGCCTCGAGGATCTGGATCGCGAGTTCGGACGGGATCGTGTGCTCGACAGTCCGGTGTCGGAAAACGCGGTCACCGGTATGGCAGTGGGCGCAGCGCTGGCCGGGATGCGTCCCATCGTGTTCCATCCGCGCCTGGATTTTCTGCTGCTGGCGATGGATCCGCTCATCAATCAGGCGGCCAACTGGTCGTATTTATTCGCCGGGCAGTCTAGCGTCCCGCTGGTCATCCGGGCTGTAATCAATCGCGGCGGGGAGCAGGGCGCCCAGCACTCGCAGGCGCTTCACGCCATGTTCATGCACGTGCCTGGGCTCAAAACCGTGATGCCAGCGACTCCGGCCGATGCCAAAGGACTGCTGCTTGCGGCAATCGAAGACCCCAATCCGGTTCTATATATAGACGACCGCTGGCTTTATAACCAAACCGGTCCGGTCCCCGAAGAGATCTATCGAATCCCCATAGGCGAAGCCGCGGTCCGGCGTGCCGGCCGTGATGTGACGATCGTAGGGATTTCCTGGATGGCGGCGCAGGCGCTCGAAGCGGCGGACGTGCTGGCCAGTCAGGGGATCGATGCCGAAGTGATCGATCTGCGGAGTCTCAAACCCTGGGACCAAACCCGCGTGCTCGAAAGCGCTCGTAAGACCGGGCGCGTGATCGTCGCCGATCCGGGATGGCGAACCGCGGGGGCGGCAGCCGAGATCGCGGCGACGGTAGCGGCTGAAGCCTTTCACGATCTGCATGCGCCAGTGGAGCGAGTGACGCTGCCAGACACACCCGCACCAAGCAGCCACGCCGAGGAGCAAGCATATTATCCGCGACCATCGGCGATCGTCGAAGCCGCCTGGCGGGCGCTCGGACGCCGGGTAGGAGCCGCGGCTTGAAAGGGGGAGACGCGTTGAAAAGAACCTTCGATTGCGTCGCGGCCCTATGCGGATTAATCACGTTATGGCCGCTACTGATCGTGATCGCGCTAGCGGTGTGGCTCGAAGACCGGAGCTCGCCCTGGTTCTGGGGAGTGCGCGTGGGCCGCGGCGGCCAAACGTTCCGCATGCTCAAGTTCCGCACCATGATTCCGGACGCATGGAAGTCGGGAGTATCGTCCACCGCTGCCGGCGACCGGAGAATCACGCGCGTGGGCCACGTTCTGCGCCGCGCCAAGCTGGATGAACTGCCGCAATTGTGGAACGTCTTGATGGGCGACATGAGTCTCGTCGGGCCGCGGCCGCAAGTGGAAACCGACGCAGCGCTGTACACCGGCGAAGAACAGCTCTTGTTCCAGGCGCGCCCCGGCGTTACGGACTTGGCGTCGGTAGTGTTCGCCGATGAAGGCCAGATCCTGGCCGGCTTGGCGAACCCCGACCTTCACTACAACCAGAGCATCCGGCCGTGGAAAAGCCGGCTGGGTCTCCTGTATATAGAACGGCAAAGCCTCATAGGCGATCTCAGGATTCTTGGTCTGACGTTCTTGGCCGCTATTTCGCGCGAACACGCGCTGGGAGGGGTCGCACGCATCCTCGATTCCTGGGATGCCGATCCGCTGCTTCGCCGCATGGCTCTCCGGCAAGAACCGCTGCTAGCGTGGCCGCCGCCCGGGTCGCAGACGATTGTTTCGGAATATCCCGTTCAGGTCAACCCGGGCGTTCCGGTGAACCGGATCCACCAAGTCCGTCTGGAAGATTTGCTGGGGCGTCCCCAGGCATGCTGGGAACAAAGCGGCCTCGAAGAGCATCTGGCGGGCCGTGTCGTTCTGGTCACCGGGGCCGGTGGCTCCATCGGCAGCGAATTGTGCCGGCAGATAGCCCGATACGGTCCCAAAGCTCTGATCGGATTCGATCAGGCGGAAACCGCGTTGTATCAAGTGGAGCAAGAGCTACGAGAGCGGTTTCCCGAGCTTGATTTCATTCCCGCCGTAGGCAGCATCCAGAACCGGCGGCGCCTCGATGAGCTGTTTCAGGAGCAGCAACCACAGACGGTGTACCATGCGGCTGCTTATAAACACGTGCCGCTGATGGAGGCGCACCTATTCGAAGCGGTCGAAAACAACATTCTGGGTACGCGCAATCTGGCGCGTGTAGCGTCCGAGTACGGCGCGGATGAGTTTGTGCTGGTCAGTTCGGACAAGGCCGTGCGCCCGGTGGGCGTTATGGGCGCGACCAAGCGCGTCGCCGAGATGATCTGCCAGGCCGAGCAGGAGGGCCCCACGCGTTTCCTGGCCGTCCGCTTTGGCAACGTGATGGAATCGAGCGGGAGCGTCATTCCCAATTTCCGGCGTCAGATCGAGGCCGGGGGGCCCGTTACGGTGACACACCCCGATATGCAGCGCTATTTTATGACCATCCCGGAGGCCGCGGAATTGGTGCTGCAATCCGCTGTAATGGGCCAGGGCGGCGAAATTTTCGTGCTGGAGATGGGAGAACCGGTGCGCATCCTGGATTTGGCGCGTAGAATGATCGAGCTCAGTGGTTTGCGCCCGGATATCGATATTCCCATCGTGTTTTCGGGAACCAGGCCGGGGGAAAAACTGCACGAAGAGGTACGAGCACTTGAGGAACATACTTCGACCACGCCGCACGACCAAATCCGGGTCTTCTCCGGACCTACTCCATCCCGCATGCTGTGGAGAACGCTCGACGAACTGGAACGAGCGGCGAGTGAACGAGATACGGTTCAAGCCATCGCTTGCCTCCAGTGGATGATTCCCAGTTACACGCCGAGCGTAGTGGCGCTGCGAAGCGCGCGCGTGCGCATGAATCAGGCCGTAGGGGCGTAGATTAGTAAGTCTGGGTTTAACGGGTTGGGTTTAACGGATCGCGAAGTTGTGGGCGGCGAAACCGGCGGTCACGATTGAGACCGACCAGTTGATTCTGGTGAAGACGCGCGCGGAACGGGGATACTTTCGAACGATTAAGTATTCGGCGCCCAGCAGCCCTGCGTTCGCGCCCAGCTTGATTCCCGCGCCCTTCGCGCCGAAACGGCCGTCGGAGGATGCGAGCATCGGGTTCAACTCCCGCATCCCATACGAACTCGCCACGTCGAGGGCTTGGCTGGCGAACACCGGGACCAAGCTGAGTTTCCATCGGTTGAAGGAAGTCTGATCGGCGGCGCGGCGGGTGGCGGCTTCGAGGGTTAGCGGCTGAATGACAGTGGTCTCGTCGGCGGCCGAAAGGGCTGAGATGGCCATTATCAGGGCAGTGGCAATCACGCCAATCTTCTTTATCAGATAATTCCGTTCCAGCATGCAATGAGCATAAGCGCCGCGGTTAGACCGATCAATCCGCGAAAGACTAGGACCATCGGCCAACCAACAGGTAGGACTTTCATCCTAGGATGTTTCCTAGCTCTCGCCACCACTGCAACGCTCGCCATCTGGAACCCCGATCCCTTCGTTGAATGGGCCTACGAAGGCATCATATTCTTGCTGGCAGGTTGGGTGGCGCTACGGAGCAACCTCCGCATTGGGCCGTCGCTGGCGGCTGCGGCTCTGCTGGCCGTCTGGGGATTTGGGCAGCTTGCGATGGGGGCAACCGTGTATCGTTACGCGACGTTAAACGCGTCGCTGCGTGTCACGGCCTTAGGGGCGACGGCGCTGGTCGCTTCCGTGGTCTTTGAGCGACCCCCCGCGCGCGCCCGATTGTTGCGATGGCTGGCATGGTTCGGGTTTTTGCTGAGCATCGCCAGTGTAGTAGCGTACTACACGTCCCCGGGGAAAATCTTCTGGTTGTTTACGAGTCCCTATCCCGATGTCTGGGGTCCGTTTCTCAGCCGCAACAATTTCGCGCAGTTTTTAGAATTGGCGTTTCCGGTGAGCCTGTGGCTAGGGTGTCGGACGTATCGCGCACGGGGCGGAACTCTCTATATCGTGATGAGCGCGACGATGCTCGCTGCTGGCCTAGCCTCGGCATCGCGAGCCGGCGCGGTGTTGCTGATTCTCGAGGCAGTCCTGGTATTCGCGCTGGCGCGTCCCCCGGTATGGCGCCGCCTGATCCCTCTATTTGCGGCTGGTGTGATGGCTCTCGCCGCGCTGGCGGGCGGCGAGGTGCTGATCGGCCGGCTGCGAGATTCAGACCCGTTTCGCGACCGCCGTGAAATCTTCGCAGCCTCTCTGCAGATGATCGAAACCCGGCCGTGGAGCGGATACGGCCTGGGAAACTTCGCCACCGCATACCCGGAATTTGCCCGGTTCGATCCTGGCGCGGTGGTCGAACACGCACATAACGACTGGCTCGAATGGGCCACCGAGGGCGGCTGGCCTTATGCCGCGGCGTGGATGCTGCTGGCGGTGGCGACGCTACGTCCGGCGCTTCGCTCGATTTGGGGGATTGGGGTGCCGGCCCTCTTCATACATGCGCTGGTGGACTATCCGTTCGCGCGTTTAGGTGTGGCCGCCTGGCTGTTCATCTTAGCTGGAGCACTAGAGAGTAAAGGGAGACCGCAGTGAAACGATTCACACTACAGATTTTGGGCGCCTTAAATTTGGCGCTGGGAGCGGCGGTGGCCGCCCCTGCGGTGATTGGCACTGTAACCGCCAGCGGTTCTTTTCGCCTGAATGGCGATACTGTCATGGCTAACGGAACGCTTACCGAAGGCGCGATCATCGAGAACGGGCTCGGCAGTTTGTCGGTGCGGCTTGCGGGAGGCGCTCGTTTATCTCTCAGCGCGGGTTCGCGCGGGAAGCTGTACAGCGACCGTATCCTGTTGAGTAAGGGCGAGGCTCTCCTACAGCGCGGATTCGGGTTTGACGTGGAAGTGCTGGGCTTGAGCATTCGCCCGGAGAGTGCAACGTCCACTGGCCGGATCGACTTGCTGGGGACAAAGCAGGTACGTGTGGCGGCGCTCACGGGGTCCTTCCGCGTCGTCAATGCCCTCGGGGTGCTGGTGGCGAACGTCGCGGCGGGCTCGGCTCTGGCGTTCGAGCCGCAAACTCCCACTGTCGCCGCAGTAACGCACATCACCGGCACTCTGACTCAGCAGAGCGGACATTTTCTGCTGACAGATCAGGTCACTCACGTCACGGTCGAAGTTACCGGTCAAGGCTTGCAAGCGCAAGTGGGCCAGATAGTACAGGTGATCGGCACGCTGAACACGAGTGCAACGCCGGTTGCGGGGGCATCCCAAGTGATCGCCGTGACTTCGGTCCAGACTATTGGCACTGCCGCGGGCGGAGCCGCCGCAGGAAGTACGGGCGGTGCCGCCGCCGCTGGAGCAGGAGGCGCATCCGCGGGCGCGGGTATCGGAATTGGAGTAACCACCATCGCCATCGTCGGTGGAGTGGCGGCCGCGGCAACGTTGGGCGGACTTGCTGCCAGCGGGGCACTCCCCGGTCAGAGTTCGGAGAGTCGTTGATGTTCGTAATCCGTGCCCTGCTGCTGGTGTTTTTGGGATCGACTCTCATCCTTGCCATCCGGCTAGCGGTCGCCGAGGCAGATTTTCGCCTGGATCCAGGCTCTGCGCTGCGCTCGCCACTGTGGATTCCAGCAGCGCACTTGGCCCGCTTCGAGTCTTCCTTCTCGGAGTTGCGCGCCGCCGTAAGCCTGAATCCTCGGCTATCGTCAGCCTGGATGCAATTGGGATTGAACGCAGAAGCGAACGGGAATCTGCACGAAGCAGAAGAGGACTTGCTCGGTGCAGCACGCATCGACCATCTGTACCTTCCTGCCTGGACTCTCGCCAATTTTTACTTTCGGCGGGGCGACCCGGCGAAGTTCTGGCCCTGGGCGGAGCGGGCCGCCCGGCTCACCTTTGACGATTACCGTCCTTTGCTGCGGCTGGCCGACACTCTCGATACATCTCCACAACGAGTCGCTACACATCTGGGAGGCAGTGCGCCTCTACTCCGCGCCTATCTGGATTTATTAATCGTCGCGGAGCGTCTCGACGCAGCGCAGCAAGTGGCACGTCTGCTGGCCGACTACCACGACCCTGCGGATCGCGACCGGATGGCCGCGGTCGCCGAGCGTCTAAAGTGAGGCGAACCCTGCTCGCCAGCCTGGTGCTGCATGCTTTGGGGATTGCGCTGCTGTTGACGATCCGTGCTCCGGACCCACTACGCGTACACGTCGGGCGTGCAACGGCGGTCGCTTCTCCGTACCGTGGGCGTGGGCCGATGCTCGGAAAGCTTCCGCCACATGTTCATCCTGTGCGTGCCCAGCTGGTGGCGGCGCGGACCTTCCGCGTTCCCGATCGGTTGCCACAGCCTGCACCGGCGCGGTGGGACCAGGCCATTCCCGATCCGCCCATCATTCCACCCCCCGTGGGTCGATCGGCGTATTCGGCCCCGCCGGTTATCGAGCTTCCGCCGCCTCCGCCGGTGCGCCGCTCAGTCGTTATCACAGGAGCCTTTGAAGCGACCATCCCGTCGAATCAGGAGGCAGCGCGCCGGGAGATCATCACCGGACATTTCGGCGACGCCGGCATAGCCGTTGCAAATCCCCGCTCCAGCAAGGCCTCCGACGCACCCATTTCCTCCTCTGCCGAAATTCTCTCGAAGCCCCGTCCGGCGTACACCGACGAGGCCCGGCTTCTGAGGATCGAAGGCGAGGTTTTGCTCGAAGTTTTGTTCTCGGCATCCGGTGAGACGCGCGTGCTGCGTATGATCCAAGGTTTGGGCCACGGACTGGATGAGAATGCAATTGCGTCCGCGCGCGCGATCCAGTTTCGCCCGGCGAAGCGCGGCGATGCGGCCGCCGATTCCACGGCCGTGGTCCACATCGTCTTCCAACTGGCCTATTGAAGAAACACCATGAAAGCTCGTATTACTCTGTTGCTGCCGTTGCTGCTCGTCTTCCCGCTCGCGGCCGAGGACTCTGCCTCCCCGGCGGACCGTTTGCTCGACCGCATCGTCGAGCGCGAAAGCGCGTTGATCAGCTTGCTTCAACTCCACACTCCCCTGGTTGAGACCTATATCCAGGAAATGCCGGATACCACCGCCGCCGCTGACGCCCGCCCCGTCAAGGACCACTACTTCCTCGGACAGATCAAGATCGGTTCCTCCATGGAATATACGCCGCTCATTGAGCGGACCGACGCCCCGCTCAAGACTAGCTTATCGTGGCTGCCCTTCCGTGCCGGAACGAAGAATCAGCCCATGGCCTTCATGCCGCGCGGCTTCGCGCAGATGGCCTTTCCCGACCTGCACGATTTCAACCGGCAAACCTACAACTTCGAATTCGTCCGTCGTGAGTTCCTGGGCGAAGTGCGTTGTCTGGTGTTCGACGTGGTGCCGCTCAGGAACGAATCCGGCCGTTTCGTGGGGCGGATCTGGGTAGAAGACACCGGGAATTCCATCGTTCGTTCCAACGGAACGTACTCCTCGGCAATTCCGGCCCGGAACGTACCGGTGGCTCGCTATTTTGAGTTCGATAGCTGGCGGGTGAACGTTCTTCCCAACCAATGGGTACCATCCCAGATTTACGTCGAAGAGCAAGGCTCCTCCGTGGATGGTCATATCGCGGTCCCGCGCTTCAAAGCGCAGACGCGCATCTGGGATTATGCCGCCGCCGTGGCAGGCAACAAGTGGGACGAACTCACCCAGATCCTCATCGAGACCAATCACGAGGTCAAGGACCAAACTGTCTCCAAGGATCTCTCTCCCCTAGAGAGCCAACGTTCCTGGGAACGCCAGGCGGAAGACAACGTCGTGACGCGCCTCGAAAAAAGCGGTCTGGTAGCTCCGCCCGGACCCGTGGACGATCTCCTCAACACCATCGTCAATAACCTGATAGTTTCAGCGAACTTGGATATCGAAGTGCACTGCCGGGTGCTGCTGACGACGCCGCTGGAAACATTTTCCATCGGCCACACCATCGTCATCAGTCGCGGGCTCATAGACGTTCTACCCGATGAAACCAGCCTGGCTCTGGTGCTGGCGGACGAACTCTCTCACATTGCGCTGGGGCAGCGCACTCCCACTCAGTTTGCTTTCCGTAATCAGACCATGCTCACTGATGCCCAAGTGCTGCAGCGCCTCCACTTCGAGCGTGCCGCGACCGAACTCCAAGCGGCCGGTAAGGAGACCGTCGAAATCATGCGCGCGTCTCCGTACCAGAAGACGGCCAATGCCGGACTGTTCCTCAAGGCTCTGGGCGTCCGACGCCGCGTCTTACCGCGGCTGTTAGCAGCGAATCTTGGGAACCAGTGGGCCGATCCTGAGACGCTGGAGCGCCTGGCGGAGTTCACCTCATCCGCGCCCGAACTGCGGGAAAGCGAGTTGGCGCAGATCGCCGCGCTGCCCTTGGGCTCGCGCATCAAGCTCGATCCGTGGCGCAATCAGATCACTCTGATCAAAACCCGTCCCTTGGAACTCTTATCGCCGCGCGAAAAGATGCCCTTCGAGATTACCCCGTTTATCCTTTATTTAACTCGGCTGCCATAATCTCTTCCAGGTGTTCGCCGGTTTCCTGCTCCACCTTCGCGTGCAAGCTGTTCCCATGCGCATCCATGGTGACGATGGCGGCGAAATCGTGCGCGTGCAAATGCCACATGGCCTCGGGAATCCCGAAGTCCAGAAGATTCACGCCCAGCACCTTGTCGATGGACCGGGCATAAAATTGCGCCGCGCCGCCGATGGCGTTCAAATACACCGCCCCTGAATCCTGTAACGCCGCTAGCGTCTTCTTACCCATCCCGCCTTTGCCGATCACCGCGCGCACGCCGTAATTCCGGATGATATCGGCCTGATACGGTTCTTCCCGGATGCTCGTCGTCGGGCCGGCTGCCTTGACCGTCCACTTGTCCCCTTCCTTGAGCATCACGGGACCGCAGTGGTACAGCACCGATCCCCGCATATCCACCGGCGGAGGATTCTTCATCAGGTGCGCATGCACGGCATCGCGGCCCGTGAACATCTCACCTGTTATCAGGACAACGTCGCCCACCTTAAGCGCCCGAACCTGCTCCTCGGTCAAAGGCGGACGCAGGATCACTTCCCTTCCCGTCAACGGAAATCCTTCGCCGCGAGCCATCTTCGCCACTGGCCGCGCCGGATCGCGATACAGCCACTTGGTAATCGCCCCCGACGAGGCGTCCAGCCGGACGCCCAGCCGCCGATACGCCCAGCAATCATAGGCCACGCTGACAAAAAAACTCGCAGGCAAGCGATTGGCCGCCATGATCTTGCACCCGATCAGCGACGATTTGCCACCGAAGCCCATCGCGCCCACGCCGATCTTGTTGGCCTCCTCCATGATTTCGGTTTCGAGCTTCGCCAGATCCGGATTCGGATTGGTGTCGTCCAGCGTGCGGAACAATTGGTATTTCGCCAGCAGATATCCGTGCGCCCGATCGCTGCCGATGCAGACTCCTACTGCGCCCGGCGCGCAGCCCTGCCCTTGCGCCTGCCACACGGCGTGCAGGATACACTTGCGGACGCCTTCGAGATCGCGGCCGGCTTTGCCGAGATGATCGAGCTCCATGGGCAACGAATACTGGATGTTCTTGTTCTCGCAGCCGCCGCCTTTGAGAATCAGCTTCACCTCGATCTCATCGTTCTCCCACTGCTCGAAGTGGATCACTGGCGTCTCTTCGCCCAGGTTGTCCCCGCTGTTCTTGCCGCTGAGAGAGTCGACCGAATTGGGCCGCAGCTTGCCGCGCTTCGTCGCCTCAGCCACCGCCGCGCGGATCGCTTTCTTGATGGCGATCTGATTCACGCCCACGGGAGTATGGACGTCGAACGTCGGCATTCCGGTGTCCTGACAGATGGGGCCGGAATCGTCCGCCGCCATGTCGATGTTAGTGGCGATGATGCCAAGCGCCTGCGCCGACTGCGTATTTGGGGTTTCTCCCGAGATCGCCAGTCCCATCGCGTGGCGGACATCGGGCGGCAGGTTGGTAGAAGTCTGCGTGATCAACTCGACAAGGCTTTCCTGTAGAAATTGCATGAAGTTAGATTTTAGCGTGTGCGCTAAGCGCCCGCGCTAGTAAAGCGGTCCGGGCCCGCCGCCGTGGGCAACGCCCCAATCTGCCGCAGCAGACCGAGCTGATCCCAGCTATTCCAACCTTCGACGATCTGCCCGTTGGCGATGCGCACCACAACGATCCCTTGGATGCGGATCCGCCGGCCGGTCGGAGCTACCCCGAGCTGGCTCCCCTTGTGAGTACCCTCGACGGTGATGCGCACGGTGACTCTATCGCCTTCCGCCATGATGTCCTCGATCTTCATGTGGATGTCAGGCAGCGCACCGCGCAGGTTACTCGCGAAGATCTTGAACTCCGCAGGGCCGTGAGTTGTAACGTCCGTGTCGCCCAGGCCGTATCCAATGCCGTTGGCCGCGAACAACTCGTTGATGGTTTCTTCCCGCCCTTGATTCCACACTTCTTCAAACCAGCGACGGATCAGTGTCTTGTTAGCTTCACTCATGGTGGCTCTCCAGACGGTCACTGTATCAAAAGAAAAGCGGCGAGTATTCCTACTCGCCGCCATAAAACAAGAATCGAAAGTTGCGTTAGTACCGGTAATGATCCGGCTTGTATGGACCTTCCACCGGAACCCCGAGATACTCCGCTTGCTTCGCACTCAGCTTGGTCAGCTTCACGCCGATCTTGTCCAGGTGCAGCCGGGCGACTTCCTCGTCCAGCTTCTTCGGCAACGTATACACGCCGACCTTGTAGACATCCTTGTTCTTCCACAGGTCGAGCTGCGCCAGCGTCTGATTCGAGAAGCTGTTCGACATCACGAAGCTGGGATGGCCCGTCGCGCAGCCGAGGTTCACCAAGCGTCCTTCCGCCAGGAGGAAGATGCTGTGTCCGTCGGGGAAAGTGTACATGTCCACCTGCGGCTTAATTTCGGTCTTCTTCACGCCCTTCGCTGTGTTCAGCGGCTCCACCTGGATTTCGTTATCGAAATGGCCGATGTTGCAGACGATCGCCTGATCCTTCATCTTCTTCATGTGATCGAGCGTGATAATGTCGACGTTCCCCGTCGTGGTCACATAGATATCGCCGCGGCCCAGCGTATCTTCGACCGTGGTCACTTCGAAACCTTCCATCGCGGCCTGCAGCGCATTGATCGGATCGATCTCCGTCACCACTACACGCGCGCCAAATCCACGCAGTGAGTGCGCGGAGCCCTTACCGACGTCGCCGTATCCGCATACCACCGCGACCTTGCCCGCCACCATTACGTCAGTCGCGCGCTTGATACCGTCGCTCAGCGACTCGCGGCAGCCGTACAGATTGTCGAACTTCGACTTGGTGACGGAATCGTTCACATTGATCGCCGGCACCAGGAGCTTGCCTTCCTGCTGCATCTTGTAAAGCCGATGCACGCCCGTCGTGGTCTCCTCGGAAACGCCCTTCCACTCTTTCGCCAGATCGCTCCAACGCCGTGGATTCTCGGCATGAATTTCCTTGAGCAGATCTTTGATCACCTTCTCTTCATGGCTGCCCGAAGGAGTATTGACCCAGTCAGAGCCCTGCTCGAGTTCCACACCCTTATGGATCAGCAGCGTCACGTCGCCGCCGTCGTCGACCACGAGCTGCGGGCCTTTGCCATTGGGGAAGCTAACTGCCTGATAGGTGCACCACCAATATTCCTCGAGCGTTTCGCCTTTCCAGGCGTAAACCGGAGTGCCGGTCGCCGCGATCGCTGCCGCTGCGTGATCCTGCGTCGAAAAAATGTTGCAGCTGGCCCAGCGCACATCCGCGCCCAGATCCTTCAGTGTCTCAATCAGCACCGCCGTCTGGATGGTCATGTGCAGCGAGCCGGTGACGCGCACGCCCTTCAGCGGTTTTTCAGTGGCGTATTTCTTGCGGATCGACATCAGGCCGGGCATCTCGGCTTCGGCGATGCTGATCTCTTTGCGGCCCCAGTCGGCCAGCTTCATGTCCGCGACTTTATAGGCCAGCGTGGCCGGATTCGCTACGGTGCTCATCTCCAAGGCTCCTTTGAACTTTTATATCGTAAAATCTCGATACTACGATATAATACTAAATAGAGACGCATGGCGTCAATCCTCAAATCCCTGAGACTGCTGGCGGATCCGAACCGGGTCCGCATCGTGCTGCTGCTCGAGCGCGAAGAGCTTTCCGTGGCCGAATTGCAGGAAATCCTGGCCATGGGGCAGAGCACCATCTCCACGCATCTGTCGCAATTGAAACAAGCCGGCATCGTCGAGGATCGCCGGACGGGAAAGAACATTCTCTATCGTCTGAAGGCTTTTGGAAACGGTACGCAAGATCAGGTATTGGATGTTTTGCGACATGCGGTCAAGGAAATCCCCGAAGCCGCGGAGGATCGCGACGCCCTGCGTCTCGCGCTTCGCCGCCGCCAGGACAAAGTCCGTTCCTACTTCGATGAGCTGGCCGGAAAATTCGGACGTCAATATGTTCCGGGCCGCTCCTGGCAAGGCTTAGCGGAAACGTTCCTGATGCTGATGCCGCCGCTGGTGATCGCCGATCTAGGCGCCGGCGAAGGTACCGTCTCGCAACTACTCACCCGCCGCGCCAAGAAAGTGATCGCGGTCGACAATTCCGAAAAGATGGTCGAGTTCGGATCGAGCCTGGCACGCGCCCACGGCGTCAAGAATCTGGAGTATCGCGTGGGCGATCTCGAAGAGCTGCCGATCAAGAAAGGCGAGGTGGACGTCGCCTTCTTCAGTCAGTCGCTCCATCATGCCCAGCATCCACCGCGAGCACTGGCTGAGGCGTTTCGCATCGTGAAACCCGATGGACGCGTCATCATCCTGGATTTGCTGAAGCACCATTTCGAGGAAGCCCGAGCGCTTTATGCCGACGTTTGGCTCGGCTTCAGCGAAGTGGAACTTCGCCGAATGCTGAATGATGCCGGATTCCATAACATCAGCACGGCTCTGGTGCATCGGGAAGCCGAAGCGCCGCATTTCGAGACCATCCTCGCCGCCGCTGACAAGTAATGTGTCAAGTGACGGTAGAATCTAGGACAGCCTTCGCGATTCCCGGTCCGCTGCTGTCCCAACTCGCCGCGCTCGGCTAAGTACCTGCCGATATCAACCTATCTCGAGCTCTCACATTATCACGGCGATCGAGTGGCGAACGCCAACGCCTTTTGCGGTGGCGTCGAACGCTCCTAACCCGGCGTCCTGCTCTCCCGGTGATCTCTATCACTATCCCGAGGAGCGCAGCATGGGCATCGTTCCAAGCTTCGAGGTCAACGCCGCGCAGACCGCCAAGTCACGTGCGGCGATGGAGGATTTCATGAAGAAATCAGGCGCGGTTCTTTGGATTCAGCATGGCACGGCGGACAACGCCAAGCGGAAGAAAGCTCTCGGATATTACGAGTAACCGACACAGCTAGTGGGGCGTTTCCTATGATGGAAGCAGCTCCATGAAGAATCCCTGGCTTCACCGGCTTGCGATCTTGCTGGCCGTATGTACGCTCCTGCTGATCGTGGATGGCGCGATGATCGGCCCAGGAACTCAACCCACGCCGGCGGCGATATCCACACACCGCATCGCGGCGACTGGCGCAAGCTTATTGGCGCTGGGTCTCGTGCTCTGGCTGGTATTCACCGACTCGCGTCCACAGGCTCGCCGTTTGGGTTGGCTTACTCTGGCGCTTGCGGTGCTGCAGGACTCCGTGGGGCACGGCGCCGTACTAACCAAGTTTCCAATGACCGCTGGAATCGCGCACGCCTTGATGGCGCCGCTCTTTTTTGCGGCGGTTGTCGCCATCGCCGTGGTAACATCTCCCGCCTGGTACCGCGGCCATGAACACGTCAGCGACTACGGCTGGCCATCCATGCGATCTCTCGCGATCCTGACACCGATTTTGGTGATGTTGCAGATCTTTCTGGGTGCGGCCTTCCGGCAGAAGGTCCTCACGCTGCTGCCCCACGTCTTGGGCGCAATGTTCGTGGCGCTCGCGATTCTTATGGAGTCGATATTCGTTCTGCAGCAGTTCCCCACGCACCGCGCGCTGCGTCCAGCCGCCAAAACGCTATTGGGCGTCACGTTCGGCCAAGTGTTCCTCGGCCTTACCGCGCTGATCATGAAATCCATGGCAGACGAGACGGCAACGCCGGTAGTAGTCACGGTTGCAGCGCATGTCACCGGTGGCTCCCTGACTCTGGCAACCACGATCGTCCTGTCCATCCTAATCCGGCGCAACGTCCAGCCGCGCGTCGAGGAAAATCTTGACGAATCCGTAACTAGTTGATCACCTGTGCTGCGTTCACGGGCGCGCCCTTCGGTTCCCAGTAGCCGATCCATCGGCCCGCCGTCAGCACGGAAAGCCAAAGAACCATCGACAGCACGGCCGCCAGCTTAGCCCGGCCCGGAATTACGGGACTGCGATCCAGATCCCCAATGTTGCGATACACGCTCCGGAAGACCAAGGCGTGAATAATGATCAGAACGAACAGCGTGAGCTTGATGTGTAGATATGGATTCGGATAATAGATCGCCGCCTTCGACCATAGCAGCAGAATTCCGCAGGTGGCCGTGAGCGTCAGTCCCAGGTGCTTCCATGGCCGCAACCCGTTCACGATATCCGAAACGGGATGCTTGGTGAGCGCAATCCCCAGTATTCGCAAGTCGGTCATCAGAATCATTCCGCCAAACAGCCCCATCCCGGTTAGATGCAGAGACAGAATAACAGGGAAAACCAGCGCCGACTCGCGAATCGCGGTGGCGATCGACATATCTTGAAGTGCTTGGATGAATTCGGGAGGCATTTGATTTTCTCCTTATACGAACGCGATAAAGATTCCGCCGAACACTACGCTGATCCAGAGCGCTAACGAGATCAAGCCCGTAAGAATCGCCACGCCGCCCGGAGCCTGTTTTAACGCAACCCACCGATGAATCGTGTAGTTGAAAATGATCGCAATTACCAAGGCGGTGATCTTGAACCGGAAGGAAGCGTTGCGCAGATACATGTTCGGATCGGACGAAAAAATCAGCGGACCGGTGATCAGCACCAGCGCCAGGCCGGCGAGGGTCCATGCACGTGTGCCCTTGACCAGGTCCGCGGCGGATTCCTTCTTCAGTCCGATACCCAGCAGCCGAAGATCGACCATAGTGATGGTCCCAATCGCGACGGCGAACCCCAGGATGTGCAGCACTTCGCATACCGGGAACGCCCATTCATTCGTATTCAGAGGATTGCTCGACGGATCATATGCTAAGAAAAGCGCCATTTATTAATTCACCTCGTCTTCTACAGAGAAGCTCCCATCGCGCGCCGGACAAATAGTTTGCGGCGCACCAACTGGAAACCGATGATAACAGACGTAACGCAGAGCGAGGTCCCGCCCAGCATCAGCGTCAACACCACGATGTCCCAGGCCGGACGATAGTTATAAAGCCAGGGAAAGTTAATCGAATGCAGTCCGTGGTACAGCCAGCGATTCACCCAGGACTGAGCGCTCGAGCTATAGTTCCCCACGACCTGCGCTGTTTTCGGATCGATGTAGTAACGCGAATGCGCCTCATCGTTTAGCCGTACGAGCAGTACGGGCAAAGGCCGCTGGCCGCTGCGGTCCAGGTAGTATGCGTCGTAGCGCGTCATAAGTCGCGCTTCGGCGAGGTTTTCTGTCCCGATCGCGGGAGTCACGATATCCAAAATGCGTTGATAATCGAACGATTCTAGCGGCTCGCCATTTATAGGGATCACGCGTGTCTCCCCGCGCGCGCCAGTCGCCAGGTACACCGGTTCGCCGGCAATAGAAGTTAGTTCGAGTTCCTTTGCCTTGAAGGCCGGGCTCAGTTGCGCAAGCGCCTCGTGTGGAGGCTTTGTCGCGTACTGCGACAACAAAGGCTGCTTACCGCGAAGGGCCGTCGTGAGGCCACGGGCGCCGGACCTCCCATTCTCACGGAACGGGAAGGGGTCCATTGAGAGCATCCCGCTAAACGCCCAAGTGCACGCCACGATTCCAAAAAACAGTCCCAGAATGTGGTGAAGCCGCTTCTGCCCCGTATACGGAATGCTGACTCTGCGCGACGGCGAATACATCATAAGCCCGGCGATTAATCCCATCAGTGCCGCTAGGGTTGCGATCCCTGACGACCAGATCACCACCTTGCTCCACAACGGTCCGTTCTTTCGCAGCGGCGTGTAGTAAAGCCAGTGCGGGATCGGCCCCAGGTATGCGAATAAGCGCGACGATCGGGTGGTGAACTGGACCACTTCGCCGGTGCTCTCGGCGATATACACCTGATCGCCGTCGGGCCAAGAGTACTTCAATAGAGGAAGCAGATTGCGGAGACCGCCCTCCAGCGTCCACTGGTCTGGTTCGGTTATCTCTTCCACCTTCGCTGCACTCGCCGGCTGTCCGGTCCAGGCGGCCGCGGTTCTCAGATTCAATTCGGCGGTAAAGTAATCCTGCTGGTCGCCTGTGTCGGCATAGACAATCGCCTGACCTCGGCCAACCCGGAAGAAATACGCCGGCCGGCCATCGAAGGATTCCAACCGAGTCGAGCTAGCGGACCGATCGGAGTCGAGCTTGGAATAAGCTTCAGCGGGCGAAAGCTTCAATTGGGCTGCGTCGAGAATCGGAGCTCGCTCCAGGCGATCCGCTGTGCTTACCGCGGGGTAATCCCAGTACATCATGAAGATGCCTGATACGAACCACCACGCAAATAGCAGACAGAACGCCAGACCCATCCAGCGGTGGCACAGGATGGCGACCTTCTTGAGCACAGTGAGAGTCCGGGACGATTTGGGCGTAGCCTAAGGAATGTAGCATGAATTGGTCCTGGGCAGGCACTCCCGAAGCGTCATCTTATGGTCACTGACCGGTTTGTGACCGTCCTGCTTTCAATGAGTTGGATCGCTTACTTGGGATTACAGGACCAGCCCACATCATTGAACCGGTCGTAATCGCAGACGCGGGCTCCGCCGGCGAGGGTAACTACGCGGGCATGCGCGAAATTTGACCCGTCTCGCGCGAGATCTGCGGTGACTGTCACCGAGTCGCCCTTCTTCAGGGTGTATCGCGTCCACCCATGTTGCATCAGAGCATTCGGACTACCCAGCTCAAATTCCCACCGGGCTGCTTTGCCGCTCGGTTCGATAACATCCAGGAAGAATCGGGCATGCGGATTCAACCACTCGGTCTGGGTGACAGTCCCCCTAAAATCCCGCTGTTTGGAAGAGTCAAATACCGCGCTATAGGCATGATGCGCCCGTAACGGCATGGCGGACAGAGCAAGAGCAAATCCTGCGGCGATCCTGAGCGACCTGGCGGTCATTTGCCGGCCTCCTGTGAGAATCCTGCCCGAATTATACAAACCCTATCGCACGGCCGCCGACCCCGACGCCGAACCACAGCATCAGCGACAGGAGCGCGACGGCCCATCCCAGCAGCATCGGACGCTTATCTTCGTCCTTGTGCGTCACCCACCGAAACAGGGTGAACTGGAAAATGATGGCCGGAAACAACACCGCCATCTTGAACTTGAATCCGTCATTGACGAAGCATTTCATGGCTTCCGATTGGAACAGCATGTAGCCCGTAGCCAGCATGGTCAGCAAACCCCACGTCATAAAGGGCTCAAGGTTCTTGGCAAGCACCGTCACTGGCTGCTTCTTCATTCCCAATCCCAACATTCTCAGATCGATGATGACGATCGCACCGAACATCATGGTGAGCGCCAGGATGTGGATGGTCTCGATTACGGGGAAGGCCCAGATGGTGCCCGCAATCGCCTGGCCTAGCCATGTCTTGTCATTCCACTCGAAAAACGGTTTCAAAGATTGCCACATGGTTTGAATTTATGAGTCTAAAAATTGTAGGCGGTGGTGCGCCCTGCGATGATCACGATACCCCAGCTGATCAATGAAATCCAGCCCGCCAGTTTCGCGGCGCGAGGCGGATCGGCTGCCCACTCCCATTCGTGCATCTTGCGGTAGATCTTCGAGGAGTGAAAGATCAGCACGTTCAGTCCTGCGAGAAACAGGAATAACACTTTCAGCCGGAACCAGACGCTGTTATAGCACTTGACCGGTTCCGACCAAAGCAGTAGGGTCCCCGTAATCATCATCATCACGAATCCAGCCGAGATCCAAGGGATGAGCTGGTGAAATACATCCGACGCCGATTCCTTCTTGAAGATCAATCCCATCATGCGGAGATCTGAAATGGCGATGGTCCCGGCCGAGACGCTGATGCCGAGCAGATGCCCGCCTTCCAGCAGCGGAAACATCAGAATCGACTCCCGGATGGAGACGCTAATGGGGGTCTCCTGAAGCCATTGAGCCATTTGAAGCAGTGACATCATCATGAGGAAAAGCACATCCTAATTGCGCGGGTACCCAATGAGGAGACTAACATGCGCAGCCAGTGGTTACTCCCCTCAACAGGTCAACACGCGGTCAGTGACCGGTGTGTGACCGAATAATGCCTTAAGGCTCAGCTACTTCCGCGAAGAGGATTGCTCGGCGATGGGAAGTTCGCGATGCACCACATAACTGACCTCGATGGGCATGGTGTCCATCGACCGAACCTTCAAAACCACCTGATAATAACGCGGAAGACTGCCGTCAGGTTTTTTCATCTTGGAAACTAAGGTCTTAGCGAACATAGCATCGGTGAAGGCCTGCACTTCGCCCGTGATGCTCGAGATCCGGTTACCGGCAAGGTACAGTACTTCGCCGTTGCCGTAGAGCCCCGGCACGCGACTGATCAAAGCGTAACTTTCCTCGGTATCTTGTGGATCGCGTGGGGGTTTATCGGCGAACAGTTCCGGCTCGCCCGGTCTAGGATTCATGTTGCGGATGCCCTTCGGTTCGAGCACGAACGGACGGTCGGCCGACATGGCCTGCATCTGCCGATTGCCCGCGACCGGCCCCAGGAACACGACGTTGCCCATGGCGATCTCCGGAGCGGCGATCTGGTCGCTGCTAGTGACCAGCACGTCCTGCTTGTGCAGCATTCCGAGAAATTGTCCCAGCAATACGGCGCCCGTCGCCGTCCCACCCTCGCCCGATCCCGCATTAGGAGTTGAGAGGCATACAATCAGCGGCCGCTTGGACGAAACAATCGGCTCCCAAAGCTGCTGCAATTCCGGTGTCCAATCGCGGGCCAATGGAAGTTTGGTTCGTTCCACCTGCCGCAGCCGCATCCCGAAATATATGGCCAGACTCAGCGCCAGCAGAAGCCCCGCCACGAGTCCGATTTCTTTACGGCCCCAACGCGTGGTAGCGATGGGCTGTTCCACAACAGGCTCGGGGCGAACCTCGCGCGGTTCAAAGGTTAGCTTGAACCCGCCTTTCGGCAGATCCACCAGGATTGCATCGTCAATTCCTTCGGTGCGGTAATACTCGCTAAGTTTCTGCCGCAGCCTGGCGACGTGCATGCGGACCGTCGACTCCTGGCGCGGGTCGTAAGAATCGGGCTTGGCGAAAACATCCAGCCCGACGGTGTACTCCTTGAGGCCGTCGGCGGTTCCAGAAATGGATTTCTCCGCCAGATAACTAAGCAGAGTGCGGTGGATTTCGGATGTTCGCAACGCCTTGCTCTGAAGAATCCGCTGGATCTGAGCGTGCGTGGCTTCCAGCTCTAAAACCATTGCCATCCGAATGATAACACCCCGTGGCTATGGTGACTTAGTCGCCGGCCACGTTGGCAATTTGAGTCAGGTTCGCGTTCAGAACCGCTTCGGCATCGGCTTCGGTGAACTCCTGGGTCTTGGCCGAGTGGTTCATGGAGCAGAACTTGGGACCGCACATGGAACAGAACGCCGCGTCCTTGAACCCCTCTTCGGGAAGCGTTTCA
>JAICXC010000183.1 GCA_025980665.1 Bryobacteraceae bacterium
AAAAATAACACCGACGACTGCGAACATTTCTGACGACCGCATAAAGCGAGCTAAGCGCATGAACAGGATCCTCTCTAGCGACTCGCGCATGGCAGCGCGCGGTCACGCCGTAGCGCAACCTTCAACACTATATCATCGCTCCATATCATCGCTCCGGAAGCTATCATCGCTCCGGAATCGTTCCTTAGAACGTGAACCGTGCGACCATCGTGCCTGCCCGAGGGGTCGATCCAGCCCCATTTTGGTGGTGCTGCTGAACCCCGAACTCGCCGCTGAGAAGACCGGTGGTCGGGAACGTGGTCGTCGTCGCGGCGAAGTTCGTCGAACTGGGACTCGGGCAGCGAGTATGTTCGTGAATTCAGCGCGAATCTGGAAGTTCATCCGCTCCCTGATTCGGAAGACGCGGCCCATGCTCAAGTTCTCGGTCGGCCTGCGGGGCTGACGGTAATCACTGTAATAGGCGGCTGAGGTACCGATGAATAGTCTTTTTCTGGTATCGCAGGAATTTCTGATTCCTGTGTTCTAGCGTCCGCGTTCGATTAGCTTTAGTTGGACCATGGGCGTCGTGCTGGCGTCCACTTTGGCGGATGCGGACTGCGCCTCGAAGGGCTGCCGGTAATAGCGGTCCATCCAGGCGTTGGTCTCGACTTCTTCCCACGCGAAAATCTTGTACTCGCCGGGGGGCAACCCGTGCAGGGTGAAGTTGCCGTTTACATCGGTGGTCACCAGCTTGTTCATGTCCTTGCGCAAAGATCCGGATATCGGAACCGCCGTGACCTGGACGCTGGTCGCAGGATCGCCGTGTGAGTTCTGAACGGTCCCCGTGATATCGCCCGCGGTAGGGGCTAGAAGCACTTCAACCTGTCCGCCGCCGTAGCTAAGGTCGAGCGTCGCGTCGGGCATTTCGCGCCCAGCCAGCTTCACCGATTTCAGATAGTATCCGTCGGGCATGCCGCCGGCCTCTACGATATAGGAATCGGCGGCGAGGGTGGCTAGAAACGTTCCGTCGTCGTTGAGTTGGGTCTGGCCGTTGCGGCCCACGCCTCCCGCTCCGGTTTCTGTGGGAGTAAACGTTAGTCGCAGCGAACCCAGTCGGACGTTCGGTTGCGTGCTATCGATGATAAGGGTTCCAGACAGAGGCAAAGGCGGTTGAAGCCGCAGCGACACGTTATTAATATCGCCGTTGCCGACATCGACGGGAACGCGAGCGGTCAAGCGCTGCTGCGCGGCGCCCGGACTCTGGGCGACAAGGTAGTACGATCCCGGCGGCACGGCCGGGAACTCGAAAGTTCCGTCGGCATACACTTGTGCGCCCGCCAGCTGCCGGCCGCCTTCGCCGTTGCGCGGGATGAGAGAAAGTGCTACTCCGAGGCCTCCGCCGGGCACGAATGCGCCGTCAGCGGCCTTACCCTTGGCTCTGCCCTTGGCCGCATCCGCCGAGGGAGCCGTGGCTGGCGCAGGCAGACCAGCTATGGAACCGGCCACGCGGTGATAACGCGTTTTCAACAAGCGGATTTCGATACCACGAATCTCGCTCCCGGCGACAAGATTCAGCGGCGTGGCGTTGGTCGGCTCCATCAGGTTGGGATAGTAGGAGGTGACGTAGTCTTCTATAACTTCCACGGGTCCGCCGCGGCCTCCACTCGCCATCTGTGCGCCACGACGCCCGCCGCTCCGTCCGCCGCGTCCCCCGCCGTTGAGGATCGCCTGGAGCGCTCCTCGCCGAGCGGTCGCGCTCACGTAATACCGCCCGGGCGGAAGATTGGCGATTCGAAACTCGCCCAGGTCGTTGGTCGATCCATTCTGAGCCTGGGTGAGTTGCCGCCGGCCGCGCGGGTAGGTATAGTGCCACACTTCGACGTTCACGGACTGGACGGGATCGCCATCTTCATCGAACACGTGCCCGGCGATGACGCTTTGAGGCGTCATCTTCAGCTCGATGCCGCTGGTGTTCTTCTCCGACACAACTTCGATCGGCAGAGTTTCGCCGCCGGGCTTACTTAGAGTCTCGCGAACGTAGCCGGTCCGTTCCCCGACGAGCGCGTAGGTGCCCTGATCGACCGATGGAAATCGAAAACTACCGTCAGCAGCGCTGGTGGTCACGAAGCTACCGCCACCACGGCCGTTGGGGCGCAACGTTAACGTAACTTTTCGCAGCACTTCGCCCGTGGTGCTGAGCACGTGACCCTCGACGGAGCCAGGTAGGAGGGTAACCGCCGGAGTGCTCTGGCCGTTCGACACCGGACCTACGGCCTCTGGTCCGCTGGTCCCTTGGCCAGGAGGAGCTTGCCCGCCGGGATTCTGCCCGCCAAACCCGCCTCTGCCACGGCCTTGACCCCACAGAATGGTGAGGGTCGCAAATAGCGCCCAGGCTGTCAGGAAAGTCTTAAGGATCCTCACTAGTTCTATTGACGCATAAGCCGGTCGGCAGGTTTGCGCTGCGAAGAATTATCCTTGCAATTCAGGCAGGCTGTGCCGATACCGCCCCGCGAAGACGTCGGCGAACAAGGCCACCGTCTCTTCGTGGACCAGACTGTTATCGGCAAGAATGTGGGGGTCGCGCAAATCCAGCGATTTTCCGCGCATATCCGTGCACACGCCGCCGGCCTCGCGGATTAGCAGAACTCCCGCGGCGATATCCCACGGATGCAGGTTGAACTCCCAGAACATATCCAGCCTTCCGCATGCGATATACGCCAGATCCAGCGCGGCGGCTCCCGGCCTCCGGACTCCGTGCGACAACATCGAGAGTTGGTAGAAGAAGTGAACGTTGATATTCTGATGACGCCTGCGTGAAGGAAAGCCCGTGGCGATCAGCGCGTCCTCGATGCGGTTCACTTTCGACACGTGAATCCGCTTGTCGTTGAGAAACGCCCCTGAGCCTAGCTCGGCGGTGAAGGTCTCGTTACGCGTAGGATCGGCGATCACGCCCGCGATCAGTTCACCATCGCGCTCAAGCGCGAGCGTCACGTTGTACACCGGAAAGTTGTGCGCGAAATTGGTAGTGCCATCGAGCGGATCCACGTACCAGCGGAATTCGGAGGACCCTTCGTGTCCCCCGCCCTCCTCCGCAACAATCGAATGCGAAGGAAAGCTCGAACGCAGACGTTCCACAATCAATTTCTCACTGGCGCGGTCGGCTGCAGTGACCAGGTCGTGCTCGCCTTTAAGCTCGAAATTGATGTGCCGGCCAGCGAAATCAAGCACCAGAGCAGACGCCTCTCGAGCAATCTCAACCGCTGTTTCCAGGTAGGAAGGCAAAAACGCTAACTCGCTTCGACTTCGTAGAGATATTTGATGTCGTGCTTGTACAGGAACAAATTGGGCTGGCCTTCTCGGGTCAAACGGATAAAGTCGACGTCATAGAATTCGACGATCCCCGCGACCTCAGAGTTATCTGTCAGCCGGATACGTACCGGAATCCGGGTCTCGGACAGGTGCCGCAGGTAGCGGACCTCTTGGAAGGTTTGTTCGGGTGCTTTCGTTTTGCTGGTTCCGGCCACGGCATCGGGCGCCGTCAGCGAGAAGCTTTCCCTGTTGACGACGCATCCCCATAGTATCCGGTGCGCGTCGTGGCCCGCAAATCTTTGCGGGAGAGCTCCACTCGAACCAGGTGGAAGCGCGGCGCGTCCGCCGGCACATTGTGCGGATAGTACGCCACCAGGTACTGCGTTCTCAGATCACGCAGGATCTGCGTGAACGCCTCATCCAATTCGCTGGCTCCCATGGGCTGAAATACGCGGCCACCGGTTCCGCTCGCTAGCGTGGACAAGGCGCGCTCGCCTCCCAGATTGCGCCCGGCCTCGTTGGTGATTGGAATCACCAGAATGGGATAGATGATTGCGTCTGCTCTCTGCGCGGATTCGAAAGCATCCTCGTACTTTTTGACGCTGGTGGTGTCGCCGCCGTCCGTCACTGCCACGATCACGTGGCGGCCTTCCCGGCCGTTCAGATCGTGAGATGCCAGGTGCACCGCATCGTAAAAAGACGTTCCAGCTTTCCCCTTTAATTCCTTGAGCGAATCGATCAGGCGCTGCTCGCGGCGTGTAAACGAGTTCATCCGTGTCACTTCGTCATTGAACGCGTATAGCGCAGCGGCGTCTCCCGGATTTCCCTCGCGCAGCAACGCTCGCAGAAACCTTTCGACAGAGGTCGATTCGTAGCGAAGATTCGTGGCCGTCGACCCGCTGGTGTCGATCAGTAACGACACCGAAAGGGGAACTTCGGTATGGTGCTCAAATATAGCGATGTCCTGCTTCACACCGCTGTCATACACGGTGAAATCCGGCTTCTCCAGCGATCCAAACAGTTCGCCACGCGCGTCCTTGACCGACACTAAGAGCCGAACCAGCTTGACATCGACCTTGATGGTCTGGGCCTTCCCAAGGTCGATCGCGACAGCTGCAAGGGCGACAAGCGCGGTCGTCAGTATTACGAGCGTGCTTTTGTGACGGAATCGTCCCATTCCCCGTCCACCCACACCTCGCCATCGGCGAAGTATTCCTTCTTCCAGATCGGGACCAGGCGCTTTAACCGGTTGATACCTTCGAGCGCGGCTTCAAACGCCGGTTTTCGATGCGGGGCGGCGGCCACCACCACTACGCTCGCTTCCCCGATCTCGATGCGTCCCAGGCGGTGAATCATGCCCACCCGGCCTACTTGAAACGCGTGGGCGATTTCGCAGCCGATCTGCGCCATCATCTTAATCGCCATGGCCTCGTAGCACTCGTATTCCAGATACCGAGTCGGCCGGCCCTTGGTGTTATTGCGCGCGATACCTTCGAAGGTCACCACCGCTCCGTCCTCGCCGCGCTGCAGGCGATGCGCCAGGCCCGTGCTATCGATGGGATCGCGAGTGATAGCGAAGAAGTGCCCGGCGGGGTCTTCGATTTGCGATGTATACACAGCGGAGCCTCCGCTAACCGGCGGCAGAAACGCCACCTCGTCGCCTTCCGATAAAGGCGCGCTGGGCTCGGAAAAACTCTGGTTCAGAGCCAGCACCAGGCTTTTGGACATCTCCCGCAAGCGAGGATATCGCCCCGCGTAATACTCGAAAACGGAGTCCAGGCGGCCGCCATCTGGGATCTCCACCGAGTCCTCGCGGAGACCGACAATGTCACGTAACACCCCAAAAAACAATACGCGGATTCGCACAATTTATGATGTCATGGTAACAGACGTAATCTGTCGTTCCCGGTTACAACTTATGGCATCTGTCGAGACTCGCCTGCGCGTGCGGTACGCCGAAACCGACCAGATGGGGGTGGTATATCACGCCAATTACTTGATCTGGATGGAGGTGGGACGCGTCGAGTACTGGCGGGCATCGGGGCTGCGCTATCGCGATATGGAACACGAGGACGGGATTCTGCTGGTGGTGGCCGAAGTCAATTGCCGCTATCTGGCTCCCGCCGTGTACGATGAAGAAATCATCGTACGAACCTCGGTCGCCGAAGCCACTCCCCGTATGATCCGGTTCGATTATGAGCTGCTCGCCGTGGACGATGGACGCACACTGGCGACCGGCTATACCAAGCACGTATTCTGCGGCGCTGACCGCAGGCCGGCCAAGCTGCCGCAAAAATATCACGAGAAGTTGGGGATCAAGAAGAACTCATGAGTACACTTTCCGTACGCGATTTGGATCTGGCGGGCAAGCGCGTTTTTATACGCGTAGACTTCAATGTTCCGCTGACGAATGGCGGCCAGGAGATCACCAGCGACAAGCGTATTCGCGCATCGCTTCCCACCATCCGCTACGCGCTTGAAAAGGGCGCGGCTGTGATCCTGGCGAGCCACCTCGGGCGCCCCAAGGGCAAACCGAATCCTGAGATGAGCCTGAAACCGATCGCGGCGAAACTCGCGGAGTTGTTGGGCAAGCCCGTCGCGATGGCTCCCGACTGCGTGGGCCCCGCAGTGGAAGCCATGCTGCCGAAACCGGGCGAGGTATTGCTGCTCGAGAATCTCCGTTTCCATGCCGATGAAGAAAAGAACGACCCCGAATTTTCAAAGCAGCTTGCGAAGTTGTGCGACGTGTATGTG
>JAICXC010000086.1 GCA_025980665.1 Bryobacteraceae bacterium
CGTCCGTTGGAGGATACCCTCACGGAGATGAGTCTGGCACCCGCCCTGGACGCGGTGCTGCGCGGGCAGGCGTCCGAGGAGAACGTGCTCAACATGATCTATACGCTGGTCCAGCGCTACGAAATGGCGGATTGGGACGAAGTGGAACGCCTCGCAGGCCATTTGGGAACTGCGCCGGAATTGGTCGGCGAGGCTTACCGAGATGCGCTTCCCTGGGCCGACGAAGCCGCTCGGAGTTAGTGGTTTCTTCGACCCCGAACATCTAGGCGCGATAAATCCTAAAGCGGGGCGCGGTTTCGCCGATACGTAAAGAGTGGAAGTGTTTGTTGCCCGTCAACCCATTTTCGATCGCAATCGCAAAGTGTGGGCCTACGAGCTTCTCTTCCGGGCGGACGGTGCTGCCACGCACTACGACGGCGCCGAGCCAAGCTCTGCCACGCGAGAGGTGATTTCCCATGGCATGTTGTCCATTGGCTGGGACAAGATGCTTCGCGGAAAGCACGGCTCCATCAACTTTGGGCGGGACATGCTTCTGCAGGATTTGTATTCCAGTCTTCCTCCCGGGCAAACTATTATCGAGCTGACCGAAGACATCGAAGCAGACGATGAAGTTCTTGAGGCTGTGCGCGGGGTGCGCGATCAGGGGTATCGGATCGCACTCGACGATTTCCGCCCCGGGCCGCGCATGGATTCCCTGGTGGAGCTCGCCGACCTGGTTAAAGTCGAAATGGATACGCCCAAGGAGAAGCAGGAGATCATCCTCCGGGAAATGCACTCGCGCGGCATCCGGGTACTTTCCGAAAAGGTGGAAACGGATACGGAATTCCGTTGGGCCCTGCGCGCCGGATTCGACTATTTCCAGGGAAACTTCTTCGCGCATCCCGTGATCCTGCAGGGGACTCAGATCCCTGCGATGAAAATACAATGTCTGCGCCTGATTCAGGAAGCGCACCGCGCTGAGCTCGATTTCACCCGTCTGACGGCCTTAATCTCGCAGGACGTCTCGTTGTCCTACAAGCTATTGCGCTACGCCAACTCGGCACGTTTTGGGCGGCAGGGCAAAATCCATTCGATCCGCCGTGCGCTGGTGGTGCTAGGTGAGTACGGCATCCGCAAATGGATCGCGATTGCCGCTCTGCCCGCTATCGCCGGGGACAAGCCCAGCGAACTGGTCACGCACTCGTTGGTTCGCGGCAGATTCTGCGAGCTGTTAGGGCAAGCCAGCGGTCAGGGCGTCGAAGATCAGGCGTTCCTGGTCGGGTTGTTTTCCATGTTGGACGCTCTTCTCGACCGTCCCCTTAATGACGCGCTGGAGGAACTGGGGCTGGCGCTTCCTCTCGACTCGGTTCTGAGAGGAATGGCCCCCGAAGAGAGCGTCCTCAATCAAATCTATAATCTTGTTCGCCGCTACGAAGCGGCGGATTGGGATGGAGTAGATGTTTTAGCAGGCAAACTGGGAACACCGTCGGAAGTGGTCGGCGCAGCTTACCGCGAAGCGCTGCCATGGGCCGATGAATTGGCCCACGCATCGTAGAACCGCTTAGATGTATTCGTAAAAAGTCCGCTTCACTTTGCCAAATACCAGCGGTCCAATACCCAGCGACACTGCCGCTGGCGATCACCATGTTCACGGGCAGTGTGGTCTTCCACCTGGCGGAGCCCCTTGACCTTGCCCCTTAAAAATGAGCGACACTGGTGGGTAGGCAATATTGGGCATGAAAGTTCAAAACGCCAACCTCCTCCCCTTTAAGTCCTCCGAGCCGATAGACAGAAGCCAGGCCGCTCGGGCCGCGTCAGCCCCGGCCGGGGATGACATTCATCTTTCCGAGCTAGTGACGAGTCTGCGTTCGCTCGTGCCGGACTCCCCAGAACGTCAGGAGCGCCTCGAGCAGATTGCGCGAGCTTACGCCGATGGCACCTATAGGGTCGACGCGGAGACGACTGCCTCCAAGATCATTGACGACTCGCTGCAGTATCCCTAGACCCTGCGGCGGTTTCTGGCCGCGCTACACGAAACGCTGCCCAGATCGCCTGGTGATCGGAGAAGGGAATCGGCTCTGTGCTGGAGCTCAGTGCGTCCATTCCATTCACGAATAGCCAGTCCAGATGCTGACGTGCGATCGGCAGCGTGACCAGCTGATCCTGAAAGGGCGTTTTAAATCCCAGCTGGGCCATTGCGCGGCGTACGGTCGAGCGGTATCCGCCGCCATGCGGAATCGGCAGCACATGATCGATCCAGTAAAAGTCGTTGGTGTTGAAGTCCCCGCCTATCAGCCGCGGACCCGTGAGCTTGGCCGCCTCGTCCATCACCGGCTGCAGCTGGCCTAGCCGCTGTTCGGGATTGATGCGGGTGTCGAGATGTGCGTTCCAGATACGCAGCTCGCCTGAGGGGACCCGCAGCTTCACCGAAAGCGCAAAGCGGTGGCGCGTTTTGAAATGCAAGTTGTAGGGCGTTAGCCACTCGACCTTCGAATCTTCAATCGGAAATTTGCTGACCACCGCCAGGCCGCGGTCGTACACTTTCGGCCCTTCGGGAGAAAACGCCACTTGATATCCTAGCCGGTCGGCCAGGCGGCTGGCGATGCTCGGGCCTCCCTCGACGTGGGCCACTTCCTGCAACAGAATAATGTCGGCGTGGCTCACTCGGGGCGCGGCCTCGAAGTCGTGCACTACCTTTTCGAAACTCGCCTGATGATCCAGGTTGAGCGAGGCGATGGAAATCGTGTCGGCTAGCGATGCGCCGTCAAGGTTTGGAAGGTTGGGAAGATTCGGCGGAGTAGCCGTAAGAACTAGAACCGCCAGCAACGTCAGGGAGCCGGCGGGAAACCACAACTTCATACTCTAAAGCTACCAGATGGGAGATTGCGCTTGGAGCTCCATGCTAGCTCCACTGGAACCGCCGACGCCGCTGATCGACTCAATCGCCGGTAACGAGAGCCATTGCGAAGCCATCGTATCCCTTACTTCCCACCGTCTGGAGAGCCGTAACGGACAAACGAGGCTCGCTGCCGAGCATCTCGAGGACGCTACGGGCGCCCTGTGCGCTCGGGTCGGAGCTGGCCGCATCGAGAACCGCTCCATCGCGCACTACATTATCTACGATGATGAGTGTGCCTTTGTGCGAGAGCCTCAGCGCCCAGGTCAGATATCGCGTGTTGTTTGGCTTGTCCGCGTCGATGAAGATCAGATCGAAAGGTCGCGCACGCTCATCCTCAAGCTGCCGAAGCGTATCGAGCGCTAGCCCGGTGCGTATATCGACAACGTCCGCCAACCCTGCCCGGATAATATTGGATCGGGCGACTTCCGCGTGCTTTAGATTGGCTTCCAAAGTTACCAGGCGGCCGCCGGGGGGCAGCGCACGCGCAAGCCAGATGGTGCTGTAGCCGCCCAGGGTGCCGATCTCCAGGATCCTCTGCGCGCGGCACAACTGGGCTAGCAACTGCAGGAGTTTGCCTTCATTGGGAGAAACGTCAATGGGCGGCAGGCCTGCGGCTGCGTTAGCCTCCAAGACGGCCTCAAGCACCGGATCGCCCGGAATTAAGCGATCGGCGAGATAGTGCTCTACTTCGGTCCATTGCGGTTGGGACATGGTTTTATTGAACTGCTGGCAGTAGCGATAGAATCTGCTCCACTGCCGGTTCGAATCCTTTCGCGTCTACGGTAATGGCCTGGCACCCGGCGTCTGCTCCCGCCCGCATGTCGTCGTCCGAATCGCCGACCAGAAAGGTTTGTTCCGGGGTGACGTCGAAATCCCGCATCGCTCGAGTGATCATGCCCGTCGCCGGCTTGCGGCAGGAGCACTGGTCTGCCAGCGAATGCGGGCAAAAGTAAATCTTCGAAATCCGGACCCCGCGCGCGCCCAGCTCGCGCAGCAGTCGCTGATTCACCGCGATGAAATCCTGGACGGTGTAATAACCCAGGCCGATGCCTTGCTGATTGGTCACGATCGCTAGCCGCAGTCCCGCCGCCTGAACTTTCAGCAGCCCGTCGATCACTCCCGGGAAGACCTCGACCTTCGCGGGATCGTGCAGGAAAGGGACATTGCGGATCAAAGTTCCATCGCGGTCGAGAAGTACTAATCCTCGAAAGTTCTGCGCGGCGGCCGATTCGGGTTCGCCGTGCGCGGCTAGCGCTCCCACCCGCTCGATTAATTTTGAGGTGCTCGTCTCGAACCCCGACCGGATCACCTCGATTTTTCCGCCGTATTCCCGCACTGCGTCTCCCGAGCGGAGAGCATCTGCAGTGTAATCCCCGCCTTTTATATACAGATCGGGCTTCCAGCGCAGCAGGAGCGTCAGCGGGCGATCCTCCTCCATCAGCGTCACTGCATCGACCGCTGCGAGACCCGCCACCACATACATCCGTTCGCGCTCGGGGACAATTGGTCTGAGCGGGCTCTTATATCGGGAGACTGATTTGTCCGAGTTCACGGCGACGATCAGGCGATCGCACAACTCGCGCGCCGCGCAGAGATATTGGACGTGGCCGGCGTGAAGCAGGTCGAAGCTGCCGCAGGTGAAGCCGATCCTCCGGCTGGCGGCCCTCTCGCCCGCAACCCATTCGTCCATCTGGTCTATCGATAGAATTTTGGAAAGGATTTTTTCGCCGGGATTCATCTATTCTTCTCATGTTAGAGTAAGCGCGAGTGGGTCTCGCCGAAATCCTTAAAAAGTTCCCTGGACAGCGGATTCTGGTCCTGGGCGACGTTATTCTCGACTGGTATTGGTGGGGTCAAGCCTCGCGCTTATCGCCCGAGGCACCGGTACCTGTGGTCCGCAAGCAGCGCACGACACTCCAGCCGGGCGGAGCGGGTAATACCGCGGCGAACCTGGCGGCCCTGGGCGCCCGCGTTAGCCTCTTTGGCGTCACAGGTGAGGATTCCCATGCCAACGATCTGAAGGCCGCCCTGAGCGCCTGTGGCGTTGAGACGGGTGGCCTGATGGCCGACAGCGGCCGTCCCACCACTACGAAGACCCGGGTGATCGCCGCCCACCAGCAGGTGGTTCGTGTCGATGAGGAAGCGATCCACCCGATTTCAACGGATATCGCCGACGCCGTCCTAAAGGCAGTCCGCGAGGATTTACACAACGCCGGAGGCATCGTGATATCGGACTATGCGAAGGGGTTCCTCACGCCTCCTCTGCTCGATGCCGTTATCGGCGAAGCGCGCCGCGCTGGAAAGCGCGTGTTCGCCGACCCCAAGGGCGCCGACGCGGCTCGCTATCGCGGCGTTTTTCTGCTGAAACCCAATCGCCTGGAACTGGGCCTGTTGACCGGGCTGCCTTCCGAAACTCATGCCGAAATACTGGCAGCCGGAGGCCGCTTGGCCGGGGATATGCCGGGGACTCATATCCTGGTCACCGAAGGCTCTGAGGGCATGACGCTCTTTTCGGACTCCCAAGCGCCTGAGCACCTCGCCCCGGCGCCTCGTCAGGTGTTCGATGTCACCGGTGCCGGCGACACGGTGCTGGCGGTGATCGCCATGGCCGTCACCGCGGGTGCTTCCTGGACAGAGGCCATGCAGCTCGCCGCCGAGGCTGCGGGTATTGCGATCGGCCAGATGGGCAGCGTCGCAGTCAGCCTAAAACAACTCGGGACGAATCTCTGAGATTTCTGAGGACGCTGCACGACTAATTCTGCGTGCTGAAATTGCTTCTGCTGTTGGTACTGGCGTTATCGAGTGCCCCCGCCCAAACAAAGTCGCAGACGAAAGCCAAAGTGCCTCCGCCTCAAGGCACCACGGCTCCGCAAGATGTCCAGATTGAGTCTGAAATCCGTACGCGGCTGGCTAAATCCGTGATCGGCAAGGATGGTCTCACCGTACGCGTGCAGGGCGGAGTGGCCTATTGGGATGGGACCACGAACGTCGTTCAGCATAAAGGCGCGGCCACGCGCATGGCCAAGTCGTCTGGAGCCAAGAAAGTGGTCAACAACATCAAGGTCGGCGAAGATGCCAAGCAGAAGGCCGCCGGGAATCTTGAGCAGGGCCGGCGACGTGCACAAATAAAGCGAAGCGAACCTCGTTAAGTTTTGGGAATCTCCAGGTGAAACGCCGGATCCCTGGGTGGCTGTATCAGCTTTGACACCGCCTTATTCCCCAGCACCGCCGCGACGAACGCCGTGTGTTTCGCCACAGGAATCGAGCTAGGGGCCACATCGAACGTGTAGTGGGTATCGCTCATGTGCATGGAGACTTTCTCCGGGCCGATCTCCAGGATCTTCTCGGTCATGAGCTGGATCACCCGATCGCGCGGCTGGTCGTGGTTCGCCTCGAACACTTCCACGACTCGATCACCCGCTACGCAATATAAAGCCGCGTTATAGGCCGCACCTTTTGAAACGCAGTTCTCATACATCACCCGCGCCTGATCGGCCGGAGTGCGATGCGCGCTGGTCACCGTCGCCGCGGCGAGTCCAGCCACTTTTAGGATGTTTTTCAGAATCCGGGCGGCCGGATCGGGCAGCGGGATTCCCTGAAGGATCGCCTGTTCTGGTAACGATGTTGTCGATTGCATACTCCACCTACTAGAGATTCTGATTGGGGCGACCATCCGTGCCTATACAAGTCGATTTGTATGTCCTTGATGACAAACGGTATTATCCAGATTGGAAGTTGGTGTGCCGCGATTCGGACGCCCAGTGATAAACTCGAAGTGAAGTCATGAGTTCACTCTCCCCCAGACTGCAGGTTAGGGTCCAGCAGAAGCAGATCCTTACGCCCGGGCTGGTTCAGATGGTCAGCCTGCTGCAACTGAACCGTCTGGAACTGAAGGACATGATTCAGGCGGAGATCTCCCAGAATCCCGTCCTCGAAGAATCGGGAGAAGGCGGCGAAGAGCTAACGCCCGAAGAATTGCAGCCGTTGCTCGAAGCCGAGCGCGTAGCCGATCCAGCCGACCAGTCGATTCTCGATGTGACCTCAGGCCCCGTGGAAGTGGACGTCTCCGATGGCGCTTACACCATGGAAGGTGTCGATTCGGCAAACCTTGCGCCGGTCGAATACGTGGAAGCCGAGGCCTCCGCGGGACCGGCCATCGAAGCGATTGAAGCGGCCGCGACTACGACAGCGCCGGAAGCCCCCGCCCAGGCCGATCCTTTCGATGAGATCGACTTTGGGTCGTATTTCGATGATTACCTGGATCCTGGGTACAAGAGCCCGGCTTCGGAAAACGTAGAAAAGCCTTCTTTCGAAACCTTCCTTTCCTCGCCGGTCACCCTTTCCGATCACCTACATTCTCAACTGGCCTTGGTCGCTCTCAGCGAAGAAGTCCGCGACGCAGCCGATGGCGTGGTCGGCAATCTGGATGAAAACGGCTATCTGCTCTCGAGCCCCGAAGAAATGGCCGAAGAGGGCGGTCACAAGCTAGAGGATGTCAAGGAAGCTATCCACGTGGTGCAGACGCTCGATCCGGCTGGGGTCGCCGCATCCGACCTGCGTGAGTGCCTGCTTCTGCAGCTTGAAAGCCGGGGCGCCAAGGATGGCGTGGCCTGGCAGATTGTGCATGACCACCTGAAGCTGGTGGAGACCCGCCAACCTAGGGAAATGGTCCGGCTGTTGCGGCGCCCGATGGAGCATATCCAAATCGCGCTCGACGTAATCAAACATCTGGATCCGCGGCCCGGCCTCCGCTATTCCGGCCCTGGAGCGCGGCAGGTGGAGCCCGATGTCTACATTTCCAAGGACGGCGAGGATTATCTCATCCAGGTCAGCGATGACGATGTCCCGCAGCTCCGCCTGAATCCGCAATACCGCCGGATGCTCGATCGCGAGCAGGAGCCTAACCGGGAAGTCCGAAGTTATATCAAAGAGCGCTACGCCTCGGCCATCCAGCTCATGAAAAATATCGAGCAGCGCAAGCAGACCATTCTCAAGGTCTGCCAGTCCGTGGTGCGGCGACAGCTCGATTTCCTGGAACACGGGATCGATCAATTGAAGCCCATGATGATCAAGGAAATCGCCGAAGAAATCGGCGTGCATCCTTCCACCGTCAGCCGCGCCGTATCGAACAAATACGCGCATACTCCCCAGGGTGTCTTTGAGTTGCGCTACTTTTTCTCCGAGGCCGTACAAGGCCCCGGCGGCGGCGCCACGCCGCTGCTGATTCTGAAACGTAGGGTCAAGAAGATGATTGAGGAGGAGGATCCCATGCATCCGCTGACCGACGAACAGATCACCGAACGCCTGCAAGGGGAAGGGATCGAGGTCACCCGGCGTACTGTTGCCAAGTACCGCGAGGACATGCGAATCCCGTCTACCCACCAGCGCCGCGTTCGTTCCTAAGGGAGCCGTAAGCATATGAAAGTGACCTATAAGGGGATGCCCCATGCATTGCCGCCCAAGATCCAGCAGAAGCTGGACGCCAAGTTTGCCAAGCTGGCCAAACTTCTGGACGGGCGAGGCGAGCGTGAAGCTCACGTGATCGTGACCCAGGAGCGGCGTATGTGCTGCGCCGAAATCACGCTTCAGTTTCACGATCATAAGCTAGTAGGCAAGGCTTCCGACGTGGATTTGTTCACCGCGCTCTCGATGGCTCTCGATAAGCTCGATAGCCAAGCGGTGAAACAGCGCGCTAAGTGGCGCGTCACGCACCGTCGAAACGGGCCGGGTGTGAGCGGAGAGGGCGCGGGCGAGGATATCCGCGGAGACCAGCGAACGAAGACAGCGGAGAAGGTTCCGGCCGCGGCCAGCTCCTCGAAAGCTCGCGAGTCAGATGGGAAACGCGTCTTCCGTGTGAATGGCGTGGGCCGGCGCAAGCCCATGACGCTCGACGAGGCGCTGCTTGAAATGGAGCAGAATCGAGACTACCTGGTGTATCGCGACGCCGATCGTGATCCGCAACGCGAGGGGCTTTCGGTCCTGGTGCGTCGCCGCGACGGGCACTTTGACCTGATAGAATCCTAAGTTCTAACTTCTAACACTCCACGATGCTGGCCTCCTCTCCGCGCGCTCGCCGTCCTGCAAGTGCTCCGGCGGATAAGACCGAGCTGGTAATCATTACCGGATTGAGCGGGTCCGGCAAAGGCACCGTGCTCAAGGCTCTAGAGGATCTGGGCTACTATTCAGTGGATAACCTGCCCATCGAACTGATTCCAAAGTTCGCCGAGCTGGTGAAAAATGCGGCCAACATCCGCTGTGCGGCCCTGGTAGTGGACATCCGCGAGGGCACGGCCCTTGAGAAATTTCCTGCGTTATTCAAACGTATCCGGCGCCAGGTCCCCACCAAGTTGCTATTCCTCGAAGCCGAGGATGCTGCTTTAGTTCGCCGTTTCAGCGAAACCCGCCGTCCGCACCCTCTGGGAACCGGGCAGAGCGTCGCCGCCAGCGTCCGCCGCGAACGGGAGCGGCTGAAGCCTATTCGTGCGTTGGCCGATCCCATCATCAACACCACTAAATTCAACGTGCATGAGTTGCGCGAAACCGTTCACTCCACGTTTGGCGGCCAGCGTCAGGCCCAATCCGGCATCCTGGTGCACATCACAAGTTTCGGATATCGCCATGGAGTTCCGGCCGATAGCGATCTGGTCTTCGACGTTCGCTTCCTGCCTAACCCCAACTACATCCCGGCGTTCAAGAAACTCACCGGTAAGAATCCTAGCGTCGCGCGCTATATCCGCTCATTCCCGCAGACCCAGGAATTCATCGAACGCATTTCCGATCTGTTGATTTACCTTCTGCCGCACTATATCGAGGAAGGGAAGAGCTATCTCACCATCTCTTTCGGCTGCACCGGCGGGCATCATCGTAGCGTAATGATCGCCCATGAGCTTCGCAAGCGTCTCAGCCAGGCGGGATATCGCGTTAAGGAAACGCATCGCGACGTCACCAAGAAGATCTGACCGCCCGCCATTAACGAGAGAGTGGCTGGAAACCAACGGCACCGGCGCCTTTGCTATGGGCACGCTCGCAGGACTCAACACGCGTCGTTACCATGCGCTGTTAGTCGCATCACTTAAGCCTCCTACGCATCGCTACGTGCTGCTTTCTCGCTTCGAGGAAGAAGCTTTGGTTGGCGATCGGACCTTCGCACTGTACTGTGTCCAGTATCCAGGGAAGCTGGTCGATGAGGGGAGTCGATACCTCCAAGAGTTCAGCGACGAACCCTGCGCGACCTGGCGCTACGATCTCGCCGGCGTCAAGCTGGAACGGCAGGTCTACCTGGTCGCGAATCGCCAAGCCGTGGTGATTCGCTATCGCAGTGACAAAGCTCTGACGTTACGAATCCGGCCCTTTCTGGCGTATCGCGACTACCACTCACTGGCACATGCAAATCCGTCGCCCTATGCCGAGTTGCCGCAGCTCGAATTTCGGACACTTTATTCGGAGGGCGAACTGGCTCCCGATCCAAAGTGGTATTACAACATCGAGTATCTGGCCGAACTCGAGCGTGGCCTCGATTTTCGCGAGGATCAGTTTACGCCTGGCGTTCTGACATTGAATCTTCAGCCGGGTGAGTGGACTCCGGTGTGCGCCTCGATCGATCACACAGATCCCGCCGAGCCTCCGTCTGCAAAGCGCGATCCGTTCGCCGATCCTTTTATCGTTCGCCGCTTCGATGGCAAGCCCACGATCATCGCCGGCTATCCCTGGTTCACCGACTGGGGCCGCGACACCATGATCAGCCTACCCGGACTATTGATCGCTCGGGGGCAGTTGGACGAGGCCCGAAAGATCATCGAAGGATTTCTGCAGTTCCGCAACCAGGGCATTATTCCAAATCGTTTTCCGGACGCTGGCGAAACACCCGAATACAACACCGCCGACGCAACCTTATGGATGTTTCAAGCTGTCCGGGCATGGTTACAGGCCGGCGGAGACACCGCATTCCTTCGCGACGTATTCTATCCTGCCGCCAAGGAGATCATCGACTGGCACCAGAGAGGTACCTGGAATATTGGTGTCGATCCGACAGATGCGCTTCTGAGTATCGGGCCCCAGCTAACGTGGATGGACACCAAGTACACGCCCCGCGCCGGCAAACCTGTCGAGATTAACGCGCTATGGCACGCCGCACTGTCTCTGATGAGTGAATGGGCGGAAACGCTACATGATCGGGGCGCAAGCGGCTACCGCACCGAAGCGGATCGGGTTCGCGACAGCTTCCGTACAAGTTTCTGGAATCCTGGGCGCGAATGCTTGTACGACCTGCTTAAGCCCGCTGGTCCCGTCGCTCAACTCCGTCCCAACCAGATCTTCGCGGTCAGCCTGCCCTTCGGCCTCCTCGAACGGGATCAGCAGCAATCCATCGTCCGCGCCGTTCAGCGCGAACTCCTGACATCGGTAGGCCTTCGCACGTTGGAGCGCTCCGATCCCGATTACAAACCACACTACCAGGGATCGCCCGCCGAGCGCGATGCAGCCTATCATCAGGGCACCGTGTGGCCCTGGCTGTTGGGTCCGCTCATTGATGCGTATTTAACGGCCTTCGGGAAGACCCAAGAGAATCTGGCCTATTGCCGGGAGCTAGTCGCGAAACTGGAAGCGGAAGCCGCTCAAGCAGGCTGCATAGGCTCGATCGCGGAAATTTATGATGGTGACGAGCCGCGCCATCCACGTGGGTGTCCGGCGCAAGCTTGGAGCGTGGCGGAAATGGCGCGGGTTAAAACCAATTACGGCTTCTGATCGCCGCATCCCAGACATTCCGTTGCCCAGGGAGTCTTCGCCAGCACATCTGCCTCGATGCGGCGGCCGCAGAACATGCACCTTCCATAAATGCCTTGTTCCAGCCGTATGAGGGCGTTCGAAATATTCTCAAAGTGGGTGAATTCGCGATTGCTTACTTCGAAGAACTGGACCTTCACCTTCCCGTCCAGCGTCCCTTCGAGCGGAACAGCCACAAGGCCCGGCTCTTTTCTCAGAGCGAGCGTCTCCACCGCCTGGGACAGTTGCACCAGGAGCCGTTTTCGAGGCGGGTTGGCGCTGCGGATGGACACACAGACAGTATGGGCACCTGGAACCTCGATAGATACTAGTAGAAACCCTAGTAGGAGGTGTTTACAGTTTGACGCAGCGTGCTAGGCGGCGGCGATCCCGTGGTCCATGGCGTAGCGCGTCAATCCGGCGGGGGTGTGGATATCCAGCTCATTCATGATGCGCGTCTTGTGAAATTCCACAGTTTTTACGGAAATCTTAAGCAGTTGCGCGATTTCCTTGTTCTGGTAGCCTTCGGCCACCAGTCGCAGGATTTCCAACTGCCTCAGAGTAAGCCGCTTTGGGTCGCGGGCTTCCCCAGGCGTCTCAGGGCTGACCAGCGGAGTCACGTAGCTGCGCCCTTCCAGCACCTGTTTGATCGCGGTCAGTAGCTCCGCGCCTGCGGCGCGCTTGGATACGAACCCTCGTACGCCCACCCGAAAGGCCTCGCGCGCATAGGCCGGATCGGAATGCACCGACAACACGATAAATCTGGCGGAGGGCAGTGTCTTGCGGATGATTTGGGCCGCGGCTAAGCCGTTCATCTCAGGCATGGAGATGTCCACCACAATAATGTCTGGGCGCAGTTCCTTCGCAGCGGCGATCAGGGCTTTGCCATCGGCCACGGTTCCCACGACGTCATACTTCGCTTCGAGAAGGCGGCGGACACCCTCGAGAAACAGGGGATGGTCGTCCGCCAGCAATAGTCGAGGACGCCGTGTCATGACTTTAATCAGGAAAAGACTCTCTTGGATTCTACCGCCTTCCAGCGCCGGATTTGGGGACCAGGGGTATGCGGGCCTCGATCTGGACACCTTCGCCCGGTTTGGTCTTCAATGTGAAGACGCCTCCAGACTGTCGAACACGCTCCTCCATGCTGATGAGTCCAAGCCCGCGTTTTCTAGGCCGGGATGGATTGAACCCGCGGCCGGCATCCTTAATGCTCAGCAGAATCGCGCCGGTCTTTCCGGAGATGGAAACGACTGCCCGGCGTGCGCCAGAGTACTTGGCGACGTTGCGCAGAGCTTCTTGGACTAGGCGGTAAACGATCAGCCCTACGTTCGGCGGGATGTTTCGAGGCATGCTCCGTTCCGTAAAGCGAACGGCAATGCCATTTTGTTTGCTGAAGTCCGCGCAATACGATTTCAGAGCCACCGACAAGCCCAGATGGTCCAGAGCGGAGGGATGCAGGCGGTAGGCAGTCTGATCTACGTCGCGAAGAATTCCGCGCAGACGGTGCGAGAGACGGGCAAGTTCGGCACGCAGCTTGCCGTCGCCTTCCGGTTCCTTCCGGAGCGCGTTTTCGGCGTCCAAATTAAGCGCTGCCAGCTTTTGGCTGATGTCGTCATGCAATTCGCGCGCGACTCGTGCACGCTCCTCTTCCTGCGCGGCGAGCAGACCGGCGGCCAGACCTTGCAATTGGGCCTGGCTCTCCCGGAGGGCCGTATCGCTGGCTTGCAGCGCGGTCTCGATTTCCCGGCGCACGGTGATGTCAGTGCCGATGCGGACCATATGGCGCGGGTGTCCGTTGGCATCCGGTATCGCCGCGCTGTTCCAGGAAATTAAACGTTTGGACCCGTTCTTGGCGATCCAACTGGTTTCATGGTGGATGGGAGCGGCGCCACCCGCCAGCCTCCGATAAATGATTCGGATGTGTTCTACTTCTTCCTTGGGAGCTAGCGGCGTCTCCCAGATTATTTTCCCGACCATTTCGCCGCGGGTGTATCCACTAACGATCTGACAGGCATGGTTGAAGGCTCCGACCCGTCCGTCGGCATCGGTCACTAGTACCAAGGCTCCCGACGATTCCATGACCGCCGCGGAGAAACTATTTTGTTCCCGCAGAGCATCCTGGGTCGTCTTGAGTCCATGAATATCGATGAAAATCATCAGCAGGCCGTCGATCCGGTTGTCCGCGGTGCGATACGGGCGCATGCGCATCGAATACCACCGTCCCTCGCGATCCTGCACCTCTACTTCCTTCTGGACCACATGGTCTATCACCTCGCTGATCAGCTTGTCTATGTCGGGAATTTTGACGTTTGGGCGGATGTTGCTGATGAGCCGGCCGATGTCGCTCGGGATCAGGTTCAGAAGCTTCTCGGCCGGAGCCGTAAACCTTCGGATCCTCCGGTCCTTGCCCAGCATGACGATCGGAATGTTGAGACCGCTGAGGAGATTGGCCCAATCGTCGCTGAGCTGGCTGAGTTCCTGATTGCGATTCTGGAGTTGCTCATTGATGGTGACGAGTTCTTCGTTGCTGGATTGCAGCTCTTCCTGCGCCGTTTCCAGCTCTTCGTTGGTGCTTTGAAGTTCCTCGTTACTGGAAAGGACTTCTTCGTTGGCGGATTTCAGCTCTTCGTTGGTGGCCTCATGTTCCTCGATGATGGATTGCAGGTGCCCCTTGGTGGTCTCCAATTCCCGCTGCAACCGGGCTGCGTCCCCATGGCCGTTGCGCGGGGTTTTCGACTTGGCGGATGTTGGCTCGGTCTCCGCGGAATCGCTGTGAGTCTCCTGAAACAGCACCAGAAAGAATCGCTCATCCGCCTGCCCCTTGAAAGGCACTACTTCGAGGTTTACTTCGCTTAAATGGCGGTTCCGCTTGATGAGGATGCCTTCTTTGCGAATAGGCCTGTCCTGCTTCCCGGCGCGGTGAATCGCGGTCCGCAGCTCCACAGCGAACTCGGGACGAACCATGCGGAGCAGGCTGAGGCTTGCCTGGCCGGGCGAAGGGGACAGATATGGTGCGACATTTCCGCGAAAATGCAGGATCTGCAGGTCGCTGCTGGCTACCAGGCCCGCGGGCGCGTAGTGGCTCATGACGATGCGATCCGCTTCCTTCTGGGGATCGAACCGTGGCGCTGAATCCGCTTCGGACGTGTCTTTCGCGGCTTCCCTCGGGTATGGCGCGGGCATTTCGAATCCCGCGCGTTTGCTGGAAGACTTCTTCGAATAGATCTTATGTTTACGTCCCACCGTTGTAAACAACTCCGAAAAGCCGCTAATCGATTCGGACCTTCCCAGAACCAGGAATCCATGCGGACTCAGGGCGTAGTGAAGTACCGTCATGACTTTCTTCTGAAGGACCGGCTCCATGTAGATCAACACATTCCGGCAGGTTACGAGATCGAGACGCGAGTATGGCGGATCCTTGGTCATATCCTGACGCGCGAAAACACACATTTCCCGAACTGCCTTGGTGATTCTGTAGCCGCCGTCGGCGCGGACAAAGAACTGGCGCAAGCGCGTCGCTGTTATGCCTGATAGAGCGCTTTCAGGATAAAGTCCCACTCGGGCCTTCTCGAGCGCCGTGTCGCTGACATCCGTACCGAAGATCTGAATCGGCAGGGAACTCTCCTGTTGCCGCAGAAACTCGACCACCGTCATGGCGATCGAGTACACCTCTTCGCCGGTGGAGCAGCCTGCTGCCCAAATCCGAATAGGCTCGCCCGGCGCCTTGTTGCGTAAGATCCTGGGTAAAACCGTTTCTTTCAGAGCACGGAATGTTTCCGGTTCGCGAAAAAAGCTGGTGACGTGGATCAGGAGGTCCTCGTAGAGAGCCATGAGCTCGGCTCGATTCTCGTGGAGGTACTTCAGATACTGGCGCAGACTCGAAATCTTGTGCAGGACCATGCGGCGGGCGATCCGCCGGTTGATGGTGGACCGTTTGTAATTGTTGAAGTCGGTCCTGGTGGCGTTGCGCAATAGCGCAAAAATCTTGAGCAGATCTTGCGTCCGCTCACCCTCGCGGCTTCCCGTCGCTAGCCGTTCCGGCATACCCAGATAGGGATGTGCGCTGATTCGTTTGAGCTCCCGGGCGATGCCCTCCGGCGACAGCACGAAGTCCACGCATCCGGCGGTGATGGCGCTGCGCGGCATGCCGTCGTACTTCGCGGATTTCCCGTCTTGCGCGAAGGTGATGCCGCCGGCCGCTTTGATCGCCTCCAGCCCCGCCGTTCCATCGGTAGCGACCCCGGAAAGGATGACCCCGATAGCCCGGTCGCCCTCATTCTCGGCTAGCGAGTTTAAAAAGGTATCGATCGGCATGTGCCTGGGTGGTTGCCTTTTGCGCGCCAGCAGATGGAGAATCCCGTTGCGGATCCCCAAGCTCTTATTGGGCGGGATCACGTAAACGTGATTCGGTTCCACCGCCACGCCTTCGATGACTTCCGATACTGGCATGCGAGTGGCATGCGATAGTAATCGGGTGAGCAGGCTCTCATGCCCGGGGTCCAGATGTTGGACCAGCACAAAGGCCATACCGGTCTTCGAGGGCAGAGCCTGCAGGAGGCTGCGGAAGGCTTCAAGCCCGCCCGCGGATGCTCCCACACCCACAATCGGAAAGGTTCGCCCGGAGTCGGCGACAGTCTTTTTCAGCGGCATGGGCGCTATCCAGTCACGTTAGCAGAATTCAGATTCGATGAAAGCTTTTCAGAATATCGCGAGTGGCGTAGCGCAGCGCGATCGGACGTCCATGCGGGCAGCTCATGGGGCAGGATGTGGCGGCCAGGCTGCGGAGCAGCCAGTCAATCTTGGCCGGTTCCAGACGCGTGTTGATTTTGATCGCCGCACGGCATGCGATCGAGGCGGCCATAGCGCGCTGGACGTCGTCGAGCGAGGCGTGGCGAAGCTCGCGCTCGGATATCTCCAGGATTTCGAACAGGATCTTTTCCACTTCCGCCGAAGGCACGCCGGCCGGCGCCGATTTGACCGCGACCGTGCGATTCCCGAAGGGCTCGGTCTCAAATCCCAGGGCATCCAGTTCCTCCGCGATGCGCGCGTATTCGATCTGCTGTGCCGCGCTCAGGCTGACGACCAGGGGCACCAGCAGCCGCTGGCTCTCGGTCCCGCCGCTGGCGCGCTGGGCAAGTACCTGTTCGAAAAGGATCCGTTCATGGGCTACGTGCTGGTCGATGATCCAAAGTCCGTCGCGTCCCGCGGCGATGATGAAGCTATCGTGGATTTGGCCCAGCGGCCGCAGGTCCGTAAGCGCGTCCAGACTTTCGGGGTCGAGAGTCTGGGCATCCGGGAACAATGGTCCATGCGTGTCAGGTATGGAAGCCTTCGCAGCGGACGAAACCGGCGGAGCCGGCTCGAACCCGGCGACGGCAGGAGCCGAAGACTCAAAATGGAATCTAGGCTCGGGTGAGGGGGGACGCCGCAGAACAAACTCCGGCAATGCTCCCGTATCGGCTCCCGCTATCGCCGCGCTGACCGAAGGGAAGTTCATGCTCTCTATTCGCTGGCTGAACTCCGAATACGGCAGTCCGGCTCCAGGCTGCGGGGGCGTGGGCGCTGGAATATTCGACGCCGGACGCTGGGCCATCAGGATGTCGCGGATGGTATCGCGGACGAAATCGTGGACGACTGATCCATGCCTGAACCGCACCTCGGTCTTAGAAGGATGCACGTTCACGTCCACCTCTTCTGCGTCGCAATCCAGAAACAGCAGCGCGAAGGGATAGCAAGCCGGCGGCATCAGATTGTGATAGGCGGCCGAAATGGCGTGCAGGAGCAAGCGGTCGCGAATTAACCGGCCGTTGACGAACAGATAAATGGAATTGCGATTGTATTTCTGTACCTGCGGGCCGCTGACGAATCCCCGCAAGCGAAACCGCCGTGTGAACTGGGGCTCGTCTGGCGACACGTCCTGGTCGCGAGGCATGTTCAGATCGCGGTTGCGATCGCCAAGATCCACCAGGTCGTCCAGAATCTGGCTCCCGAACACTTGAAACACGCGCTCGCGCAGGGTTGCCACGGGGGTGACGCTCAATAGTTCGGCATTGTTATGCCGCAGCACGAAGGTCTTGCTGGGATGCGCCAGGCTATAGTGCGTTACGAGCGAAGCGATGTGAGCGATTTCCGTCTGCTCCGACCGCAGAAATTTCTTGCGCGCCGGAACGTTGAAGAAGAGATCGCGAATGGTGATGGCAGTGCCGGCTCCCAGCGCGGCTTCATCGCAACGCAGCAGTTTTCCACCCGCGAATTCGACCGCGGATCCCGACTGTTCGTCGGGCGAGCGAGTTTCGAGCAGCAGCCGCGACACCGAGGCGATAGACGGCAGCGCTTCACCGCGGAATCCTAGCGTGGCGATAGACAGCAGATCCTTCACATCGGCCAGCTTGCTGGTGGCGTGACGCTCGAAAGCGAGTAGGGCATCGTCGCGGAGCATGCCGCAGCCGTCGTCGACGAGGCGGATCAGCCTGCGGCCGCCGGCTTCGACCTCAATGCGAAACTCGCTTGCCCCAGCGTCGAGCGAGTTCTCGAGCAATTCCTTGACTACGCTGGCTGGCCGTTCGACGACCTCACCGGCCGCAATTTTGTTGGCGACGACGTCGGAGAGTATACGAATGCGGCCCATCGGAGGTGTCCTCACTATTGTACGGTTTCGACTGTCTGGCTCTCGCTCTAAACCGTAAAAATCGCGGGTTGCCTTGACGCCGAGCGCTGGCGGGTGTAGACTTCACCCCAGCGGTTTTTAAAACGGGAATGGGGGATTCCATTCCTTGATGAGGGTGTTAATTCTCGCGCCAGGGGGTTAGTCATGAGGGTTGTGTCCCGTTGTGTTTGCTTCGTCGTGCTTGCCGTATGTGCGTTCGCGCAAAGCGATCGCGGAACCATCACCGGCACGGTTTCCGATCCGGCTGGGGCCGTCGTCGCCAATGCGCCGATCCAGGCCAAGAACCTAGGGACCGGCGTCGAGTATTCGAGCGCCACGTCGACCACCGGCAACTACACGCTCTTGCAGCTGCCTCCCGGGACCTACCAGGTCAACGTCAATGTTCCAGGATTCAAGAAATACTCGCGATCCGGTCTGACAGTCGAGGTGGCGCAAACGCTGCGCGTCGATATCAGCCTGGAGGTCGGCTCGGCCAGTGAATCCGTCACTGTAACCGAATCCGCCTCGCTCCTGAGGACGGAAAGCGGCGAACTGAGCCATAACGTCGATGTCAAGCACATGGACGATCTTCCTATCCTGGGGATTGGCGGCACGCTCTCCGGTAGCGCCGGCATTCGAAATCCCATGGCCATGGTCACGGTGATCCCCGGCTCAACCTTCGTCCCCAATGCCCTGGTGCGCATTAATGGCACCCCCGCCAATTCCCAGGCCTTCCGCATCGAAGGCCAGGATGCGTCGAATACCGGAACACCCGGCGTTCCGGCGCAGACCCAGCCGAGCGTGGACGCGATCCAGGAAGTGGCGATTCAAACCAGCAACTATGCAGCTGAATATGGCCAGGTGGGTGGCGGTATGTTCAACGTCACTATGCGGTCGGGCGCCAACCAGTTTCACGGCAGCGCCTACGACTACTACGTCAATGAAATTCTGAACGCCGGGAACCCGTTCGTTACCGGCAGTCCGCAGGGCAACCCTCGCCCTCGCGCGCGGCGCAATGACTACGGCTTCACGGCCGGTGGTCCCGTGTGGATTCCCAAAGTGTACAACGGCCACGATAAGACGTTCTTTTTCTTTAACTGGGAGCAGTTCCGCGAGACTACCAAGATCAACAACCAGTTTCAAACCGTCCCCATTGACGCTTATCGAATCGGCGACTTTAGCTCCGCGATCCTCCCCAACGCCAAGGTTATTGGTACCGATGCGCTGGGGCGTCAGATGCTCGAAGGCATGATTTACGACCCCACCACGGGACGATCGGTGGCGGGGGTGAGCGGCTTGGTCCGGGATCAGTTCCCGGGCAACAAGATTCCCATCGACCGCTTCGATCCGGTGGCGGCAAAAATTCAGGCTCTATTCCCGCAGCCTGTAGGACCCAATGCGGGCTTGCAAACTCAGAATTATATCAACGTTTATGGGAGTTCCAGAACCACCGAAGTCCCCTCGATCAAGATCGACCAGACTGTCGGCGCCAAGGGTAAACTATCGTTCTTCTGGCAGCGCACCAAGACCGCCAATCCGAACGGAAACACCATCTTCGGGCGGTCCGATGGATTGCCGGATCCGCTCACAGAGGCTCTGGGTACGTTTCAAAATGCTCCTCTCTATCGGCTGAACTACGATTATTCCCTGACGCCGACGATCCTGCTTCACTTCGGCGCAGGCTACCGCAGCAACTATTTCCTGGTTCCGTCCGTGACCACCACGGGCCAAATTACGAACTACAACGCCCTCACGGAGCTGGGCTTGAAGGGCGGCATCGAATACAAGTGGTTCCCGACCATTACGGGAATGCTTTCCACCAGCGGCGCCGGCGGGATGAAGAATATCGGTTCGGAGTCGGGCACGAATCAAGTCACGCAAAGCCCCTCCTTCAATACCAACATGAACTGGGTCAAGAACAACCACACGTATAAGTTCGGCGGGGAGTTTCTGACGCAGGGATACCCGCCGTTCGTAGATGGAAACACGCTGGGTGTTTACAACTTCGCCGCGAACGAAACGGGTCAGCCGTTCCAGACTACGTCCGTGCAGGGCTCAAACATCGGCTTGGGCTATGCCAGTTTCCTGCTGGGTCTGGCGGACAGCACTTCAATCAGCAATCCGACCCATCCGCGCATGGGCAAGAGCCAGCTGGGCCTGTATGCCCAGGATTCCTGGAAAGTGACGCGGAAATTAACGCTAGACTACGGTCTGCGCTACGATTTCTCGACGTACTTGAAGGAGCAATACGGCCGCGCACCGGAATTTTCGGCCACAACGCCGAACCCCAGCGCGGGCGGGATTCTGGGCGCCACGATTTACGAAGGCACCGGGCCAGGCCACTGCAATTGCAATATCGCCCACAATTATCCTTATGCCTTCGGGCCTCGGCTGGGAGTCGCCTACCAGATCAATTCCAAGACCGTGTTCCGGGCTGGATTCGGGGTTGTCTATGGCGGAACAGCAGTGAACAACAACGCGGCGAGCGGCTTGGCCGGTTCTTCCGCCAGCAATGCTCAGCCAACGTTTGGCACTCCGGCCGCAATTTTGGCCCAGGGCTACCCTGCCAACGGCTATCCGCCGGCTTGGCCTAATTTCAGCGCTGGCCAGTTCCCCACGCAGGCTCCTACTCCGGGAACCGGTCCGGTGCTCATGGATCCGAACGCGGGCCGTCCCGCACGACAGTATCAGTGGAGCGTCGGTTTGCAGCGTGAAGTCTCCAAGGACCTGGTGGTGGAAGCCAGCTACGTGGGCAACCGCGGCGTATGGTGGCAGGCGCCCGCGCTTCTGAACCTCAATGCAATTACTCCGGATCATCTAAAGGCGTACGGTCTCGATCCGACCAACGCGAACGATGAAACCCTGCTGAAATCCTTGCTGAGCTCGACGGTGGCCGCGCAGCGCGGATTCGCCCAGCCGCCCTATCCGGGCTTTCCTCTAGGCCAGACGGTGGCGCAAGCCTTGCGTCCGTTCCCGCAGTTCACGAACATCGGCATTTACTGGGATCCACTGGGCAAGAGCTATTATGATTCGCTCCAGATCAAGGCCACCAAGCGGTTTTCCCATGGCCTGTCGTTTTTAGGCACCTTCGTATGGTCCAAGGCGCAATCCCTGGGCACCGAGATCGGTGAACCTAATCCTGGCACCACGGGCGGGGCAGTCGCTAACGACGTATTCAATCGCGCCAACAACAAATACATTTCGATCTACGACCAGCCGTTGGTGTTCAATCTCTCGGCCACATATGTCACACCCAAAATCGGCGGGAACAAGATTCTGTCGTGGGTGGCCAGGGATTGGACGTATTCGGCCGCCCTCCAGTATGCGAGCGGGTTCCCGCTCCAGGTTCCCTTGGCGAACAGTAACCTGAACAACTACCTGTTCCAGGGCCAGAGCTTCGCCAATCGCGTTCCGGGACAGCCGCTATTCGCTACCAACTGGGTGGATAACAGCGGTGTTACGCACACCGATCCGATCGACCTGAACTGCCATTGTTACGATCCGAACAAGACGTTCGTGTTGAATCCCAAGGCCTGGGTGGATCCGGCTCCGGGCCAGTTCGGCGCTTCCGCGGCCTACTTCAACGATTATCGGACGCAGCGGCGTCCGCGTGAGAACATGAATCTGGGGCGCACGTTTAAAGTGAAGGAACGGATGGAATTCAATCTTCGGATTGAATTTACGAATGTGTTCAATCGCGCGTACTGGGGCGATCCCAGTGGAACTTCTCTAACCAACGCGGGACTCCAGCAGGTCGTTTTCGGCAGCGGTCCTACCAAGGGCAATACCTCCGCTGGATTCGGAAGAGTCCTCACCACCAACGCGACGCAGTTCGGTAATGCCGCGAACCTGTCGCCGCGTCAGGGCGTGATTGTCGGACGATTCCAGTTCTAGTAGTTAACGCGCCAAACGAAGAAGGGCAGGCAATCCAAGAGATCGCCTGCCCTTTTTCTTTTTCGATCCGACGGCGGATCAGCCGCTCATGGCCGACAGGAACTGCGCATTGCTGCCGGTCTTCGATAGCTTGTCGATCAGCAACTCCATGCTTTCGACCGGCGACAGCGGGTTGAGCACCTTACGCAGCACCCACACGCGGTTGAGTTCCTCGCGTGGCAGCAGCAGTTCTTCCTTACGGGTGCCGGATTTGCTGATATCAATGGCCGGGAACACGCGCTTGTCCATCAGTTTGCGATCCAGATGGATTTCCATGTTGCCGGTGCCCTTGAACTCCTCGAAAATGACGTCGTCCATGCGGCTGCCGGTATCGACTAGCGCCGAGGCCACGATGGTCAGCGATCCGCCCTCTTCGATGTTGCGCGCCGCGCCGAAGAAGCGCTTGGGACGCTGCAAGGCGTTTGAGTCGACACCGCCCGAGAGTACTTTGCCCGACGGCGGCACTACAGTGTTGTAAGCGCGGGCTAGACGAGTGATCGAATCGAGCAGGATCACCACGTCTTTCTTGTGCTCGATCAGGCGCTTGGCCTTCTCGATCACCATTTCGGCGACTTGCACGTGCCGCGAGGCAGGTTCATCAAAGGTAGAGCTGATTACTTCGCCCTTGACCGAGCGCTGCATGTCGGTGACTTCTTCCGGCCGCTCGTCGATCAGTAACACGATCAGCGTGACTTCCGGATGATTGGCGGTGATGGAATTGGCGATGGACTGCAGCAGCATGGTTTTGCCGGTGCGCGGCGCCGCCACGATCAGCCCTCGCTGTCCCTTGCCGATGGGCGTCAGCAGATCCATCACCCGTCCCGAGAAATTGTCCTTGGTGGTTTCCATCTTCAGCCGAGCTTGCGGATAGAGCGGCGTCAGATTGTCGAAGAAGATCTTGTTGCGCGCTTCCTCCGGCGGCTCGAAGTTGATCGCGTCTACTTTGATCAGCGCGAAGTACCGCTCGCCTTCCTTGGGCGGGCGGATCTGGCCGCTGACCGTGTCCCCGGTACGCAGATCGAAGCGCCGGATCTGCGAGGGCGAGACGTATACGTCATCCGGTCCGGGC
>JAICXC010000082.1 GCA_025980665.1 Bryobacteraceae bacterium
CAGGTGACGTACGACGATCCCAAGACGTACAACAAGCCGATCGTCCAGAACCGAACGTTCACCCTTCGCCCGGACTGGGAAATCCAGGAATACTCCTGCGAAGAGAACAATAAGGGCCTGATCGAAGGCCGCATCAAAGTTCCGGATTACCAGAACGCCGGTAAGCAATAGCAAACGGGAACGGCCATTCCTGATGCTGTGCCCAACGTGAACGGCTTAGTGGTGATGGTTTTTCTCGGCGTTGCGCATGTCGTTCGTGTAGTCGCGATGAACTTTGGCATGCTTGCGCTTGGCGCCGCTTAAGTTAGATTCGCGGGTCGACTCGGAGCTCACAGCAAACGTGGAGATCTGCTGCTCCAGGCGTGCGCTCTGGCAACTCGGACATGCCGGCGCGGTCTTGAGCACCAGCGCCTCAAACTTTTCTCCACAGTCCAGACAATGGAAGTCGTATAGCGGCATCGCGTTCCTCTATTTACTCCAGTCTATCGCGTGTTAAACTCCACCGAGGGAGGCTCCAAGGATGCGCAAGGCTTACGTGCTGTGCGTCGCTGTCGGCACTTTTGCTGGTTTGTGGATGATGCAGGCGCAGGACAAACAAAGCCCAAACTTTACGGGCGGGAAGGTGACCAAGCTGGACGAAGGTACCAAGGCGACCATCGCCCACTTCCGCTTCGATCCGGGATCGCGAACCAAGTGGCATAGCCACGAAGGCGGTCAAATCATTCTGGTGGAAGAAGGCGTCGCCCACACCCAGGTCAAAGGCGGTCCGGTGATCGAATTGAAGGCGGGCGAGAGTATTTACGCAGGTCCGGGGGTGGTCCACTGGCATGGCGCGGCTCCAGATAAGGGCGGGGTTCAGTACAACGTAACTCGCGGCGGGATCACTTGGCTGGAAGAAGTCACGGACAAAGAGTTTCGGACCGCCCCGAAAAAATGATCACGGAGCGGTCCTGGGAAACCTGCCACGCTTACTTTTTGGCAGGAGCGGGGGTCGCGGTGGCCGACGCCGCCGGAGTAGCCGCGGTAGTCGCAGCCGCGCCCTTCTTGTTGTGATGTTTGCGGTGCTTCTTGACCTTGGTCTGAGTAGCCGGTGTAGCTGTATTGGCCGGTTTGGGGGCCTGAGCCATCGCCGTGCCAAGCGTCAAAGCTCCGCCTACGATCAAAGCGCTGAGGGTTTTCATGAGTGGTACCTTCCTTCTCTTTCACTAATTCACTAGCGAGTGACTCGCTTTCACTACATTGGACGAATGGCAGTATTAACCGGCGCTTAACTTACGATTAAAGTTCCTCATTGCTAATAGGTGACTCATGACTTGTAATCCTGAAGTACTCAAGCAAGTTCCTTTGTTTGCATTGCTCGACGACGACGAGGCGGCCCTCCTGGCAGGCAAGGTGGAACTGAAGACCTTCGCACCACGTCAGCGGATCTACAAGATGGGTGAGCCGGGCGGACGGGCCTACGTGGTGGTCTCAGGCAAAGCGCGCGTGACCACCGTAGACGAAGACCAGCAGGAAGTGGTTCTCGATGAGCCCACTGCGGGCGACTTCTTTGGTTTTGCCTCGATGCTGCAGCCGACGCCGCATGAAACGGGTGCGACCGCTGTCGAAGAAACTGTGTGCGTGGAAGTGGACCGGGATGATATTTTCGAGCTGATTCAGAGGAAACCACACGCCGGCATGGACATGCTTTCGGTGCTCGGCCGCCAGTATCATGCGGCGCATCAACTGGTTCGACTCCGCTCGACACGCAACCCTAATGAAGTGATCGAAGAGGAGGCTACGTTCGGAGAGCGCATCGCCGATGCCGTGGCGCGATTCGGTGGATCCTGGACGTTCATCATCGCGTTCGGAGTGACTCTGGTGGTCTATGCGACGATCAACGTCTTCCTGAAAGGATCGGCCTGGGACCCCTATCCCTTCATTCTGCTGAACCTGTTTCTTTCTATGCTGGCCTCGGTGCAAGCGCCGGTGATCATGATGAGCCAGAATCGGCAGGATACGAAGGACCGGTTGCGGGGCGAGCTGGATTTCGACGTGAACCGCCGGGCGGAGGCTGAGATCCAGGGAGTGGCCGGGAAGCTGCACGAGCTCACTGAGAAGATCGAGGATCTGCAGGAGATGGTGAGAGAACGGCGCGGGTAGCGGCTATTCTTCGCGGAGGACTTCCAGGGGCTTTTGTCCCAAGATACGGACGCTGGCCACCCAGCCCGCCACATTCGCCAGTAGCGCGGTCAGCGCGATGGAGACCAGAATCGCCCGGGCATCGAGCTGGAATTTCGCATCCAACAATCGCGTCAGCAAGATACGAGAAAAGGCGCTGGCGAGCAGGCTGCCCATAAGTCCAGCCACGGCGCCCAGGGTCAGGAACTCAATCGAGAAAATCCGGGCGATGTGACGCCGCGTGCCTCCCAGAGTTTTCAGAATTACGACTTCGCGGATGCGCCGGAAACGGCTTCCCGCAACGCTCGCCGCGAGAATGATGGCTCCCGCCAGAATGGCGAACGCCGAGAGGAACCGGATCACCAGGGCGATCTGATCGATAATTTGCTGAACGGTCTGGAGTACGTCCGCAACATTGACGACGGTCACGGTCGGATACTTCTCGAAAATGACGCGCTGAAGATTTCCCGCCGCGGAGGGCGTGATGCGCACGCCGCCATTAAACACCACCGGCAGCCCCGCCAGTGCCTGAGGATTGAAAACGAATTCCACGGGAGCGGCCGCGCGCATGGCTTCGATCTCATGAACGGCAGCCACTTTGACATTCATCAGGCGGCCTGCGATTTCCCATTCGAGCACCGAGCCCGGGTGTATATCGAGTGCCTGGGCAGCGTCTTCGGCGACGGAGACAACCGGCTCGGTCGTATCAGGTTTCCACCACGCGCCCCGGAGAACGGTCAGGTTGTCCGGAAGCTGGCTTTCCCAGGTTACCGAACGCGTGTTCGAATAGCGCCGGCCAACGCCTTGCACAGGCCGGCTGGCCATATCCTGCCCGTCGATCTGTACCAAACGGGCTGAGACCGACGGGAAGAGCTGCGGGGCGGTGAGGATGCCCGGTTGCTGGGAAATAAGCTCTCGGAGCGGCATCGACTGTTCAGCAGTCACGCCCACCAGATACATATTGGGCACGCCGGGGGGAGCCGTCTGGATGATTTCGTCGATCAGCGAGTTCTGGATCAGATAGACACTCAAGGTGAACATCACGCCCAATCCCATGGCGACCAAAATCGATTGGGCCTGATTGCCCTGCCGATAGAGATTCCCGAATCCCTGACGCACCATCGACGGCAGACGTACCGGCGAGTTACGTAGAAAGACGCGGAGCGACCGCAGCAGCAGCGCAGCGACCGCGGCTAGCGCGATCAGGCTGAAAAACAATCCACCGGCGAAGTATCCACCGACGCGCGCCGATCCTCCAAGCCATCCCGCGATTCCTCCCAAGCCGAGCAGGATAATTCCGCCCAACAGCACCGCCTCGCGCGCCGCTGCGATGCGCCCGCGCAAGGGGCGTTTCTGGTCCGCCATGCCGCGCCGCAGTATCATCGCCGGGCGGATTTTCCGGATGGCGACCAGGGGCGGCAGCGTGAACAAAAGCGTCGTCAGCAGGCCGACCGAAATTCCTTGGATCGCGGCGTCGAAGTGCCAGCCGGTGGTGGCCTTGATCTCGAAGATCTTATTGATGAGCGACGGGAACACTTCCTCGACGGCGCGGCCGAGGAGGACGCCGGCGATTCCACCCAGCAGGCCCAGCATCAGGGTCTGGATCGTGAAAATGCGGATGATTTCGGCCGACGTGGCTCCTAACGACTTCATCACCGCGATGTTGTCCATCTTCTGCTGGAGGTGGGCGTACATGGCCATGCCGACGCCGATCGCCCCGACAATCAGCGCAATGAGGCTGATGAGGCTGAGAAACGTGGTGGCTTGATCGAGACCGCGCGTGATCAATGGATTGGACTCGCGCGAGTCGATGACGCGGGCTTCGGGCAATGCATCGAAAATGGCCGCGCGGGCTTCTTCCATCGACGGGCCGTTCGGCTCGATCTTAAACAGGTAGCGCTCGGCCGCCCGGCTGCCTAGCTGCATCAGGCCGGTGCGCGCGAACCCTTCTCGCGAGATCATCATGCGCAAGCCGACGTTGAGGCTACCCGACATGCGGTCGGGCTCGGAAAGAACAATCGCGGCCATGCGGAAGTTAGCGGAGCCCAGGCGAACGGGATCGCCGACTTTCACGCCGAGACGGATCAGAACGTCTTCGCCCGCGATCACCGTTTCGGCTGTGAGCGCCTGGGTCAGCGGGATATCGGGAGAGAGCTTGACGGTGCCGTAGTAGGGATATTTCGCGGGATCCACAGCCTTGATGGACACCAATACGGGCGTCGCGTCCGCAGTCGTAGCGCTCGCCATGGAAACGGTTTCCGTGATGAGCGTTCGGTCAATGCCGCGCGCGGCGAGCTTGTCCAACTCAGCCAGCTGGTCGGCCTTAGGAGGGGAGAACTGGCGCGCGCTCAGGTCGGCCGCCATGATCGTGCGGGACTCGCTATTGAGCATCGCCCGAACGGATTCGCTGAATCCGCGGACACCGGCCAGAGCGCCAACGCCAATGGCCACAGCAAATACGACAAAGAGAAACTTGGTGAGCGAAGAACGAGTCTCGCGCCAGGCGATGCGTCCGGCCGTTCGCAGGGACAGTCTCATGCGGCTGCAGTGCGCATCTCATCGGCCACAATCAAGCCGTCGCGCATGGTCACGATGCGATCGGCACGGCCCGCTAAGGCAATATCGTGCGTCACCAGCACCAGAGTGGTTCCTTCGCGCTGGTTGAGCGAAATCAGCAGATCGAGGACATGGGCCCCGTTAACGCTGTCGAGATTGCCAGTGGGTTCGTCGGCCATCAGAATGGGCGGCTTCACCATGAACGCCCGCGCCAGGGCCACGCGCTGCTGTTCGCCACCAGAAAGCTGGACAGGATAGTGGTCGAGGCGATCGCCCAGGCCGACGCTTTCAAGCAGAGACCGTGCACGGGCCACCCCCGCAGAGACGTCGCCACCGGAAAGTTCGTACGGCAACAGCACATTTTCTTCCGCCGTCAGAGTCGGCAGCAACTGGTAACTCTGAAAAACGAAGCCGATTTTACGGCCACGGACTAGAGCCAGCTTGTCTTCGCTAAGTCCCGTGATGTCGACACCATCGATGATCACCGTTCCCGACGTCGCGGTATCGAGACCAGCGAGCAAGCCAAGCAGCGTACTCTTACCACTCCCGGAGGCGCCCATGATCGCGACGAACTGTCCTGGGGGAATATCGAGGTCGATGCCCCGCAGGATATCGACACGGTGGCTGCCGCTATCGAGGCTTTTGGTGAGGTTCTTGGCGGCAAGGATGGAGGCGAGGACGGACACTTCTTCTATTATGGTGGGTAGGCTTCCATGAATCTCAAGTTCTTGATCATAGGGCTCCTGTCACTGGCGCCCCTACGTGCACAGACTCCGGCGCGGAAGGAACTAGTGGTGTTCGGAGACAGCTTGAGCGCGGGCTATGGGCTCGCCGCGGGACAAAGCTTCCCGGACGACATGCAACGAACGCTCGATAAGGAAGGCTACGCCTGGCACGTCGTGAACCTAGGCATTAGCGGAGACACGACCGAGGGCGGCGTGGCACGTATCAATTCTGCTGTGCGACGCAAACCGGCGGTGGTCGTCCTGGAGTTGGGTGGCAACGACGGGCTACGCGGATTGCCGCTGAAGGTCACGCGGCAAAACCTGGAGACCATGATTGTGGCATTTCAGGAGGCGGGTGCAAAGGTTGTGCTGGCCGGCATGACGCTGCCTCCGAACTACGGTCCGGATTACATCAAGAGCTTCGAGGCGATTTACAAGGATCTGGCCGCCAAGTATAAGTTGAAGCTGATTCCGTTTTTGCTGGCGGATATCGTGACGCCGGACCTGCGGTATCTGCAGAGGGATGGGGTCCATCCGACGGCGGAGGGCGCCGAGATCGTTTCGGGAACGGTGCTCAAGGCAGTGAAACCCCTGCTGAAATAGCCGTGGGCGAGGCGTACCTCGCCCCTACATTGTGATTTTCTAGGGCCGGACAGTCCCGCCCTCACCCTTCCAGAATGCAGACGTCCGGAAGACTGCGATAGTCCTCCTCAAAGTCGAGACCGTAGCCGACCAGGAACTGATCCGGCACCTCGAAGCCCACGTAATCCACATGCACTGGCCGGCGCCGGCGCGAAGGCTTGTCGAGAAGCGCGGCGATCCGCAGCGACTTGGGCTTGCGCTGCTGAAGCAGCTGCAGGAAATACGTAAGCGTGATTCCGGTGTCCACGATATCTTCGACCACGATCACATCGAAGCCCTGAATGGGGTGATCCAGGTCTTTGGTGAGCCGCGCTTCGCCCGATGTCGTCTTGCCGCTATAGCTCGCGATACCGACAAATTCCATCCGCGCCGGAGTCTTCATTGCGCGGGCCAGATCCGCCATAAACACGCTCGCGCCTTTGAGGACTCCCACCAGGTAGACGGGACCCGTGGGATAATCGCGGTCGATTTCCGCACCCAGTTCCTGGATCCGCGCGTGGATCTTCTCGGCAGAGAGCAACACCCGCAACGAGGACATAAGTAGTACGATACCAACAGGAGGGCTTCACTCACTGGCTAGCGCAAGAAAGAAACCAGCAGCCGCCGCACCGATGTGGCTAGAAGCGGTGCGAGCAGCGGAAGAGAAACAAGCCCACAACGTCCGGGTGTTGGACCTGCGGGAAGTAACCACCTTCGCAGATTACTTCGTGATTCTGAACGGCAGCAACACTCGCCAGATTCAAGCCATAGCGGATGAAATCCATCTGCACCTCAAGAAGCTCGGCGAAATGCCGAATAGCGTGGAAGGCTACGATAACGCCGACTGGATCCTGATGGACTACGGCGACTATCTGGTCCACATTTTTTCGGACAAGGCGCGGTTGTATTACGACCTGGAACGCCTGTGGCGCGACGCAAAGACCGTCGAACTGCCTGCCGCGACTACTTGAAATCCATGGCCAGTCGGCCTGCCGGACCCTTGTAGATTAGGCCCAGATCCTTGACTTTGTTCTTCCCATCGAGCAGGAAGTAGAGGAGGCCTTCCACGGGCTCCTTGGTTTCCACGTCGTGCAACATCTTCGATTCCAGGATCTTCTGCAAAGGGCTAGGCGGGGCTGCCTTGGCGTCGACTGGGGTGACGTTCACGGTAGTTGAGCTTACGCCGGCGCTACTGTGCGTGGTCTTCGATTTCAGAATCAAGTTTGCCGGACCTCCGATTTGACCGGGCGCCAGGGCGTCGCTGCGCTCGCCGTCCTTTCGCGAGACGAGGGTGAAGTCATCTGCGCTAATTCGGAGTGCTCCTAGAGTGCGAGGGCTTACTTTAATCTTGACCACGATGTAGCCGGGATCCATGGGAGCGCCGACCACCTGCTCGATTTCTTTGGCATCGAGGATCGCGGTCCCGGCAAGATCGATGTTGCCGTTTCCCGCCTGGTTGGGGAGAGATTTAATGTCTTCCGCAGCCGCGAAACACGAGATTATCAGCAGTGAAATTAACAGCTTCACAACATTTTCTTAATACTTTGGACGAACTCCGGATTCATCCAGTTTTGGGCCGCGATTACCTTCTGAACCACTTTGCCTGAGCTATCAATGATGTAGGTTTCGGGCAGCTGGAAGGTGCCATAGTTGGCGGCAATATCCCAGGAGGGATCTCGCGCGACCTGGAACGTCACCGGAAACTGCTGCAGGAATCGATGGTAGAGGTTCTCGTTCTTATCGACGCTAACGCCCAGGACCACAACGCCTTCGGGAGCAAATTGGCGACTGAAGACTTCGAGCGAAGGAACCTCCTGGAGGCAAGGCTGGCACCATGAGGCCCAGAAATTCAGCACCAGCAGCTTACCGCCAAAATTCCGGGGCGTGATGGTGCGACCTGACTCGGTGACCACCTTGAAAGCGGGCGCGGTGTCGCCCACACGGACGATGTGATCGTCCAGGGTCCCGGAGACGACCCAGGCCAAGGCTACGCCGAGGGCAAGGACCAATCCCAGCAGAATACGATCAGTAGCGGTCTTCACGCTATTATTTTAGTGGATCCGGTTGGTCCCCGAGGGAACCGTCTGCATCCAAACTAGAGAGCCAATGTTTTTAACCCGAAAAGCTGAGTTTTCCGCGTCGCACATATGCGCGAATCCGGCCTGGAGCGCGGAGCAGAATCAGACCGTTTACGGCAACAATGCCAATCCTAATGGCCATGGGCATAACTACGTGCTCGAAGTGACGCTCTCCGGCGATCCCGACCCGGTGACAGGGATGGTATTCGATCTGCGGGAGCTGAAGGAGATCCTGAACCGCGAAGTGGTTGATCCGATGGATCACCGGTTTCTGAACGAGGAAGTCCCGCCGTTCGATCGCGTGATTCCGACCACTGAGAATCTGGCGGTCGAAATCTGGAAGCGGATCGAGCCGCAGATAACGCGTGAAGGCGTGAGTCTGCACAATGTACGCCTGTATGAGACGACTGATTTGTTTGTCGACTACGGAGGAGAGCGGTGAAACTGACATCGCGCTATCGCTTTTCTGCGTCGCACCGGCTGGATACTCCGGCATTGAGCCCGCAGGAAAACCAGAAGCTCTACGGAAAGTGCAATAATCCGCACGGGCACGGGCATGACTACGTTCTCGAGATCACGGTGGACGGTCCAGTAGACCAGAACGGGCAAGTGGTGAATCGCGAGGCTCTGGATGCCGTGGTTCGCGAACGCGTACTGACGCGGCTGGATCACAAAAATCTGAACGCGGATATTCCGGAGCTGGCAGGGTCGGTGACTACGACCGAAAATCTGGCGACGCTGGTGCGCGAGGCGCTGACTGAGGGTTGGACGCTGCCTGCCCGCCTGGCGCGGGTGCGGATATCGGAAACGGCGCGGAATACGTTTGAGTTGGAGGTTGGATGAAGAGCAAAGCCCTAGTGAAAGTAATGCCGCCGCAAGAGACCAAGATCGCGGCGCACATGCGCGAAATTCTCCAGTTAGTTGGAGAGGATCCTTCACGCGAAGGCTTAATACGCACGCCCGAACGTTACGAAAACGCGCTGCGGTTCCTGACTAGCGGCTACAGCACGAGCCTGGAAGATATCGTCAACGAAGCCGTGTTCAGCGTAAAGGTGGACGAGATGGTGATGGTGAAGGACATCGAGTTCTTCAGCATGTGCGAGCATCATCTATTGCCGTTCTTTGGAAAAGTTCACGTGGCGTATCTGCCCAAGGACAAAGTGATCGGGCTGAGCAAGATCCCGCGGATCGTGAACATGTTCGCGCGCCGACTCCAGTTGCAGGAGCGGATGACGCAGCAGATCGCCGAAGCTGTGGAAAGTGCGATTTCACCGCGAGGAGTCGGCGTGCTGGTGGAAGCGCAGCATTTCTGCATGATGATGCGGGGCGTCGAAAAGCAGCATTCGGGCACCGTTACCAGCAACATGCTCGGGAATTTCCGCAAGAGCAAAGCCACGCGGGATGAGTTCCTCGCGCTGGTGCGGCGGGCTGTGTAGCGGCGGGACTTGTTACCATGGGATTGATGGGAACGTTGCGGCGGCTTATTTTCTGGGATTTCCCACGAACCTCGTGGCAGTGGGACATTATTGTCACGCTGATCCTGGCGTTTATCTTTTTGACGCCGCGCGACTTATTTCGCGATCAGCCCCGGGCTTCCAGCATCCAGATGCTCCCCGCGCAGCAAGGGTTTCTCATCGAACCGAAGCTGCTCGCAAACGTGTCGCAAGCCGACTTGCCTCGCAAGGCCGCAGAACTGGTCGATCAGCGTTTCAAGAGTCACACGATCATAACGCACGTAGAGCCAGTTTTTGACGAGACGGAACACGAAATCACCGGCTACATGGCGTATACCAAGCCGTAAAAGGTCCATGATGAAATGTGTTCGCTTCGCGTTCCTGGCCGTGTTGGCGGCAACAGCCTTGCGCGCGGAGGCTCTCAGCGACATTTTGGCGCGGATGGACCAGTCGGCTCGCGACTTGCATACATTCTCGGCCAAAATGAAACGCACCGAGTACACGAAGGTGTTGAACGACAAAGAAGAGACGGACGGTCTCCGTTTGGTAAAGCGCGCCAATGGACAGACTATCGGTATTGTTCAGATTTTTGGAAAGAATCCGCAGATCATTCGATTTGCGGGGAAGACAGTGGAAATCTACTATCCGGACGCCAAGCGCGTGGAAGTTTACGATGCCGGGAAATTCGGCAAGATGGGTAAGCAGGCCGATCAGCTGATGCTGATCGGGATCGGCGTTACCAGTGCCGACTTGCGGCGCGATTTCGAGATCAAGGGGGGCGCTCCAGAAAAAATCGGTGAAACCAATACCACCCGAATTGACTTGATCCCCAAAGACAACGATCTCAAGAAGTATGTAGAAAAGATTGAGATGTGGGTTGCCGACAAGCAGAGTGTACCTCTACAAGTAAAGGTGACGCGTACTTCCGGCGACTACGAGCAGGCAGTCTACTCAGACATCCAATTTAATCCGAGCTTGCCGGATTCCGCATTTCAACTGAATCTCCCCCCTGACGTCAAACGCGTCCAGATGAAGTAGCTACTCTTTCCAAAAACCGCTGGTGAACACGGGGATCGGGCGTCAGCTCCGGGTGGAACGTGGTCACCATGTGCCTGCCCTGCTCTACCCACACCGGATCGCCATTGTAGGTCGCTAAGATCTTTCCGCCCGAGCCGACACGAAGGATCTTCGGCGCACGGATGAAGATGGCTTCCATATCTTTGCCGCCCGCGTCCACGCGAGCGACGCAGCTATCGATCTGGCGGCCGTAAGCGTTGCGCTCGACGTCGATGTCAATCAGATCGAGGCTGGGCTGCGAAGGCCTGGTGACCGAGTGCGCCAGCAGAATCGCACCGGCACAAGTACCGAAGACGGGCTTGCGTGCAGTGAACTGACGCAAGGGTTCGATCAGCTTTTCGATGTCGAGCAGCTTAAGCATGGTGGTGCTTTCGCCGCCGGGGACGATCAGTCCGTCGCAGGCGTCGAGGTCTTGCGCCGTGCGAACTTCTATAGGCCGCCCCCCAGCGCGCTCCACAGCCTTGCGATGAGCGTCGAAATCGCCCTGGAGGGCCAGGATGCCGACTGTCTTCACGGTGTCGTCACTCAGCTTCTGCGCCAGAGGCGCCTTGGCCGCCGCGCAAGCGGCTTACCAGCCGCGAGTTTGCAGAAGCTCGCTTTCGGGCAACTTGGAGACGTCCAGGCCGCGCATGGCTTCTCCCAGCTCTTCGCTGGCTTCGAGGAGCTTCACCGGATCGTTGTAATACGTCGCAGCCTTGACGATGGCGCGTGCGCGCGAATCGGGATCCTCGGATTTGAAGATGCCGCTGCCGACGAACACCGCCTCGGCGCCGAGCTGCATCACGAGCGCCGCGTCGGCTGGCGTCGCAATGCCACCGGCCGAGAAGTTTGGCACAGGCAGTTTTCCGTTGGCCGCGACCCATTCGACTAACTCCAGCGGCGCGCCCAAGTTCTTAGCCTCGTGTACCTGTTCTTCCTTACCGAGCACCGTGAGGTGTTTCATCTCCTTGACGATGGTACGGATATGGCGGACCGCTTCGACGATATCGCCAGAGCCTGCCTCACCCTTGGTCCGGATCATCGCGGCGCCCTCGGCGATACGACGCAGGGCTTCGCCCAGATTGCGGGCTCCGCAGACAAACGGAACCTTGAAGGTCTTCTTATCGATGTGATGCACTTCGTCCGCGGGCGTGAGCACTTCGCTTTCGTCGACATAATCGACACCGAGCGTTTCGAGTATGCGAGCCTCCGTAAAGTGGCCGATACGCGCTTTCGCCATCACCGGGATGGAAACGGTGTCCATGATCTCGCGGATGATGCGGATCGAAGCCATGCGTGCGACGCCGCCGTCTTTGCGGATATCCGAAGGGACGCGCTCCAATGCCATTACAGCGGTGGCGCCTGCAGTCTCGGCAATCTTGGCCTGCTCGACATTGGTCACGTCCATGATGACCCCGCCCTTAAGCATTTCGGCCAAGCCGACTTTCAAGCGGAAGTCTTCAGAAAGATGCATAATACCTTCTCCAGGTGTACTTCTATCTTCGCATTCCTGGGTTTAATTAGCCAAGGTCTAATAGCCAACGGTGAAGCGTTGGCGGCTATGTTTCGGGCTTTCTATCTCATCGGCAAGGGCGATGGCGTAGTCCTCCATGGATACTTTGCTCTGGCCGTCGGCGCCGGTCAGTACCTGGTCTTTACCAAGGCGGAATTTCCCGGTGCGCTCGCCTGGGCTGAAGAATACCGACGGCGAGAGGTAGGTCCAGTCCAGTTCGCGTTCGGTTTTGAGTGTGTTCAGGAAATCGCGACCCGCGGATGCCTCGGGTTTGTAAGCGGGCGGGAAGTTGGGTGTGTCGACGAGAGCGGAGCCGGGCGCCACTTCGAGACTGCCCGCGCCCCCGACGACCAGGAATCGTTTGACGCGGGACTTTTTTGCCGCGCCGATCGCTGAGTGAGCGTCGGTGCCGAGGAACCTCACGCTATGAATCGCCGCCTCTTGTCCCGTAAGGAGCTTCGCGAGGCCGGCTTCGTCTTTCACGTCGCCTTGCGTCAGAGTAAGACCCGGCCGCGGCGGCATTTTTTCGGGATGGCGAGCAATGCCGAGCACTTGGTGCCCGCGGCTCAATAGCTCAGTAACGATACGCGATCCGGCGTTACCCGTCGCGCCGATGACGGCGATTTTCATTGAATTGCTCTCCTGACAGTCAGTGTTTCTACTATGCGTAGATGCCGCGAAGCTTGATCGCAAAAGCTACTCGATCCAAGGCGAGCATATACGCGGCCGTACGATTGTTGACGCCGTGCTTCTCGGCGTAAGCGACCACATCGTTGAAGCTATTCACCATGATCTCTTCCAGGCGATCGTTGACCATCTGCTCATTCCAGAAGTAACCCTGGCGATCCTGAACCCATTCAAAGTACGACACTGTGACACCGCCGGCGTTCGCCAGAATATCCGGAATTACGAAGATGCCTTTCCCGGCCAGTATGGGATCGGCGAGATGCGTGGTGGGACCGTTAGCGCCTTCGCACAAAATCTTGGTACGCAGTTTGGAGGCGTTCTGTGAAGTGATGACGTTCTCATGGGCAGCAGGCAGCAAGACATCGGTCTCCAGGAACATCGCTTCTTCGCGGTCCATGTTCTGGCCACCGGGAAAATCGATGATCGAGCCGGTTTCTTTGCGATGTTTCATCAGCGCGGGAATGTCCAGGCCTTTCGGATTGTAGACGGCTCCGTCAAATTCGATGATGCAGATAATCTTGAATCCGGCACGCGCCATGAGCTTGGCCGACATGCCGCCTACGTTGCCGAAACCCTGGATCACCACGCGCGTCGCGGAACGCTCCAAGCCGAGGCGACGCAGAGCCTGCTCGATGACGATCATGCATCCCCGCCCGGTGGCTTCGGTGCGGCCGCGCGAACCTCCCAGATCGACGGGCTTGCCGGTCACGACGCCAGTCGCAGTATGGCCGGCGTGCATGGAATACGTGTCCATGATCCAGGCCATGGTCTGGTCATTGGTATTGACGTCGGGCGCCGGCACGTCGATTTCCGGACCGATGAATTCGAACAACTGCGCGGTGTAGCGGCGCGTGATGCGCTCGAGCTCGACGCGCGAGAGGATAGACGGATCGCAGATGACGCCGCCCTTCGATCCACCGAACGGGACGTTGGTGACCGCGCATTTCCAGGTCATCCAGGAAGCCAGGGCGCGGACTTCGTCCAGCGTCACATCCGGCGCGTAACGAATGCCGCCTTTGGCCGGACCGCGGGCGATGGAATGCTGCACGCGATAGCCGGTGAATACTTCCAGGCGGCCGTCATCGAGCTGAACCGGAATGTGGACGATGATTTCGCGCGAGGGTGACCGCAGCACTTTACGCATGCCGTCATCGAGACCCAGACGCTCGGCCGCTTCATCGAAGCGAGCCTCCGCGGAGAGACGCGGGTTAAACTCATCCGCAACTCCAGGGACGGCTTTGAGTGTTGGAGTGGGTGGCAGGGTCGAAGGCGGCGCGGTTTCCGTGATCATATGGGCTCCGCACCCATTATCGAACACCTCTTGAAAAGGCAACGGTATCATGAGACGTGGGACGAACCGTCATCATCCTCGGGCTGATCCTGGTTGTCGTAGGCATCCTAATGACGCTGGGCGACCGGCTGCCGATCAAGTTGGGCCGACTGCCCGGCGACATCGTGGTGCGTGGAAAGAATGGCGCGTTCTATTTTCCGGTAGTGACGTGCCTGCTGGTGAGCGCAGTCCTGAGCCTGGCGATGTGGCTGATCGGCCGGCGGTAGTTACCGCAACAGACCTAAGCGATTCAGGGGCCAGTACACAAATACAGCCTTGCCGTAGATCGCATCGCGCGGGACGGTGCCCCAACTGCGGCTATCGTTCGAGGAGTTGCGGTGGTCGCCCAGTACAAAGTAATGCGCGGGTTCGACCACGCGCCGGGTCATCGACATCCGATCGCGATTGATATCGATAAGGTAAGGCTCTTCCAGGCGCTTGCCATTGAGAATTACCGTGCCGTCAACAATTTCGACCGTATCGCCGGGAACGCCGATCACACGCTTGATGTAGGAGCGTGAAGGATCCTCGGGCGCCCAGAAGACGATGGTGTCGCCGCGGACGATGTCGGAAAAACCGAAGCGGTAGACGAACTTGTTAATGAAGATGCGCTCCTCGTTGATCAGCGAGGGCGTCATGCTGGTGCCTTCGACCTTGACCGGCTGGTAGAGGAACAGAATCACGATGATGGCGATCACGACGCTGACTGAAAGATCGCGCAGCCAGGAAATCGCGTTGCGGGTGGTTGACTGCGATAACGACCCGGGCGAGTTGGTCGAGGGCACGGTTGTAGGAGGCACACTTACGGCAGGTGTGCCCTGCTCATCTTGCATATATCACTACTATAGACGGATTCCGAACTGAGGGGTTTTGTTGAGGGATTGCGAAGACAACCAAACCAAGATTTGCTATTCGGGGGTCTAAAGAATTAAGCCGAACTGACGAACTAGTACTATGACCAAACAAACGGTCCAGATGATCGATGACTATTTCCCCCCGCAGCATGAGGCCGTTCAGACCCAAAGATGCTGGGTACTTCTGAACGCCATCATGGGGGAAAAGATCGCGCTCAAGTCTCCAGCCTTAAAAACGAAAACTAAAGTCCCCAGTGACCACGAACCACAGGTCGTGCGCACTCGTGCGATTTGCGTTTCCTAAGAACTCGCGAGCAGACGCGCCCAGCCAATAATGGCGGCTTCGGCTAATCGCCGACGCGGCGCCGGCGACAAAGTATCCACCCCAGGCGTCCTCCGACTGACGTCCGACAAACGGCGGAATGTTCCCGGCGGAGTAATTCTCGTAGATTCCTCCTGCTCCGGCCGAGAGTTCCATCGCGCCATTACGCAAAGGCAGGACGCCACGCAAGCCGAATGGTACCCATATGAAGTTATCAGTCGGATCGATGGTGAAGGTGGCGCCCCGAAGCGTGGGAGTCGGATGCAACGCTGTCGTTATATCGGCCTCGATATCGAGATAGTGGAACCAGCGGTAGCGATATGTGGCCCCCAGACCCACCGTCGTGTCGAATTGACCATTGCCTCGAGGACCAGTAAATGCGGATCCAACGCTGAACGTGACGCTGTTTCGCAAATTTGTCTGAGCATTAGCGGAAGATGCCAGGAACAACACGAATATTAGATTCTTCACAGCTTCCAAAGGTGCACGCGCGGTACTAACACACAGGGGATGAGGTGTTGCCGTCTCACTGTGCCGCCAGCGCACTGCGGATTTTCGCGGACGTGTTGACATAACAGCGGACATCGCTGGAGGGCGGCGTGCCTTTGCATACATCGCATGATACTTCGTATCGTAGTGCTTGCCGCGCTGCCGCTGATGGCTTCGGCTCAACTACTGACATTCGGAATCCAGGGAGGGGTGCCTGCACAGACGCCACTCGGACGCACCGACAAGATACCTTTTGTTGCCGGACCCTCAGTAGACGTTCGCATCGTCAAGGGATTGGCATTCGAGACGGGGTTTCTGTATCAACGGCTGGGCGGAGGATATGACAACTTTACGTTTTTGGGTCCAGCGAACGCGATCACATTTGGCTCTCAGACCGTCCGTGGAAGCGCACTGGAAATCCCGTTCTTAGCGAAATATCGATTCCTGAGCGAGCGTCGGGCTGGCGTCCGTTTTTACTAGCGGGTCCCTCAGTTCGCCGCACGTCGATCCAGACAAGTAGTTTCCAGATCAGCACGGTCAGCGGAAGTTCTGGGGGCACGAGCAGTGCAGTCAACACGAAGTCCACGCAATGGAATGTCGATCCATCGGTTGGCGTCGGCATGGATGCCCGCGTGGGGCGCGCACATATCGAACCGGAAGTTCGCTACTCCTACTGGAATTCGGGCAAGACGGACGCAGTTCGAAAGAATCAGGTTAACTTTCTGGTTGGGCTCCGGTTCTAAACGGATAGTCGAACAACAGGAGTGGGATTTGGGGCGGCTGGTGGGATTTGAACCCACGACATCCAGAACCACAATCTGGCGCTACTACCAACTGAGCTACAGCCGCCGCGTACCTAACTAGTGTAACCCGGCTTTCTTCCAAAGCGCATCGACGCGAGCGCGAATATCGTCCGGCATGCGGATTACATCGGGCCACCGCCGCGTGAAACCTTCTTCGGGCCATTTCCTGGTCGCATCGATACCCATTTTCGAACCGTAGTTAGGAAGCCGGCTGGAATGGTCCAGCGAATCGACGGGACCCAGCACGAATTGAATGTCGCGCTCCGGATCGATATTGTTGAGCGCTTTCCACGCGACCTCGCTGGTGTTCTGCACGTCCACATCTTCATCCACTACTACGATGCACTTCGAAAACATCGCCTGGCCGAGTCCCCAGATGGCGTGCATCACTTTGCGCGCGTGGCCAGGATATGATTTGCGGATCGCCACCAGAATCAGGTTGTGAAAGATCCCCTCGGCGGGCATCGCGATGTCACGGATCTCGGGAAGCTGAAGCCGCATCAACGGCAGAAAGATCCGCTCGATAGCCTTGCCCATGTAAAAATCTTCCATCGGCGGCGGGCCGACAATCGTCGTCGCATAAATCGGATTCTTTCGATGCGTGACGCAGGTAACGTGGAATACCGGATAGTCATCCTCCAGCGAATAGAAGCCGGTATGATCGCCGAAAGGCCCTTCGCGCCGAAGCTCGCCGAGTTCGACATAGCCCTCAAGCACGAATTCGCTATTGGCGGGCACTTCCAGGTCGTTGGTTTCGCATTTGACCATTTCGACCGGTTTGCCGCGAAGGAATCCCGCGATCATCATCTCGTCCAGATCGGGAGGAAGAGGAAGAATAGCCGAGTACATGGTGGCCGGGTCGGAGCCGATCGCAACAGCGATGTCCATGCTCTTTTTCCCACCGTTCGCGGCCATACGCCGATAGTGCTCTGCGCCCTGTTTGTGCGTCTGCCAATGCATCCCTGTGGTCGTGCCGTCAAAAATCTGGAGCCGGTAGCAGCCACAGTTACGCTTGCCGGTATCGGGGTTGCGCGAAAACACCATCGGGAGCGTGATGAAGCGGCCACCATCCTGCGGCCAGCAATGCAGCACCGGAAGATAGCTCAAATCGAACTTGCCTTGAGGACGAATGACGTCCTTGCAAGGCCCGCTCGAAACCGTCTTGGGAAAGACGGAGGCCAGGTCGGCCAGCTTCGGCAGCATCTTAAGCTTGCCCAGCAAGCCTTCGGGCTTTTGCATCGCCAGCAGCTCGGAAATGCGGCCGGCGATCTCTTCGACCGACGACACCTCCAGCGCGATCTCCATACGGCGCATGCTGGCGAAGGCATTAATCAGCACAGGGACATCGGAACCCTTGGGCTTTTCGAACAGTAACGCTGGGCCGCCGGTCTTCACGCTGCGGTCGGCGAATTCCGTGATTTCGAGGTGCGGGTCGACCTCGAAAGGGATGCGCTTGAGCTCACCGTGTTTCTCTAAGGCGCGGATGAACTCTCGAAGATCGTCATAAGCCATTTCCACTATTATGGAAGATCGCCATGACGAACATGACAAACAGGACAGCTTTTGTTACGGGGGCGAGCCGCGGGATTGGGCGAGCGTGCGCCCAGGCACTCAGTGACGCTGGCGCGCGCGTCATTCTGGCCGCGCGGGATGCCAAGAAACTGGAAGAAGCTGCCATGCAGATTCCCCGCGCGACGTGCGTCGCAATCGACCTCACGTCGCCTGAATCGATCAAGGAAGCGTTTTCTAAAGCAGGGAAGGTCGACATCCTGGTCAATAACGCCGGCATCACCAAGGACGGCCTGGCGATGCGCATGAAGAAGGAAGATTGGGACGCTGTACTGGCCACCAATCTTACCGGCGCATTTCTGGCGATCCAGCAGGTGCTGCCTTCGATGCTCAAAGAACGCTGGGGCAGGATCATTAACATCTCGTCGATCGTGGGCGAGACAGGAAATCCTGGCCAGTCGAATTATGTGGCGTCGAAGGCCGGGCTGATCGGACTGACAAAATCGCTGGCACAGGAGATCGCCAGCCGGACTATCACTGTGAATGCTGTCGCTCCGGGTTTCATCGAGACGGACATGACGGCTGTGCTTTCAGACGATGTGAAGAACACTCTGCTGGCGCATATTCCCTTGAAACGGTTCGGAAAAGTAGAAGATGTGGCCGCAGCGGTGCGCTTTCTGGCGAGCGAAGAAGCGGGCTACATCACCGGGCACGTCCTCGACGTCAACGGCGGAATGTATATGTAGCGAGTGCACGGCGCACTTGTTCGAGAACGTCCGGGGCGTCACCGTTGATGACCGTTCCCGTCGGCCGCCAGCGTGCGGCCATGCGTGGACTGATGAAGCCCTTGGCGATGCTGATGAGTGGAACTCCGCACGCGGACGCGACGTGGCCAGCGGCTGAATCATAGCCAACGAATAGCTGCGATCGGGCAATTTCGGCGGCGAAAGGAGCAAAGGGACCATCATGGGTTCTCATCCCTGTTGCGACGGCGCGTTCGACGCGCTCGCGTTCCGCAGCGCTACTGCCTTTATCGACCAGAACCGAAGCGCCGGTACCCGCGACCATCTGCAGAAGCTGGCGTTCGAAATCATCGCTCAGGCGCTTGGCGGGATTTTCGCCGACGCCAAGGCTCACGGTGATGTCGAATGCCGGGCCGCCGGCAGGACGGCGCGCAACGTAGGGTCGAGCGGCAGGATCGCCCGCCCATCGCGCTGCGAGATCGGGCAGCCTGTCATCAGCATCACCGCCGAAAGAACGGCTCTCGAAGAAACAGTACCGATTATCCGGACAAACTCGGATCAGACCTAGCTGCGTCAGGCGTGAATCCGGGTCGATGACTACGCCGTCGTCGAACCACAGAGCTTCTGACGCTCGAAGGCGATCAGGCAACGAACCTCCGCGGGCGTAGGGAACGTCGCGATGAGCAATGCCTGGGTCGGCCTCGAATAGCTCATAGTTCTTGCGCGGTCCGACGAAGAAGATCTCGGCCGACGGATAACGGCGTTTGGCGGCATCGAGCATAACGCTGGTGACCGCGACATCGGCGCCCAGCGTGATCCGGGAGAGTACGTAGACCCGGCTTGAGGCTGGCCATCGGCCAGTGCTACCGGCGAACCGGCGAGTACGGGGAATCAATTCCGGGCGAACTCGCGCGATTACCTCGGAAAACAAGCTCGCATAGACGTCACACAGGCGCGGCTCGAACAGGTCGCCTAAACGTTCCACCACGATTGAGAAAAGCGCGAGACCTTCATCTTCGGCGATCGCGCGATCCAGTAATTGCGGAGACCATTGCTCTCCTCGCAGGCACAGGTCGAGCAGCTCGTTACAGGTACTTGCCAACCAGCAGCTCCAGCTTTTTGCGAGTGGCCTCGGGAATCGCCTTGCGATCGGTGATCAGAGCGTGCGCCAGCGCCGATCCGCATTTGCAGGTGCGCATTTCGGGCATCGCGGCTACCGCGGTTCTCACCAGCTTGGCGGCATTGGCCGCATTCTGCGTGAGATTGGCGATGATGTCGTTGACGGTGACCGCGTCATGTTCGGGATGCCAGCAATCGTAGTCGGTCACCATGGCGATAGTGGTGTAGCACAGCTCCGCTTCGCGGGCGAGCTTGGCCTCCTGAAGGTTGGTCATCCCGATGACGTCCATGCCCCAGCTTCGATACAAATTCGATTCCGCCAGCGTCGAGAACGCCGGGCCCTCCATGCACAGATAGGTGCCCCCGAGTTTGACACGCAGGCCCGCATCCTGTCCGGCGGCGTAGGCGACATCGGCCATGTGGGTGCAAATGGGGTGGGCGAAGCTGATGTGCGCGACGAGCCCTTCCCCGAAGAATGTGGACACGCGTCCACGCGTTCGATCGACGAACTGGTAGGGAATGACGAAATCCAGCGGCTTGTGCTCTTCTTTAAGGGAACCCACGGCGCTCAGGGACAGAATGCGCTCGACACCGAGAGATTTCATGCCCCAAATATTGGCACGAAAGTTTAGCTCTGAAGGCGAAATGCGATGCCCGCGTCCATGGCGCGCCAAAAACGCGACTTCCCTGCCCCCCAGATGGCCCACGATATAGGCGTCCGAGGGTGCACCCCAGGGCGTCGTCACCGTGCGTTCTTCATGCCTTTCGAATCCCGGCATGGAGTAGAGTCCGCTGCCGCCGATGATGCCAATAGTCGGTTTCATTCTTGGATAAGTTCCGTCAACACGCCGCCTGTGGAGGTGGGATGAATAAATACGTAAAGGTGTCCGCCGGCTCCTGCACGCGGTTCGTTCAGCAGACGGGCCCCCGCGGCTTTGAGCCGTTCCACCGCGGCGTTCAAATCGGGCACCGTCAGAGCCACGTGATGCAAACCTTCACCGCGCTTGTCGATGAACTTGGCGATCACCGAATCGGGCTCGGAGGCTTCCAGCAGCTCGATGCGCGATTCACCTACCGGCAGCATCGCGGCGTGAACTTTTTCAATGGCGACAGTTTCGCGCAGAGACACGGTCAGCCCAAGCTGATCGCGATAGAAATCGAGCGCCTGGTCGATGGAGCGCACGGCAATTCCGAGATGATCGATCTTAGCGCTTGAGCCAGTCATTGAGTATGGAATATGGATCGCGCTGGTGCGATGCGACCTCGCGTCCCGCCGCGAGAAAGTCTTCCGCCGGGAATCGGTCCAGCAGCCGCTCTCGCAGCATTTCGCGCAAGCGTGCGGCCCAGATTTCCGCAGATCGTTCCGCATCGCGACCCCGTGGTTCTGCGCGTCTGGCAGCCGCCAGCACGTCGGAAACACCCTTGCCTTCGAGCGCCACCGTGTTGACGATCTCGATCTCCGGGCCATGCGCCAGACCCATGGCCGCATGGATTTCGCGCTGCAGTTTATCCGCGCCGGGAAGATCGGACTTGTTGATGACGAACACTTGAGCGATCTCCATGATACCCGCTTTGAGCGTCTGGACATCGTCTCCCGCGCCGGGCGTCAGCACCACCAGTGTGACGTGCGCCAGACGTGCGATCTCCACTTCGTCCTGGCCGACGCCCACCGTTTCCACCAACACGACATCGCGACCCGCGGCGTCCAGCAACATAGTCATTTCGGTAGTGGCGCGGGCCAGGCCACCCAACCATCCACGCGTCGCCATGGAACGGATGAAGACGCCCGGATCGGCATGATGCTCCTGCATGCGGATTCGGTCGCCCAAGACGGCGCCGCCCGAGTAAGGACTGCTCGGATCGACGGCGATCACGCCGACCGTCTTTCCTTCCCCCCGAATCAGGCGCGCAAGCTGATCGCACAGGGTGCTCTTACCGGCTCCCGGAGGACCCGTGACGCCCAGAATCAAGGCTCGGCCCGTGTGAGGGAAAAGCTCGCGCAGCAGGGGCTCGGCCTCGGGACTACGGTTCTCGATCCAGGTGGCGGCGCGAGCCAACGCGCGCAGGTCGCCACTGACAATTCTCCGCCCGGCATCGGTCATGCGTCAGCTCTTGAGCAACTGACGCGCGATCACCATGCGCTGGATCTCACTGGTGCCTTCACCGATCGTGCACAATTTCGCGTCGCGGTAAAATTTTTCGACCGGATAATCCTTGATGAACCCGTAGCCACCGTGAATTTGGACCGCCTCATTCGCAACGCGCACGGCAACCTCAGAAGAATACAGCTTCGCCATGGACGATTCCTTGTTGACCGGCGCTCCGGAATCTTTTAGCCAGGCCGCGCGCAGCGTCAACAGCCGCGCCGCGTCGATCTCCGTGGCCATGTCGGCCAGTTTGTTCTGGATCGCCTGGAACTCCGAAATGAAACGCCCAAACTGCTTGCGCTGCTTGGAATATTTGAGCGACGCCTCATAAGCCCCTTGCGCGATGCCGACGCTCAGAGCGGCGATCGAAATTCGGCCGCCGTCGAGCACGCGCAGGCTATCGATGAATCCCTCGCCTTGTTTGCCGATCAGATTCGAGGCGGGTACTCGGCAATCGGTAAAGATCAGCTCGCCGGTGGGCGAGCAGCGCATGCCGAGTTTATTTTCCTTTTTGCCGGCACGGAATCCTGGCGTGTTTTTCTCCACGATGATCGCCGAGATGCCGTGCGTCGCCTGGGCGCGATCCGTCATCGCCATGATGACGAAAACATCGGCGATGTGCGCGTTAGTGATAAAGGTCTTGCTGCCGTTCAGCACCCAGCAATCGCCTTGAAGAATAGCTGCAGTACGAGTCCCTCCGGCGTCCGAACCCGATTCGGGCTCGGTCAGCGCCCATGCCCCGATCAGTTCACCCGACGCGAGTTTAGGAATGTATTTCTGACGCTGCGCGTCGTCACCAGCGAGATAAATGTGATTCGAGCAGAGCGAAATGTGAGCCGCGACGCTCAGTGCAATCGAAGGATCTACGCGGGCCAGCTCTTCCACCAATATCGAGTAGTCGACGTAACTGTAGCCGGACCCGCCGAGGTCTTCTGGGAAAACCGCACCCAGGACACCTAGTTCCCCAAGCTTGCGGAAAATCTCGACTGGGAAGTGCTGCGACTCATCCCACTCCATCACGTGGGGCAGCATTTCGGCGTCGGTGAACGCGCGAATGGTTTTACGAAGCTGATGGTGTTCTTCGGTGAATCCGAAATCCATGGGTTGACTGGAACGCTTCCCGCCGTTAAACGATCTCTTCGCGCTGCTGGTCCCAGCGAACCGTGCGGCCTTCGCGATAGCTGTCCACAGCCATGCGGCATGCGATGGAGACGCGATAGCCCAGTTCGAGAGGGCAGTTCGGCTCCCCGCCGAAACGGACGCAGTCGAGGAAATTCTGCAAATGCGCTTGCGGGATGTGCGCCGTGCGGCCGACGGCTTCCTGCAGATCTGGCCGATTCACCTTCTGCGGAACGTAACGGACCTGGCTCGCGCGCGCGATTGATCCGTGCGTTCCCAGCACGTCCTCAGTCACTCCCAACTGGTTGTTACCCAGGCCGGACACCCAACTGACCAGGATCTCTTCGGGCTGTTGCAGGGTCACGCTGACGATATCGGGAACCTGGCGGCCGTCTTTCCAGAGATAAATACCGCCCTTCATAGTCGCCGATTGCGGGATGTCCAGATTCAGCGTCCCGTACCAGAAGCTCAGCTGCTGGCTCATGTGCTCAAACACGCTTCCACCCGAGTAATCCCAAAAATATCGCCAATGCACGAATCGATTCGGGTCGAACTCACGTGAGGGAGCGTCGCCCAGGAACGCCGCCCAGTCCAGGCGTTCGGGCGTCAGATCCGGTGTAAGCAGCGCCGGGCGGGCCCACTGCGGCTTGCTGACCGGGGTGTTGCGATGCATCTGCATGCTGATCGCCGTGATCTTTCCCATACGATCCGGTCGAGACAGAAATTGACGGACGTCCGTCACGTGCCCGGTGGAGCATCCCTGATGGCCGATCTGGACCACGTGACGCCGGCGGTCGCCTTCGTAAACCGCGCGCATCTGCTTGGCTTGCGGCACGCTGAGCGCCATGGCTTTTTCGAGATACACGTGCTTGCCGGCTGATATCGCATCGCAAAATTGCCGCGCGTGAAGATGTTGGGGCGTCGCGATGATTATGGCGTCTACGGCCGGATCGTCCAGCAGACTGCGGTAATCGGTGTGGATCGTCGCATTGGGTACGATCCCCGCGGCAGTCTCCAGACGCTTGGAAAAGACGTCGGCGAATCCCGCGATCTCAGTATTGGAGCAAGCCCGGACATGATTGACCAGCTCCATGCCGCGATCGCCCGCGCCGATAATACCAACGCGGATACGTTCGTTGGCCCCGAGGACACGAGCAGGACCAGCGGCCAGCGTTCCGGCTAGGCCGTACGCGACCTTCCCAACGAAATTCCGGCGGGAATCCATGTATTTTCAGTGTAGCCCAGTGTGGCGGCCAGCCTAGAGACCGGCCCTACTCCAGGTGTTTATGGAACCGTAAGACGCTGATCCACAGGATCGTCACGCCGAAAACCCCCAAGGCCAGCAGCTCCGGCCACAAGGTGTCGAATCCCGAACCCTTTAGGAAAATCCCGCGAACGATTTCCAGGAAATATCGCATCGGATTGATATAGGTGAACCAC
>JAICXC010000154.1 GCA_025980665.1 Bryobacteraceae bacterium
ACGCTGCATCCAGAAACCCGGACTGCGGAGAAGGGGGCGACGGGGCCTACGGAGAGGATCTTCACGACGACTGGCGGTGGCAACGTTTTCTACTATGCCAGCGAACGTGGGGTGGCGGTTAAGGGGACAGGAGAAGCTAGCCCACTCAGCGTTGTAATTCGCGGGACCCAGGCCGATGTCGCACAGCCGCTCGCTATCGCTACCGCGGGCCGCCTGGCGACGGGTGGAAACGACGCCAAGACCGAACAGCTCGGAAACATGTTCATCGAAGGCGTCCAAGCGCAGGGAACCCGCACGACCACCACAATTCCCGCGGGCGACATCGGCAACGAACGGCCCATCAACATCGTGGATGAGCGCTGGTATTCGCCCGACCTGCAGATGACCATCATGACCATGCACAGCGACCCCAGGACCGGAGAGACGAACTTCGCGCTCAAGAACATCAATCGGTCCAGCCCGCCACCGACCCTGTTCGAGGTTCCTTCCGACTACACGGTGAACGCCGGAGGAGGCCGAGGGCGTTCCGGAGGGCCGGCGCTGCCGGCTGTGATCGTCCAGCCTAGAAAGTAACGGGCAATCGGGCAGCCGCGTCCCACGACTGTGGACACACTTGTGCGATCTGGGATCATGGGAACAGTTATGCGCACTGGTCTGCTACTGCTGCTCGGGTTGACCCTATATGCGCAATCCACTAAGAAGTATCCGTTGGAAACCCTGCACATTCAGGGGAATAAGCAGATTCCTACCGAGCGGATTGTCGCCGCCTCCGGTCTGAAGCAAGGAACTCTGGTTGATAAGGCAGACTTCGACGCCGCGCGCGAGCGATTGCTCGAATCCGGGGCGTTCGAAAGCGTTGGATACTCGTTCAAGCCCGCCGCGACCGTCACCGGATACGACACTACGTTTGATGTAGTGGAAGTCGCGATGCTGTATCCGTACCGGTTCGAAGCCCTACCCGCTTCGTCGGACGCGCTGCGCGTGGCGTTACACAAGCAAGAACCACTGCTCGGCGACAAGATTCCCGCGACGCCTCAGGTATTGAATCGCTACAACGCGGCGATCCATCAGTTCTTCGAAGGCAAAGTGGAAGCCATGGGCGAGCTGAACAGCGACACAGGGGACCTGGAGATCGTATTTCGCCCCGTCGGCGAACGCGCCCGCATTGCCGAGGTCAAATTCACTGGCAACCGGGAAATGCTCACGGCCCTGCTTCTCCAGAAGCTTTCGAAGGATGCGGTGGGTATTCCCTTCAGCGAGCCGCTTCTCAGGCGAGTGCTCGATTCGACCGTCCGGCCCATGTATGAAGAACAGGGGCGAATACGCGTCGCGTTCCCCGAGATCACCGCGAAGAAAGCCGAAACCAACGATGGTGTGGTGGTGACCATCGCCATCAACGAAGGAGCCGTCTACGCCTTGGGAACCGTTACGGTGACCGGCTTGCCAACTGCCGAAGTCGCCCAACTTCAGAAATCGGAAGACTGGCACAAGGGCGAAACAGCCAACTTCACGAAGATCGAGGCGAGCCTCGAAAAGATCCGCCAGCGCCAGCGCACACAAGGATACCTGCGGGCCGCTACCAGCGTGGCCCGCGACATCCACGATGAGGACCACACCGTGAATCTGACGATCAACGTGGACCGCGGATCCCAATTTACGCTGCGCAAGCTCGACATTCAGGGACTGGATCTGATCGGAGAGCCGGCCGTCCGCAAGATGTGGAAAATCGAGCCCGGACAGCCGTTCCAGGACGGGTATCCCGAGGCGTTTCTAAGTCGCGTGCGCGAAGAAGGTATCTTCGACAACCTCGGCAAGACTCGCGCCGAGAGCAACATCGACGAGGCCACTCACACTGTGGATGTAACGCTGTTTTTCAGCGGCGCCGGAACTCCCACCAAGGGCAAAGACGGCAAGCGGCAGTAGACTCGTCCGGCCTAAAGGCTAGATCTACTGCGATATCCTGAACGGTAGTGTCGTCTCCGCTTAACTTTCATTTAGAGCAATACGATGGCCCGCTGGATCTGCTTCTGGACTTGATCCGGAAGCAGGAGATCAACATTTACGACATCCCCATCGCCCGGATCACGCAGCAGTATCTGGAATACATGCAGAAAGCCGCGGAGATGGATATCGAGCTCAGCGCGGAATTTGTGTACATGGCGGCCACACTGATTCACATCAAGTCGCGGATGTTGCTGCCGCGCGATCCGGAGCTCGATAAGCTGCTGCCGGAAGAAGATCCGCGCCAGGAACTGGTCGACCGGCTGCTGGAACATGAGCGTTTCAAAAGCGCCGCCGAGATGCTGCAACAGAAACGCGTGGTGGAAGAAGCCGTGTGGTCGAACCCGCAAATCGCGCAGTTCCGCGCCGAGGACGACGATCCCGGCCTGGCCGTCACGCTATTCGATCTGGTGAAGACTTTCCAGAGCGTGATGGATCGGGCCAAGCACCGGCCGGTTTACGAGATAGGGACGGAAGAAGTTTCCGTGCCCGACATGATCCGGTACCTGCGCGGTGTGTTCGAGCAGGAGCGCGGCCCGGTTTCCGCACGCGAGCTGTTCGAGCGCCAACGCAGCCGGCGCGCCATGATCTGCTTGTTTCTGGCTCTGCTGGAGCTGGTGAAGCTGCAAGCCGTGGGACTCACACAGCAGGATTCATTTGGCGAAATCGGACTGAAGCGGCTCAAGGGGTTCGAAGCGGCATTTGCCGGCGGAGAGACGTTATCAGCGATCGAGCAAGGATATAACTGATGCAAGAAATGGACGCGGCCCAACTGGCCCCCCAATTAACTGAAGATGACCCGCAATTACAGGCGATCCTGGAGGCGATCGTCTACATCACCGACGAACCTCTAACCGCGCAGCAGATCGCCGCGGCGATCGAGCAGCCCATCGACAAGGTCAAACGTCTGCTGGACCAGCTTGTGGCGGACTACGGCAAGCCCGAGCATGGGCTGAGCATCCGCGAGGTCGCGGGTGGATACAAGATGGCCACCAAGGCCGAGCATCATGAGGCCGTTCGGGCATTTGTAAAAAAGCTTACGCCGCCAATGAAACTCTCGCTGCCGGCTCTAGAGACGCTGGCGGTGATTGCGTACAAACAGCCTGTGACCACGCCCGAGATCATGGAAATCCGCGGTGTGCAGGGCGCGGGAGTGCTCAAGACGCTGCTCGACCGGAAGCTGATCGCGGAAGCCGGTCGCAAGGATGTGGTCGGCCGACCGCTCACCTACAAGACCACCAAAGAATTCCTGGTCCAGTTCGGACTGAAGGATTTGAAGGAGCTACCAACGCTCAAGGAGTTCGAGGAATTGGGACGCCTGGAATTGGTGGAAGAATCGCAGCCCGAGACAGTCTCCGAAAATCCCCCGGCAGAAAATGCCTGAGGAAAGATTACAAAAGATCCTTTCTCAAGCCGGCATCGCCAGCCGGAGAAAAGCCGAGGAACTGATCCAGGCGGGCCGCGTGTCCGTAAACGGCGCGACGATCACCGAACTGGGCTCGAAGGCCGACCTCGAACGCGACAGCATTAAGGTCGACAGCAAACTGCTGCGCGCGCCCAAGCGGCATCTCTACATCGCGCTGAACAAACCTAAGGGCTGCGTGACCACCATGTCCGATCCCGAGGGTAGGCCGACCGTCCTGCACCTGCTGCGCGGCGTAAAGGAGCGCGTGTTTCCGGTCGGCAGGCTGGATTATAACAGCGAAGGCCTGCTGTTGATGACCAATGATGGCGAGTTCGCGCATCGCATCACCGCCCCCGCCAGTCACATGATCAAGACTTACGTGGTGAAGGCGAACGGGGTCCTGACTGAGGAACAGGAGAAAGAGTTCCGGGAAGGCATTTCGCTCCACGGAAAAAGGACTTCGCCTGCTCAAATCAAGCGGATCAAGGGCGGAGCGAACCCGTGGTATGAAGTGAAAATCGCCGAGGGCCGACAGAACCAGATCCGCATCATGTTCAAACACTTCGGCAGGCTGGTGGAGAAGCTTCGCCGGGTGAAGATCGGATTTCTGGAGCTGGATCTGCCGCCTGGACGCTACCGGCTGCTCACGCCGCGCGAAATCGAACGTTTCCACAAGCTGATGAAAATGGAGACGCCCGAGTAAATGCTCTGGTTCACGCCGCCGTTGGCGGTCGGCACGCCGGCGCCCGATTTCTCGGTTCCGGACCAGGACGGCAGCCGGGTGACGCTTTCGGCTCTGCGGGGAAAGAATGTGGTTCTGGTATTCTATCCGGCCGACGACACGACGATCTGCACTATCCAGCTATGCGAGTTTCGCGATCGCTGGGCTATGGTGCAGTCCCGAAATGCCGTGGTGTTCGGCGTAAACCCTGCACGCAGCATGGCGCATCAGAAATTTCGCGAGAAATATAGGCTCCCTTTTCCCTTGCTAATCGACGAAGGACAGAAGATCGCGAAGCTGTATCAAGCCGACGGCTGGTTTGTGGCGAAGCGCACGGTTTACCTTATCGGCCCGGACGGAAACATTCGGTATTCCCGTCGCGGGAAGCCGTCGCCCGAGGAAGTCCTCGCGGCGGCGCAGTAGATCATGGTCCTACCGCGCTTTTATCCGATCCTCGATACCGAGGTCGCGTTGCGTCGCGGCATCGACCCGGTGAAAGCCGCTCACGAGATTCTTGACACGGGCGTCGGCATCCTGCAATTCCGTCACAAAGGATTTTTATCGCGCGAGGCGTTCGCGTGGCTGGAGCAGATCGCGAAACTGACGCGTGCTGCTGGCGCGACGCTGGTGGTCAACGATCGTGCCGACCTCGCACAGCTGTTCGGAGCCTGGTTGCACCTGGGTCAGGATGACCTGCTACCATCCATCGCGCGACGCGTGATCGGCCCGGATACAACGGTCGGCTATTCTACGCACAACGAGGCGCAACTACGGGCCGCGGGGGCGGAGCCGGCCGATTACCTCGCACTTGGCCCCATTTTCGGCACAGTAACCAAAGAGAACCCTGATCCCACCGTGGGAGTGGACGAGTTACGCCGGCTGCGGCATCTCTCGAATCGGGCGCTGGTGGCGATCGGCGGAATCACCCGCGCCAACGCCCTGCAGGTGCTCGATGCCGGCGCTGATTCTGTCGCTGTGATCGGGGATCTGTTTCCAGAAGACGGTAACATCCGCGCACGAACAGAAGAGTGGATCCGTCTACTCAGTCCGTAAAGGCCGGCCGGATGCTCGCGGGCATAAGCGATGGCCGCGTTTCCATTCGAAGCTTGGCTCACGGCATAGTTTGCTTCCAATCCTCCGTTAGTGCCATATGGCGTATGACATACTTAACGTTCCTCGAAATTCGAAACGTTTCTTCGCGGAAGAGAGCTTCCAGGGAAGGATATGGTACGTGCCTGAAGAAATGCTGACGCTGCTTGTTGGTTGAGCGGCGGCGCTAGAAGTGGACTCGGCAGTCACGTCTGGACTGTATGCGGAAAACTGCGCGGCTTAAAAAAATAATCGATGCTCAAACTGACCCACTACCTGGAAATCCACTCAGTTGACAAGGCCATCCACGTCGGCTATAGTTCTGAAGTACTGAGCTATCAACGATTTGTCGAGACTTAGGCGATGGCAAACGGCACCGAAGATCGTGACCTGGAGGTCGAACGGGATCTAGAAGCCGCTTACCCGGCGGAAGACGATCTCGAACACCTCATCGAAGATTACAGCCATCTAGCGCCACCCTCCGAGGGTGAGCTGCTTGCCGGTCATGTCGTCAAAATCACTCCTGCAGAAGTCATTGTAGACGTCGGATACAAATTGGAAGGTGTTGTCCCCATTGAGCAGGTGCGCCAGCCGGATGGCTCGGTCGCATTCAAGGCAGGCGACGCCATCGACGTGATGATTGACCGGCACGGGCCGCAGCCAGAAGGCTACGTACTGTTGTCGTATTCGCGGGCCGCGCGCCTACGAGTCTGGGACACTCTGGAACGCGCCATGCGCGAGCAGCTCCTGATCTCAGGTCACGTGACCGAACGGACCAAAGGCGGATTGATGGTGGACGTGGGGGTTCCCGCGTTCATGCCCGGCTCGCAGGTGGATGTCCGCCCGTCCCACGATATGGATTCGCTGGTGGGGCAGGATATTCCTGTCAAGGTCATCAAGCTGAACCGCCGGCGAGGCAACGTGGTGGTCTCCCGCAAGCTGGCTCTCGAAGAAGATCTCAAGGCGCGCAAGGCCAATGCTCTGGAACATTTGTTCGAAGGCGCGGTCGTGCCAGGTGTGGTCAAGAACCTCACCGAATACGGCGCATTTGTGGATCTGGGTGGCATCGACGGCCTGCTGCATGTGAGCGACATGTCACATGGACGAGTGGGGCATCCCTCGGCAGTGGTCCACGTGGGTGAAGAGATTACAGTCAAAGTCCTGAAATTCGATCGAGAGAAAGAGCGTATTTCTCTGGGTATCCGGCAGCTGCGGCCAGATCCTTGGGAGTCGCTGACAGATCGCTATCCCCCCGGAAGCCGGGTGATCGGCCGGGTGATGACCACCACCGATTATGGGGCTTTTGTGGAGATCGAACCGGGCGTAGAGGGACTGATCCACATCTCGGAAATGACCTGGAGCCGCCGCATGAAGCATCCCACTAAGCTGGTGAAGGTGGGCGATCAGGTGGAAGCCGTGGTCCTGGAAGTGAAACAGAAAGACCGCCGCGTGTCTCTAGGGATAAAGCAATTGGAAGCGGATCCCTGGACCACGGTAGGAGACCGCTATAGCATCGGTAGCGTCGTGGAAGGCCGAGTACGGAAGCTGACCGATTTCGGAGCATTCCTGGAAATCGAAGAGGGCGTGGACGGGCTGGTGCACGTCTCCGATCTTTCCTGGACCAAGCACGTAAAGCATCCGTCGGAAGTGGTGAAAAAGGGCCAGGTGATGCAGGCGGTAATTCTGAATATCGATGCACCCAACCGGCGGTTGTCGCTGGGTGTGAAGCAGCTCCAGCCGGATTCCTGGGAGAGCTTCTTCCGCTCGCACGAAGTGGGCGATCTGGTGCGCGGCCGGGTGTGCCGGGGTGCGCAGTTTGGAGTGTTCGTGGAGCTGGCGCCGGGGGTAGAAGCGCTGTGTCACAAGTCGGAGATCCCGGCGATGCCGGATCGGGGGGAGGGGACGGATACACCCTTGCCGATCGGCGATGAGTACGATTTTAAGATCGTGAAAATGAATGAAGCCGAAAAGAAGATCGGACTAAGCTTGCGCGCCGTGGCTGAAGACGAGGAGCGGACCCGCCTGGAGGATTACCAGCGCCAGGCCGCGGCCGCGACCATGACCATCGAAGAAGTTATTAATACAAAAGGCAAAGGGGAAGGCCGGTAGCAAATGACCAAGGCTGAATTGATCGAGGAGGTCTCGCGCGTCGTGGAAATGACCCGCAAGGATTCGGAGGTAATCGTCGAGGCGATTTTTGACAGCGTCGTGCGATCCTTGCGAGGCGGGGACAAAATTGAAATCCGGGGATTCGGAAGCTTTCGAACACGCCAGCGGCAGCCGCGCGTCGGCCGGAATCCTAAAACGGGTGCGCGGGTGGATGTACCGGCGAAACGGATTCCTTATTTCAAACCAAGCAAGGAATTAAAGGATCTGGTAAACGGGGAGAGCGGAACGGGCGTACCGAGCTAACCGGAACCCTGTACTGGAATAATGGACCGTTTGTGGACGCCGTGGCGATACCGCTACGTCTCATCCGCCCATCCGGAGGGCGCGGATCTCAAGGGCGGCTGCATCTTCTGCGACAAAGCCGCGTCTTCCGACGATCGCGATAATTACATCGTGCTCCGGGCCGAGCGCAATTTCCTCATCTTGAATCTGTATCCGTACACGACCGGTCACTTGATGGTCGTGCCGTACGAGCATATCGCGACCCTCGCGGGGGCTCCGCAAGAGACTCTCGAAGAGATGATGCGCCTGACCGCGCGCGCGGAAAAGACTCTGCGCCAGTTGTACGGTCCGGATGGCCTCAATATCGGGATGAACGTAGGCGAATCGGCGGGCGCGGGCATCGCTGGACACATCCATATGCACGTCCTGCCGCGCTGGATCGGAGACGGCAGCTTTATGACGACCGTCGCGGAAACGCGCGTGCTGCCGGAGACGCTCGATACGACGTACGAGCGGGTGAAGGCAGCGCTGAGCGCAGCCTAAGTAGTGGTGTCGGGCTTGCGAGCCCGCCGGCTTTCCAGCCGGCACTCTCAATTACAATCATGCCGGGCAGGAAGCCCGGCTGCGGCCTTGAAAGGCCGACCCCACTCTTTACCTAAGCATCCACACGCCGATTGCAATCGTGATCAGCCCCACAGGAATCCCCGCGCGCGCGTATTCCCAGAACCCGATCTCGGCGACTCCCCGCGAGCGCTCCACCACGATCAAATTCGCGATCGATCCCAGAATCGTCAGGTTCCCAGCCAGCGTCGAGGCCATCGCCAGACGCAGCCATCCCAGTACAGGATCCGGCAGATGGGCCATGAAAGGCTTGAACACCAGCACCGCCGGAACATTACTCACCAGGTTCGAAAGCACGGCCGCCACAGCGCTCAGAACGGCGCCATTTTCCAGGTGAGCGCCTCCCGCCAGGCGCACCAAATCCGGCTGCAGCGAACTCTTCTCAATTCCGGCCACGACGATAAACAACCCCGCGAACAGCACCAGCAACGACCAATCCACTTGAGCGTAGACCTGTTCGGGATGAACACGCCGCGTGATCAACAACAAGGCGCCGGCGATAATGGCCACTTTAGCGATGGGCCAGCCCGCGAAGAAAAAGACGATCATGCCGAGCGTCACCGCCAGCGACTTCGCTAACAGCAGGCGGTCGATGGGCACAGTTCGAGCAGCGGGTTCCACGAGTGTGTCGACCGAGAATTCCCGGCGATACACAATCGCCAAGACCACGATCAATACCACCACACCAACCGCTGCCACGGGAGTCAAGGCACGCGCGAACGCTCCGTAAGCAATTCCGGAGTAGCTTCCAATCAGCATGTTCTGCGGATTCCCCGTGAGCGTCGCGACGCTGCCGATATTCGAGCCCATGGCCACCGCCAGCAGGTAAGGCACCAGGTTGCGTTTCAGCGTCCCGACAACTTCGGCCACCAGAGGCGCCATCACCAGGCATACAGTATCGTTCACAAAGAATGCCGATAGGACGGCCGCGGTGACGGCGGTGGCGGCCAGGAGTGTAATGGGATGACGGGCGTGCTCCAGGGTCCACTCCGCCACCAGGCTGAAGAATCCTGACAGACGCAGGTTGGCGACCACGATCATCATGCCGAACAGCAACACGATCGTGTCCAGATGGATGGCTTGGTAGGCCTCGTCCAGCGACAGGACGTTGGTGGCCACCATCAGGCTCGCGCCGATAATGGCGGCCCCGGTCCTGTCGATCCGCAGGCCGGGCATGCGGCCCAGTGCCAAAACCACGTAAGTACCGAGAAATATGCCAGTAGCGACCAAAGGACGTTTCTTCAGTATGCGCCATCCAGTTGAAACCCAGTACCCATTGCTCACG
>JAICXC010000148.1 GCA_025980665.1 Bryobacteraceae bacterium
CTTGCCCTCTAACTCGACGGCTACTTTGTAACAGGGCCCGGTCTCCCCATTGATCGAATATCGAATGGTTACGGGGGCGCCGGCGGGCAGGGAAGCCAGGACTCGCGCGTCGGCCGAGCAGCCTGAGCGCAGGGGAGTCGGGTCATCCTTCACGGCCGCGGCCAGCAGAAGAACCAGCAACAGGGCGGACATAGTCTGAGCTTACGGATGAATGGGTCGAAATACGCTCCGGTAAACGCCGTACTTTCGCCTCAGGTCTTTTAACAAGGAGCGGAAAGGGCTCCGCGAATCAATCGAATGCGAAGTGTTCGGTGAATGGTCCGGGCGGGGCCGTAATCGAAGGTCATAGTACTGAATACATTGCAAGTACTTCAAAAATCAGCGTTCTGAGGACATTTCACCCCCTGCCTTAGGTGTAACCCCGATTCTTTCAGGCAAGTGCCGATGATACTTTTGAGTTGGCGACAGGGACTGTCGTGCACTTAAGGGAGAGGAGATTGAACTAAATTATGAAGAACATGCTTCTGCAGCTCAAAGTTTGGAAGGATCAGCGCGGCCAGGACCTCATCGAATATGCTCTGATGGCTGGCTTTGTGGCCGTTGCGGCCGGTGCGATTATGCCGGGCGTTGCGACCAGCATCAGCCAGATCTTTTCGAAGGTTGCCTCGGTTCTCAGTTCCGCCAACGGCAGCTAACTTACAACCCTTTTGCCCTGCGGGGAGCGGGCGGGCTTTGCTCGTTCGCTCTCCGAAGGTTTTCCTGCCTGATTTGTCCTCGTCTATCTATTTCAATTCCCGCTTTAGTTCGAGATATTTAGGAAACACCAAGGATTGCAGCAGCGGATCGCTATCTGCTCCAGGTAGCGGCCACAGAGCAATCAGTTTCCTGGCCTCGTCCTTTTGGCCGGCCTGCGCCAAGGCGGCAGCGTAAAGAACCCGAGAAAGACTGTCCGCGGTGGGGGACGTCCGTTCATACGCCTGCTTGAGCGCGACCGGATCCTGGGGAAGCTTGGAGAGGTCCTTCCACAACGCGAGTTGCGCCCGCGCGATATTTTCTACCGGTCCGCTCACATTAGACAAACGAGCAATTGCGGCTTGGGCTCGTCCCGTGGAATACTCCCAAACAGCTTGACGCCACGGGACAAGCGCATCTTTCTGCTGGGTGCGAAAGGTCAAATATTGCGAAAACAGTTTATCGGCTCCAGGAAGATCGCCTTCGAGCCAACGCGAATAGGCCGCTTTGAGCAGATCCCCGCCGCCAAGCAAGGTGCTGCTCTTGGCCTGCGCATCCAAAAACTTCTTCTCCGCATCGGCGAACTTTCCGTTCAGAAAGTACCCTTCGCCCTGAGAGTCCAGGGCGTTGGCGGCGTGGGCCGGATCGCGTCCATAGCGCTCGAACGATTTTTGCGCTGATTCCAAATCGCCGGCGAAAATCTGCGCGTACCCCAACTGGTTCCAAATCTCGATATCGTCCGGCGCTTCCTGGACGATTGCCTGATAGTACCGTACCGCTTCGGAAAAATGGCGGGCGTTCATTTCCCGCGTAGCGAGCTGGCCCAGCAGCGCCAAATCATGGGGCATAAGCTGCGCCAAAGCCATGAGAGCGCGCTCCTGCGCGGGTTCATCCTGGCGCAGGGTGGCGGAATCGAATTCCAGTTGCGCACGGTCGACGGGCGACCGCAAGGATGATTGCGCTAGAGCCCGAGCGGCTATATCGGAAGCTTGCTGCTTGTCTCCCGCCGCGACGCGTGTTTGCACCCAATTTGACCACGCTGCTCCGAAACCCGGGTCGAGTGCGACCGCTTTTTCATAGTCGCCGCTGGCCCACGCCGCCACCGCCTGCGGATTGGTAGAAGAAAAGGCATGCGCCTGGCCATCGATTTGCTTCGCCAGGCGGTCCAGAGCTGGTAGTGCATCGCCATCGCTTGCAAGTGTCTGAAGCGTCTTATGAGTCTTGGCATCCTCGATCAGAAACTCGAAATGTAAACCTTGACGCCGTTTTTCGACATATCCATGCACCAGTTGGGTGGCGCCGAACGCGTAGGTATCGCGCAGAGCGCTCACATGCGCGGGAACAGTGCGGGCCGCTCCGCCCAACAATTCGTCGTTTACGATCCTCGGCCCGGCGGAGGCGATCCAATCCAGGCTGGTATCGCCGCTCAGGTTTTCGAAGGGTAGGAACGCGACGCGCTGCACGATCGGACCCTCGGATCGGGAACAGGCGACGCAGGCGGCGGCCGCCATCATCAGCGAAAGGCTTCGCTTGCTAACAATTCGCTGCTTCAGAGGATCTTGTACTCCGCGGCGAGAATCTCTTGGAATTCCATATTGTCCTGCAATGCGGAGAACTCCGGTTCGGCCTTAAATTTGTCGCGATCCTTGAAGCCGTTTTCGAGCGCCTTGCGAATGTACTGCAAGCTCCGGTCGGTCAAGCCTGCTTTGGCGGAGCTTTTGGCAAGCAGGAAATAATACGCCGCTCGCTCCTCAATGCTGCGTTCCTGAACCAGCACGCCCTGGCTGCTGTGCTGCTCGAAGATCTCTGGGTCGATGGCCAAGGCTTGCTCGTATGCTTTCATCGCTGCATCGCTCTGTTTGCGCGCGAGATAGGCGGTTCCCAGATTGCTGAGGATCGAAGCGGAATTGGGCGATAGCCGTAACGCGCTCCGGTACTGATTCACCGCTCGCCGGTAGGATTTTTTCGAGTAATACACGGTTCCCAAATTGTTGATGGCTTCCGAATATTTCCTATTCAGTTTGATGGCGCGGCGATAATACTTCTCCGCGTTGTCGAGATCCTGAAGCTGGTGGTAGGCGATGCCGGTCTTGTTCGCCAGGATCGCGCTGGTTTCGGCTCCCGGCTTATAAAAATCGATAGCCTCCCGGAACATTTTGCGAGCCATCATGATGTCGCCCCGCATCTCGGGTGTCAGGGCAGGGTTAGCCGGCTGGTTTTGATTCGGTGAGGGCGTGCGAAATCCGTCCGAGGTTTGCACCGTCGGGGGAGCTTGAAACGCCAAGCCGGTACCCAACACCAGCAAGGAGACGAAAGACATAATGGCAGCCCCCTTCCGTTACTTATCCTAACTGTATCATCGGCCGGGTTTGGCCGCGACTGGAGATCCTACTGTTTAAACTGTGGGAGAGTAGACCCGGAAACCGCGCCTGTCAGGATCTGTTCCAGCGACACAGACTGGTATCCCGTGGGAATCTCGAAAATCGCGCCGTCCACGGGATCGGCCGAAAGCTCCACAACTTCCTGGCTCATCACAAGGAGCGGAGCGTTCGGATCAAGTCCGGCAGGCAAGGCTTGGCCCGCCTGTTTTGGCATCTGTTGGCTCAAAAGGGCGAGTAGCGGCATGACAACTTCGCAATGGGTGCGTAACGAGACTGCGCTGTTCGCAGTCATGTCTTCGACCATCGTCCGGGTGTTGTCACCCATCCCCGGCATTGCGCTGAAGACTTGCTTAATAATGTCGGCCACATTGATGGCGGAACCAGCCGATGCGCGGTACTTCTTAAATTCCTGCAGAGCCGGTACTCGCTCCGTCTCTTCTGGCGTGGCGATCCATACCTGCATCACCATTTTGAGGACCGGCGCGGGCGTGGGTGGGCCGCCAGGCGCAGCCATGTCAACGGTCAGAACGAATTCTCGTTCTTCTGTCTGGATTCCCCGAATAGTGGCGCTACGACCGGTGCTGCGCGACTCCAGGTTCGTCTTCAGGGAAGCCAGCATGGCGCGCGCTTGTTCGGGCATTGTCGAAAGCGCGGCTTGTATCTGATCGCCGTACTGAGCCGATGAGATCTTTGCGAAACGCTGGCGGGCCGGATCCACCAAGGTCGATTCCTGGCTGGTTAAATCCACAATCGAGGTGAGACTGCCGACCGTGGAATACGCTTTGTTCCCTTTGATGCGGACCTCCATATCCCGGATACCGCTGAGTGCTTGATCAAGCGCTGCGGCCGGGATGATGGCGCTGGTTTGAACGTCGGTGTGGTAACGCAGAGTGGCGTCGCCCCATATCGATGGGGTGAAGAGAAGCAGGAAACCGGCGTAGCGGCCTAGCGTCACTTGAAGATGTCCTTGAGCCGTCCGAAGAGCCCTTTTTTCGGTTTCTGCGGTTCGGCCGGTTGCGGCGCTTGCGGAGTCACCGGAATACTCCTGGGAGTCGCGCTCGGGTGCACCGGCTGAACCGGTTGCGTACCCTGGACCGCAGCCACTTCCGTGCTGCTTTCCGGCGCAGGGGCCACTGCGGGCGCACTCTGCTGTTGCACGGGATCCCAGCTCGAAACCAGAGTGCGACCGTTGCCGTGAATGTGGCAGATCTGCAGCGGCTGGCTCCCGGCGATGAACACCTCGCTACGAACCTTGGGGCAATTGGGCGTGGCTAACTCACCGGTTTCCTCATCGATATCGGCCGTGACGATTCCGTCCGGCGGCTGGAAGGAATGTACGTTCTTGTATTCGGCGTGCTGATGGGCGCGCTTCATGAACTCGGTCCAGATCGGCAGAGCGCTTTTTGCGCCTTCCAGCTTGAAGTCGCGGTTATCGTCGAAGCCCACCCACACCACGCAGATGATCTTGGAAGTGAATCCCGCGAACCAGCCATCGCGCGAAGTCCCGGTTTTTCCCGCAGCGGGAAGAAGGAAACCCATGTTGCGCGCGCGCGCGCCGGTACCGCTGCCGCGCAGCACGTCTTCCATCATGCTCTCGACCAGATAAGCTACGCGTGGATCGATGGCCGCTTTCCGCTCGGGCTTGGCTTCAAACGCGCTGGCTCCGTTTCCATCCCGGATGGCCTTGATGAAGCCGTGTTTCAGAAGGTCGCCGCCATTAGGAAAGACAGTGTAGGCACTGGCGATCTCAAGCGGCGTCACTTCATAGGCACCCAAAGCGATGGCCGGAGTCGGCTGGATATTATGATTCAGTCCCACCACTCGCGCCACTTCGGCGACCTTGTCGTATCCCACCATCTCGGCCACCTTCACCGCGGGGATGTTCTTCGAATGCGCCAAGGCATAGCGCAAAGTCATCAACCCTTCGAACTTGTCGCCGAAATTGGTGGGAGTATACGAGCGCGTATCGTGTTCGTACCAGAAGGTGGTCTCCTCATCGACCACGGTGGATGCGGGCGTGAGAACGGTGTGGCTGGAAGGATCGAGCGCGCTCATCATTCCCGCCGCATACACAAACGGCTTGAACGACGATCCCGGTTGCCGCATCGCACTTGCGTGATTTAACTGGCTGCTGCCGTAGCTGCGCCCGCCGACCACCGCCAGAGGCTCGCCGGTTTCAGTCGACAATGCCACCAGCGCCACCTGAGCGGCAGGGAACTCGCTGGTGCCATATTTTTTATTCCGGCGTTTCCATTGCGTATCGGTTTCGACGATACCCGCGCGAACGGCTTCCACGGCGTCTTTCTGGAGCTCTAGATCGAGCGTTGTATAAACGCGGCTCGAGCTGTTGTAGAAATCGCGATTCTGAAAGCGGGCTTGCAGCTCCTCGTTGACCAGGTCCACGAAATACGGCGCATCGCTCGACTCCACCTCGCCATGATTCACCTGGAGCGGGCTGGCGACGGCCTCCTGGTATTGGCGTTCGGTGATGAAATCGTTCTCGCGCATTTGCTTGAGAACGATGTTGCGCCTCGCCATGGCCCGTTCAGGATGGCTGAAAGGATTCCGCGATCCAGGACTCTGGATCAGGCCGGCCAGCATCGCCGCTTCGGGCAAAGTGATCTTGCTCAGATCCTTGCCCAGGTACACCTGCGAGCCTTCGCCGAAGCCATGGATGCTGAAGCTGCCCTGATTGCCCAGGTAGATCGAATTCGCGTAGTAGTAGAAGATCTGCTGCTTGGTGAGCTTCTGCTCCAGCTGCATCGTGATCATGGTCTCGGGGATCTTGCGCCGCCAGCCGCGTTCGGTGCCGAGCCACAGAGTCCGCGCCAGTTGCTGGCTGATCGTCGAAGCGCCCTCGAGGCGTTTATCGTCCTTCAAGTCGCGCCAGGCCGCGCGCATGATCCCGATAGGATCGAAACCGGCATGTTGGAAAAAATGCTTGTCTTCCGCCGCCAGCAGCGCGTTCACCATGACTTTCGGAATATCGTCGAAGGCTACGATGCGGCGCTTCTCGCGCTTCTTGTCGTAGAGATTGCTGATGAGCTCCGGCTCCATCAGAAACTGCGTGCGCTCGGTGTGATCCCGCAACGAAATGATCTGGCTCACGTGGCCATTCGCGATCTTGATCACCGCGCCTTCCGGGTCGTATGCTTCGGCTCCGGGGTTCACCTCCACGGCGTCGGGACGGACAAGAAACCAACCCATCCGGTTGGTGTTCTGCGATGAATAGCCGCAACGCTTTAAATAAGCCGCGATGTCGTCGCGTGTGATCGCCTCGCCGACGGTCACCGGCCGGGGAGCCGCATAGAGCAGCGTCGCGCTGGAGAACGGACCAGCGCGCAACTCCGCGTCGATCATCCGCGAGTATTGAAAATAGTAGTACGAAAAGATGCCGGTTGCCGTCAGTCCCAGCAAGAGGAAAGCGATCACGAAGGTCCGGCCCCACGCGCTTTTCAGGATCCGGAACGCCGCAGAATTTCTGGAGATGCGAAGTTTTACCGCCATTGTCTAAGCTATGATTCCGCCTTCACTTCTTGGTATCGTCCAGCGAGACCAGCTCTTTCCACATGTCCTCGTGCGGCTGCCAGTCCGGCGCCTGATGACCGGTGATCTGCACCTCGTCGACTTTCAGCGTGCCGTGCCCGAAGGGGCAGATATATTCGGTGCGCGGCCGGCCTAACAGAATGTGCGTCCAATCGCCGGTGAGGATGGGCATACGCAGGCGGCGCAGGCACGCCCGGCAGCGATAGCGTTGATCCCAGATGACCACCCAGACTATTCCGACCGCCATCAGAGAATAGAGCAGCATGACCAGGGTATAGCCCAGATCGAAACCGAACGGCTCCGTCACGGAGAACACCGGGCTTGGAGGTGGCAGCAGGTAGACAAACGTCCGCCGGAGGCCATACAGGAACACGCCCGCCACCGCCAGCTTGGCGACCAGGTAAGCCCAATACTTCATATACGCTTGGACACCCGCCCCTCGCTTTTAGTCTCCCACATTTCGCAACTATTGAAATGAGATATTTGCTGTTCTAAACGTTTCGCTGTGCGGCGCAACTGATTGATTACAACTGCTTCATTCCCAGCAGGTTGGTGGTTTTCAGCCATGTGGAAAAGGTCGGATGCGTGGCGAAGCCCCATTAATTCAATTGCTTAGGCTTTGGCCCACCACTTGCCCTTAAGCGTTGCGAGGCCATGGCGATGACGCAAACAATGACGCGAACCATCCTAGCGGTATTGCTGGCTGGCACGGCTGTTGTGTGGGCTCAGCAACCCGCGCAGCAGCAGGACGACGATGGTTATGCGCCCGAGCATGGCGTGGCGCGCATCAGCCTAGTTAACGGTGAGGTTTCCATGCGGCGCGGCGATTCGGGCGATCTGAGCGCGGCCGCCCTGAATGGACCTCTGGTGGTCAACGACATGTTGTCCACGGGCCCGAACGGGCGCGCCGAAATTCAGTTCGACTTCGGCAACATGATTCGCTTGGGGCCAGGCAGCGAAGTCCGAATGGGCGAGCTCGAAGACCGGCGTTATCTGGTCCAGGTGGCCACCGGCACCACGACGTTCCGCGTCCTGCGCGATAGCGGCGCGGATGTCGAAATCAGTACCCCGACGGTTTCCGTACGGCCCATCGAGCAGGGAAGTTATCGCGTGAGTGTCTTTCCGGATGGGACCACCGAAATTACCGTACGCGTTGGCCGAGCCGAAATCTTTTCGCCTCGCGGAACAGAAACGCTTACCGTAGGCCGCACTATGGATGCTCGCGGCACACCCTCCGATCCCGAATACATGGTCAACGGCGCGATTCCCCAGGATGAATGGGACCGCTGGAATGTCGACCGCGACCGCTTGCTCGATCGCACCTCGAGTTATCGCTATGTGAGTCCCGACATCACGGGCGCCGAAGATTTGGACGCGTACGGGCAATGGAACAACGATCCGCAATATGGGAACGTCTGGGTTCCTAATGTCGATCCAGGCTGGGCGCCGTATCGCGTGGGCCGCTGGGTGGACGAACCCTATTATGGATGGACCTGGGTTAGCGGCGATCCCTGGGGTTGGGCTCCGTATCATTACGGCAACTGGTATATGAGCAGCTTCGGCTGGGCCTGGTATCCGGGACCGTTCGGCGGTCGCCACTATTGGAGACCGGCGCTGGTTGGTTTCTTTGGCTGGGGCGGAGGCGGGGGCCTGGGATTCGGTTTCGGCAATGTGGGCTGGGTTCCGCTGGCTCCCTACGAGCGCTTCCGTCCGTGGTACGGGCGCGGTTTCAACAACGCGACCATCGTCAACAACGTCAGGCTCGAAAGCAATTTCCGCAACGCGCGGTTTGTCAACGGCCGTAATGGCGTGACCAGCGTTGCGGCCAACGATTTCAGCCGGGGACGTTCGGTGAATACCAACAACTTCGTGCGCGCTTCGAATAATGACCTGGCACGGGCGGGTTCGGTGCAGGGCAGGCTGCCGCTCAACGCGTCGGCCGAATCGCGGCGCATGTCGGACGCCAGGGTGAATACGCGATCGATGCCCCGGGTGAACGCCAATACAAGCTTTTCACAGCGTCCGGCAAGCGCACGGCCGGCGCAGACATTTGGGCCATCCGGACAGGCCTCCGCGCCGCGTGTGAATAATGCCGCACCGGCGGCGGGCCAGCGAAATGGCGCCGTGAACAATAATTCGAATAACGCGGGATGGCGTACGTTCGAGGGCAGCCGGCCCAACTCGCCGTCGCCGCAGGTTCGCAATGCTCCGCAGCAAAACCAGCGGGAAAGCTATCGGCAAAGCGCGCCCCAGCAGCCGGTGCGCATTAGCCCGCCCATTGTTCGCGAGCGCGCTCCTGCTCCGCAAGTGAGCCGTCCCCAACCGTCGGGTGGAGGATACAGCGCACCTCGCCCGCAAGGCGGCGGAGGAGGCTTCCCAGGTGGCGGCGGCGGTGGAAACCGTGGCGGTGGCGGCGGCGGCGGCGGACAGCCCCATGGCGGTGGAGGAGGTGGCGGAGGTGGCGGCAACCACGGTGGCGGCCACAACAGGTAATCCGCGAATTTCAGATTTTTCTTCCCTCAAGAAGGCCCGGTGGTGAATCAAATCAAACCACCGGGCCATTTTTTCAAATGTTTTCCGGTTGAAACTAGGGAGGTCCCTAGTTTATGTGCTGTCAGTAACATTAGGGCCTATACTTCAAGTACCCGTGGAAGTATACAAAAGGGAGACGCGCGAGATTATTCGGCGCTTCCTCATCCATAATCTGAGTTTTCCCAGCTGTATCGCCGCCCTAGATGCTGCGCTCGCCGGCCTGCTCCCGCGACTTCAGCCGGATCAGATAGAGAAAGTTCGGGCCGTGATGCTGGCTAACAATGAACAGGTGATGGAAGAGATGGCCAGGCGTTCTAAGAAGGCGCGGAGGACTAAGCGCGGAGCCAAGCATTTATACGTCGACTGCAAGAAATGCGGCCACAAGATCACGCTCCAAGTCCATACCGGCGATGCCGGAGACCCGTTGAATGAGAACCTGACATGTCCCGACTGCCTCAGGGAGTCCGCCTATTCGCTCGATGATTTTAAGACAGCGGAACTGTTCTAAGGAACACTTACGTGGCTCGCCTGCTACGATGGTTTTATGGCTGTAGACCCGTCATCTTCTGAAGAGCAAGTGTTGGTTTCGCAATATCACGTAGCCACGGAGCGGTATACGGCGGCCGTAGGCGAATTATCGCAGCAACGAGCGACGGCGGATGGTGATGGCTATCAGAAGCTACTGATAATCGTCGAGGATGCCAGGAACGAATGTGAGCGCGTGCGGAACGCACTTATGCATCTCC
>JAICXC010000041.1 GCA_025980665.1 Bryobacteraceae bacterium
AGGTAAAGAGTGAGGCGAATGTTTCCGACCATCTTGTCGCGCAGCCTCTTGATTCCAACGGTTCGATCCTTATTGGCTTCGGGATATTGCTGCTCCAGCCGCCGGGCGATGATCGTCATCTCGGCTTGCGCGCTTTCGAGACGAACGCCGGGTTTCAGGCGCCCGACTGCAAGCCAGTTTTGCCCTCCACGGTACTTCATATCTTCGGGGCCTATGTTTCGAGGGACCCACAGGTCTGTGTTGTCCGGAAACCTGAAACCGGGAGGCAGGACACCGACGATTGGCATCGGCCGGCCATAGACGCGAAGCGTCTGTCCCAGGGCGTGCGGGTCGCCTGCGAAATGGCTTTGCCAATATGCGTAGCTGATCATTGCGGCCCCACCATTCCCGGACTTTCCTTCTTCCGTCGTAAAGAAGCGCCCCAGTATTGGCTCAACATCGAACACCTGAAAGAACTCGGGGCCTACTTGCGTGCCTCGCGCATACTCCGCTGTGGCACCCGCCGTCGCGGGGATTTCCCGGCCGTTATAGTACGCCATCGCCTCGAAAGACGAACTCTGGTCGTGCCAGTCCTGGAAGTTCGGGATCGAAATTTGCTCGTCGAGCGAGCTTTGCCCAGCGTCCGCCGAGCCCGCGGTTACGCGCGTGGACAGCGTCACAATCCGGTCGGGATCGCGATACGAAAGCGGTCTGAGAAGCACGGCGTTGACAACGCTGAAAACCGCCGTGTTTGCCCCGATGCCGAGCGCCATGATCAGGATGGCGAGCGCGGCAAAGCCTGGATTCCGGCGCATCGACCGGCCGGCATACCGGAGATCGCGCAAGAGGTTATCGATGAAGTTGACGCGCCGCATATCTCGCGTTTCTTCCTTGCTTTTGGCGATTGCTCCCATCGCGCGCAGCGCGGCGTAGCGAGCCTCTTCCGGCGCGAGGCCGGCTTTCAGCCCCTCTTCGATCTCACGTTGCAGGTGCTCTTGAAGTTCCTCGTCGAGTTCCAGGTCAACGCGCTCTCTGCGGAATACGGACCGAAGGGTCAATCGAAATTGTGTGATCCAGCGCGACATGCCGCGTCATCCTGTCCGCACGATTGCGGAAATAGCTCCCGAGAGCCGCTCCCAATTGGCCGCCTCTTCGGCAAGGGCTTTGCGCCCAGAGCGCGTGAGCGAGTAGTATTTGGCGCGGCGGTTGGTCTCGGAGATTTTCCACTCGGCCTCGATCCAGCCTTGCTGTTCCAGTTTGTGCAATGCCGGGTACAGTGCGCTCTGGCCGACCTGCAGGACGTCGCTCGACATCTGCTGGATTCGATGCGCGATGGCCCAACCGTGCATCGGTTCGAGGGCCACGATCTTCAAGATAAGCAGGTCCAAAGTGCCCTGTACAAGATCGGTCGGCTTGCTCATATCGTTACTCTGCGCGCACAACGCCACGAACTGGCTGTGCGCTGCGCGCTTGCCTCAGTTACTGACAACAGTATGTGCCGACAAGACGGCTGTGTCAATAACAGTCTTGGGTTTTTAACGGGGAATTTCGCGGCCCAGATAGCGGGAGACGGCCGACCACAGTTCGTTGGCGTCGATCGGCTTGGACAGGAACGCCTTCATGCCAATAGCACGGCACTGCTCGCGCACCTGATCCGAACAACTGGCCGTGAGGGCGAGGATCGGAACGTCGCTATAGCCTTTCATTTGGCGGATCTGCGCGGCCGCCTCCAGCCCGTTAATGTCGGGCATCTGAAGGTCCATGAGGATCAGATCGTAATGCCGCAGCGCTACCGCTTCGAGCGCTTCCCGGCCCGAGGCTACGCAGTGTACATTCTTGAGGCGCCGCTGCAGGACGTGCCGCAGCACCGTAATGCCGACCGGATCGTCCTCGACGGCCAGCACCGCGGGACCTTCGTCGAGGACGCGGGCTTGGCGTCCTTCAACGGCCGCGGGACGGCGCAGCGGGACTTCGAGCGTAAATGTGGATCCCGCGCCGAGTTGGCTTTCGACCAAAATCCGTCCGCTCATTACCTTGGACAGCTTATACGCTAGAGCAAGACCGAGTCCAAGTCCTGGATATGCTCGAGCCAGGCCGCTCTCACCCGGCTGGAAGGATTCGAAGATGCTGCCTAGTTTTTCGGGCGGAATGCCGATTCCGGTGTCGCGCACTTCCGCCACGAATACGTCAGGGGCTGCTCGCATCGACACACGGATGTCGACCGACCCGGTATGAGTGAACTTGATGGCGTTGTTGACCAGGTGACCGAGAAGCTCCCGCAGGCGTGACGCGTCGCCGATAAGTGTCTCCGGGAGCCCGCTGTCGAGAGCCAGCCGCAACCGCAGCTGCTTGATGTCGGCCTTGGGGCGCTGCGGAGATAAGGCCGCCTCCAGCATTTCTTTGACGCTGAACTCGGTTTCCTCCACGACAATCTGGCCAGCCTCCAGGGCTGCGTATTGCAGACTGGCATTGAGAAGCTCGGAAAGCGACTCGGCGCACAGCCGGGCCGCATTGAGGTAATCGCGCTGGTCCTCGTCGATGCGGGTTTCAAGGAGCAGGTCGAGCATGCCCATAACCCCGCTCAAAGGCGTGCGGATTTCGTGATTCAGGCTGGCCAGGAAGACACCCTTCACCTGGTCGAGTTCCCGGCGGTCGGCTTGCGGACCAATGCCGGGTTCAGGGGGCGTTTCCCCGCCATCCTTCGTCTGATCTGGTGGAGCTACGTGGACAACCATGCCGAAGTCTCATATCGGCAGGTCCTTACGCTTAGTTTAGGGGTTTACCGTAGGACCCAAGCGCAAGAAGGCTATTGTTCGGGCTATTGTTTCTTGGCCGGCGAGTCGGTCTTCTTATCTGGTTTAGCTGGCTCGGTCTTAGGCTGGTCGACCTCAGCCCCGAAAGTGATGCTGCTGGTGGCGCCGAACTGCTTATAGTCCTCATAACGAACCGTTTGCTTGATCCGTTGATCGAATTCGGGGAAGTGCAGCGTGGCGTTGGCGATGGTATAGGTGGGGAACCAGTACTTACCGTCGATCTGTTCTCGGTAAGTCTCGAACTTGGGATAAGCGTTGTTTTTCTTGAAAACGCCGGTACCGCGCCCATAGCTCTTGACGATCTGCAGATCCCGATCGTCCACCCAAACGATCCCTTCAAAGTACCGCTGGCCCGGATCGACTTTCTTGGGCTTCACCGCAAACGCATAGCATCCGATCTCATCCAGCTTTTCCCTGCCGAGATAGCGGATCAGGTATTTCGGCAGTTCGGCAGTGGTCAACACGAAAGGCTGGACACTTTTCAAGTCTTCCAAATCCTCCGGAGTGAGCAAAATGTTGTGCAGCGTCGACACCGGCGCACGTACCACTTTTTCAGTGCGTTTGCCGGCCGTATCGAAGATGATGTCGGAGACAGTTTCCCACTTGCCACTGGCGGTTCCGGACGGCTCCAGCTCCTGGATCCGTGCCGTCTGGTGATAGGTGTAACTCTCTCTGGCCTTGGCGAATTCGGCTTCCTTAGCGGCGAATTTCTGGATAATTTCATCGATCTGCGCTGGCGACGGGTCTGGTAAGTCTGCGGCAGCAACAACGAGTCCGGTTCCGAGAATCATCAGCCCAACTATGCGCATACGTACCTCTCTCTAAACAGACGACCGCGGCCAAGCTATGGTTTCCCCAGCAGATGCTTGGCGATGGTCAACCGCTGCATGTTGCTGGTGCCTTCATAGATCCTTCCGATTTTAGCGTCGCGAAATAGCTTTTCGACCGGATAATCCTTGGTAAAACCGACGCCGCCGAGCACCTCAACGGCTCGCGAGGCAACTCTTTCAGCCACTTGGGACGCGTAGTATTTGCACATGGCAGCTTCCATCACATAGGACTGCCCCGCGTCTTTTAGCCGAGCTGCGTTGTAAACCATCAGGCGGGCCGCCTCCACTTCAACAGCCATCTCCGCTAATTCGAATTGTACCCCTTGGAAATCGGCGATCGGCTTGCCGAATTGTTTGCGCTGGCGGGCATAGTCGATGGCGTGCCCCAATGCTCCCGCCGCCAAGCCGGTCATTTGCGCGCCGATCCCGATGCGGCCCTGGTTGAGTGTTTCGATGGCGATCTTGTAGCCTTGTCCAACCTCGCCGATGACATTGGCCTTGGGCACGCGGCAATCGTCCAGAATCAGCTCGCAGGTGGACGAGGCGCGTATGCCTAGTTTGTCTTCTTTCTTGCCGACGGCGAATCCGGGAAAATCGCGCTCAATCAAAAATGCCGTGATGCCCTTGTATCCTGCGTCGGGATTGACCGTGGCGAACAACAAAAACAAACTTGCTTCGGCCGCGTTGGTGATCCAGAGCTTTCGTCCAGTGAGACGATACTCTTCGCCGGCCTCCACTGCGCGGGTCGCCAGCGCAAATGCGTCTGAGCCTGATCCAGCTTCCGAGAGCGCATAGCTAGCGACGGCGTCTTTCGCGGCACGAGGCAGCCAGCGCCGCCTTTGATCCTCGTTGGACCAACTCAAAACCGCGTTATTGAATAGCGTGTTTTGCACATCGACGATCACCGAAGCCGAAGGGTCGACCTTGGCCAGTTCCTCGATCGCCAGGATCGCTTGAAAGAATGTTCCGCCCTGTCCGCCATACTCTTCCGGGACGTCAATGGCCATCAGTCCCAAGTCGAACAGTTCCGTCAGCAGTCCTTTGCGAAAGACGCCGGCGTCATCCATGGCTCGAACGTGGGGAGCCAGGCGTTCGGCGGCAAATCGCCGAACCGAGGCCTGAAACATGGATTCTTCTTCGCTGAGCTGGGTCAGCGGCGCGGCGGCGACGTGCTTGTCAGCGGCCAGCATCACCTTGATTGTACGACTTGTATATTTAGGGAGTGACTAACTGGAAAGCATTGGCTGCGGCCGCCGAGCCGCCCGTGCCCGAGAACCTGTTGCCGGACGTGATCCCGGCTCTGGAGGAGCTGGAAGCCGCGCTGCGCGTATTGGAGCGAGACATCGCACCTGAGACGCTGTTGTGGAACGGACGCGAGGACGAAGAGTGACGATAGCCGAAATCGGCGCGGCGTTGCGCAGCAAGAAGATTTCGGTTCGTGAGCTGACGGAAGAAACGCTGCAGCGGATCGCCGACGCGAATCCACGTCTGAATGCTTTTATCACGGTTACGGGCGTGGCGGCACGGTTGCGCGCAGCGGTACTAGATCACGAGCTCGCGTGCGGCGTCGACCGGGGACCTTTGCACGGCATTCCGATCGCTCACAAAGACAACATTTTCACTCGCGGCGTGCGCACCACCGGTGGATCGAAAATCTTCGCCGATTTCGTGCCGGACTACGACGCGACCATCGTGAGCCAGTTGAACGATGCGGGCGCCAATGTAATCGGCAAAACTGGGCTGCACGAGTTTGCCTACGGCATCACCTCCAACAATCCGCACTTCGGTGCGATTCGCAATCCATGGGATCCGGAGCGGGTTCCCGGGGGATCGAGCGGCGGATCGGCTGCAGCGGTGGCGGCGGGACTCGTTCCTCTCGCGACCGGTACGGATACGGGTGGGTCGATTCGCATCCCGGCGGCATTCTGCGGCGTGGTGGGGTTGAAGCCGACCTATGAGCGAGTCAGCCGCAGAGGCGTGATGCCGCTCGGACTGACGCTCGATCACGCGGGAGTGCTGGCGGCCACAGTTCGAGACGTCGCTCTGGCCCTCAGCCCGATCGCGAAACATTCGAGCGGCTACCGGCCCGTTACTCACGCTGATCTTCGCGGCATGCGCATTGGTGTACCGGAGAACTTCTTTGTGGAGCGCATCGCTCCAGATGTCATGCTCTCGTTTCGCGCAGCGGTTCAGACTGTGGCGGCGCTGGGAGCGCACGTGACCGAAATCAAACTGCCCGACGTTGAGGCCATCAACGTCGCAGGTCGTATCGTCCAGCTTTCGGAAGTCTCGGCGCTGCTGGCGCGTTACCTTGACCGGCGTGACGAATTTGGACGGGACATCCAGGTTCTGGTCGAGCAAGGCCGGCTGATTCCTGCCATCGATTACTTGAACGCGCAGCGAGTGCGCACCGTACTGGTGCGGGACTTCTCGAAAATCTGGAAGCATCTCGATTGCCTGATGACTCCCGCGACGCCGATGACTGCGCCCAAAATTGGCGAGATGAATGTCGCCATCGGCACGTTCACCGAAGACGTTCGCACCGCAGCAACGCGCCTGACGCGGCCGTTCAACGTGTTGGGTTGGCCGGCGCTGGCGCTGCCGTGCGGATTCTCAAGCGCGGGCATGCCGATCGGTCTACAAATGGTCGCTCCACCGCAGCAGGAAGACACCCTGCTCCAGGCTGGTGCGGCGTTGGAAGATGCTTTCGGAATCGTGGGCCGGCACCCGCCCACGTAGTCTAATCGGGTAATTTTTCGGGCGGCTCGGGCAGCCAAAACGTGAGCACCAGCGCCAGCAAATAAACCCCAATTCCCACAAGCGCCGCGGCGTAGGAGAGTTGTGCGCCTGGTAGCGCCGCCGGCATCATCGCAGCGAGATGAGTGGTCACGAACGATGCCGATGTTCCGAGCATCCGCCCGCCGACGTTCGCCGCGAATCCTTCGCCGGTCCCTCGCAAATGCAGCGGGTAAATGCGCGGCATGTAGTTTCCCAGGAACGTAAGTTGGGCAATCGTGAAGAACCCTGCTATGAACACGCCTATGCGGAATAGCTCCAAACTCGTTGTGCCCATGTAGAAAAAGACGATGCCTGTGACGACCAGGCCGGGAATGAGAAATACACGCAGCAGCGCGCGCCGGCTGACGATCAGCAGCCCCAGGCTCGCAATCGCGAATCGACCCGCCAGTCCTCCGAGTTCCTGCATCGTCTGTGCGCCGGCGGTCGCCTGGCCACGTTCGGAGGTCGGGCGCTGCCGGACCTCGGGAAGTCCCGCGGCGATCTGCGGCGATTGCTGCACGGTTCCGAATGCGGCTCCGTAGGCGCAGGCGAATAGCAGGGCCGTGACGATCGTGCTGCGGCGAAATTCGGGCCGGAAAAGTTCCGCGACACTCGGCCGCTTGAGTGTCCCTTCGGACCGACGCTGCTGCCACTGCGGGGATTCCGGCAGGAAAGGCCGGATGAGCATTAAGGGAATCGCGGGAGCCAAACCGGAGATCAATGTATAACGCCACGCGGAGTGTCCGCCGTAAATAGCGGGCAAGTTGCCTCCGTATCGATTGGCGAAATAGAATGCGCCCGCCACCAGAGCTCCCCCGAGCGAAGAAAACAGCTGCGTGTAGCCGAGCACGGCTTCGCGTATTTTCGGATCGGGGAACAGTTCGGCGAGCCACGCGACGGCCGCGATGAATTCGACGCATACGCCCGCGAAGCACAGGGCGCGGAACACGAGCAGCGTCTCCATCCGCGTCGACATCCCCGCGGAAATAGCCGACACCGTATAGAGCAGGATGCTCCAAACGAGTACCCGCCGTCGCCCGAAGCGATCCGCCAGGTACCCGCCCCACAGGCCGCAAAAGCCACCGACCAGTGGTGGGATCCAGAACAGCAAGCCGGTCCAGTAGCGGTATTCAGGCGTGCCGGGAGAGAATCCGCCGAGTTCCATGACGGCAGGCTGCAACACCAGCGGGGCCACCAGCACTTCGTAAATATCAAAAAGGAATCCGAGCGAGGCCATGGCACAGATCGTCCATTTGACAGGGTTTGAAATCCGTGTGGGGTCGGCCATCGAACACGTCAGGCTAGCACACAGCTTATCGAGTGAGATAACTTAGAGCCTCTTATCACTATTGGTGATATGCGTTCTCAATCTAAAAAGATGACTAAAACGGCCGTCTCGAAGCTTCCCGTCCCAGTTCAAGTCGTGGAACGGCGGATTTATATGATTCGGGGACAAAAGGTCATGCTGGATGCTGACCTCGCGGAGCTTACCAAGTCCCCACAAAACGAGTAAATGAGCAGGTGCAGCGCAACTTGGGCCGCTTCCCAAAGGACTTCATGTTTCGCCTGAAGGAATCCGAGGCTGAAAACTTGAGGTCGCAAATTGCGACCTCAAGTTGGGGCGGCCGCCGCCACTTGCCATACGCGTTCACCGAACATGGCGTGGCGATGCTCTCGGCGGTATTGGCCAGCGAGCGCGCGGTCAAGATGAGCGTCCTCATTATCCGTGCGTTCGTGCGAATGCGCGAGCTGATCGCGAATCACAAAGAGTTGGCCGCTCGCGTCGAGAAAATCGAAGATATGAAGAATAGGCAGAATTCGGTGATTACGATACTCGCAGATGAGATCAGTGATCTGAAGGCGATTCCTCCGCCGGGACCCAAGCGCCGCATCGGCTTCCCACGACAGGGATAACGTCCTGCTACATTTGAGGAAGCCGTGCAAAAAACCAGCGACGTCGCGCAATTGGCTGCCATCACCAAACGGATGCGGCGCACGGTGATCGAGATGATCACTGAGGCAGGTTCGGGCCATCCAGGCGGATCCCTCTCGGCGGCGGAAATCGTCACGACGCTGTTTTTCGACGTGCTGCGTCACGATCCCGATAATCCTCAGTGGCCCGATCGCGACCGGTTCATCCTGTCGAAAGGGCATTGCTGTCCGATCCTCTATGCGGTGATGGCGGAGTGCGGTTATTGCCCAAAAGACAAGCTGATGACCTTGCGTAAGCTCGGTTCGATCTACCAGGGGCATCCGGATGTGCGATTTCTTCCGTCGCTGGAGGCTTCCACGGGTTCATTGGGCCTGGGACTTTCGTTGGGAATAGGGATGTCGCTCGCCGCGCGTCTCAATAAAGGAAAACCCGGCGGCAAGTCGCGATCCTACGTCGTGTTGGGCGATGGTGAAATTCAAGAAGGCCAGATCTGGGAAGCAGCCATGGCCGCGGCCTTCCTGCACGTCGACAACCTGGTGGCGATTGTGGACTACAACCAGATCCAACTGGACGGTTTCGTGAAGGACATCATGAGCCTGGAGCCTCTGGCTGACAAGTGGCGCGGCTTTGGATGGCACGTGATCGAGGCCTACGGGCATGACATCGCGGCTTTGCAAAACGCTTTCGGAGAAGCCTCGTCGATGCAGGGCAAACCAACCTGCATCCTGGCTCACACCATCAAAGGCAAGGGCGTCTCATTCATGGAGAACAATCCGAAGTTCCACGGCACTGCGCCCACGCGCGAGGAATGCGCGAAAGCACTCCAGGAGCTAGCCTGATGCCCACACAAACGAAATACGCTCTGCCCCTGGGAGCAGCCACCCGCGAAGCCTTCGGCAAGGCTTTGGTGGAACTCGGGCGGACGAATCCGAATATAGTGGCGTTGGATGCGGACCTGTCCAAATCCACCTACACCGCTGGGTTCGCGAAGGAGTTTCCGGACCGCTTTATCGAGTGTGGCATCGCCGAGGCGAACATGATTGCGATCGGGGCAGGTTTGGCGTCGGCGGGAAAGATTCCATTCGCGGCCAGTTTTTCGGTGTTCGCCATGAACAAGGGATTCGAGCAATTGCGGGTAACCGTGGCGTATCCGAGCGTGAATCTGAAGGTGGTTGGTACGCACAGCGGCATTTCCATTGGCGAAGATGGGCCATCGCAGATGAGCGTGGAGGATCTCAGTCTGGCTTGCTCTCTGCCCGGCTTCACGGTGATCTCGCCTGCCGACGAAATTGCCATGATCGAACTGGTCAAGCTTGCGGCTGCACACGTTGGACCGGTATTCATCCGTGCGGGACGCCCCAAAGTCGCACGTGTATATGAAGCGGGGCGTACGTTCAAGATCGGCGAATCTATTGAGCTGCTGGAAGGCTCCGATGTCACTTTGATGGCCACCGGCCTGCTTGTTGCCGAATCGATTCGCGCCGCCGAGGCACTTGAAGCGGAGGGAATTTCCGCCGGGGTGATCGATTTCCATACTATTAAGCCTTTGGATCGCGAAGCTATCGCCCGTGCGGCGCGTGAAACGGGCGCCATCGTCGTATCCGAGGAGCACCTGGTTGATGGCGGTTTGGGCGTGCGTGTCGCCCAGGTGGTTGCAGAGATGCACCCGGTCCCGATGGAGTTCGTCGGAATCCAGAATACCTACGCGGAATCGGCAACCCCGGAGCAACTTCTCGATAAATACGGTTTGCTCGCGCGCGACGTCGCCGCCGCGGCCCGCCGAGTGGTCCAGCGGAAGCGCTAGATCTATAGTCGATGGCCCAGTCCAGGCGATCGCCAGCCAAGCACAATTCCAAGAAGGAGGCGAAAAGCGATATCGAGCAGATCGCCGCGCTCTATGTTCAGACCCAGGCTGCGCTGGTGCGCGCCGGGCGTGCGCTCCACGACCATATAGGATCATCTCTCTCGGCCGTGGGAGTGCAACTTCAAATGCTACGGATGGACGTGCCCGCGGCCCAGGAGCGGCTGGATGAAACGCTTCAGATTCTGGAGGAGTCCCTCAGCCGGGTTCGGGATCTAAGCCAGGAATTGTGCCCTTCGCCGGCCTATAGGGGCGGGCTGAAACAGGCTCTGCTGCGGCTCGCCGATCAGCACATGTCAAGCAATTGCAATATCGACTTGGATTACTCCGCTACTGCTGTCCTACCAGGGGAGATCGCGGCAGCGGTCTACGAAACGTCCGCTGCGGCGCTGGCAGAAGCCCTTCGCCAGGGAGCCACCGTGGTACGTATCACGGCACGGGGAGCCGGTTCGCTGGTTCTGCGCGTCGTGGACGACGGGAGGAAATCCGGCCGTGCCCGCGCGTTAGCGGCCACCGGCACCCTTGCGCGCGCGCAGGGGCTCGGGTTTGCATGCACGACGGGAAAAGGTACAATTGTTTCCATTCGTTATGCCATTCGACGTCCTCCTCGTGGATGATCACAAGATCATGCGCGATGGCATCAAGGCCATCCTGAACCGCTCAAGCGAATTTCGCGTGGTCGGCGAGGCCGAGAATGGTACCGACGCCGTTCAGTTCGTCAGGAAGTGCCATCCGCAACTGGTATTGATGGACATCGGTCTGCCGGGATTGAACGGAGTGGAAACCACAGCCGAAATCCTGCGTCATCAGCCCGACTGCAAGGTCGTGATTCTTTCGATGTACGACGATGAACATTCGGTTGTCAGCGCGGTTCGCTCCGGCGCCCGGGCGTTTGTTCTGAAACGCGCGTCCGATAACGACCTTCTCGAAGCGCTGCGGATGGTCGCGGCCGGCGGGATGTACCTTAGTCCGCAGGTCTCCGATCGCTTGCTTACCCGCATTCAGAAAGGCGATTTGGAAGCTCGCCAGACTCCCCAGGTGCTCGAAGCGCTTTCGCCGCGCGAGGTGCAGGTGCTGCGCCTGGTGGCGGACGGAAAGACCAGCAAGGAAATCGCGGTGCTTCTGGACCTGCGCGAGCAAACCGTACGCAGCTACAGAAAGACCATGATGAAGAAGCTGGGGGTTAACAACGTGGCTGGTCTGACGCAGCTCGCGCTTTCCACGGGCCTGACGCAGGCAGCGCATGGCAGCCCCAGATGACCGACCGCATCACCCGGTCCTCGCCCTGGGGACCGCTGGCTGTTGCTGATGCCCATCTTCATTTCTTCTCGCATCATTTTTTTACGACGCTGATCTCATCCGCGGCGAGTCAGAAGCCCGGGTTGACGCTCGAAGCTGCGGGCGCGCACCTCGGCTGGCAACTGCCTCCGCACGAGCCTGAGAAGCTGGCCGAGATTTGGGTGCACGAACTCAACCGGCACGGCGTGTTCGCATCCGCTCTGATCGCCAGCGTTCCCGGCGACGAAGGTTCGGTGGCCTCCGCAGTGCGTGCCTACCCGGACCGCTTCTTTGCCTACGCCATGATTAACCCGCGGGCGCTAACCGACGGTCTGCCCGCGGCTTTTTCCGATGTGCGCGTTGCCTGTCTGTTTCCGGCGATGCATGGATACTCGGTTCAGGACGAATGCGTCCGTCCGGTGTTCGAATGGGCCCAGAGCCAAAAGCGGGCGGTGTTTGTGCACTGCGGCGTGCTGAGCGTAGGCATCCGCAAGAAACTGGGATTGTCCTCCCCTTTCGATATGCGATTTTCGAACCCCATCGATTTACACGCAGTCGCACTACGCTATCCCGAGGTCCCGGTCATCGTGCCGCATTTCGGGGCGGGCTATTTTCGAGAATCGCTGATGCTGGCCGACCAGTGCTCGAACATCTATCTGGATACATCCAGTTCTAATCACTGGATGCGTTACCAGCCGGGGCCTGTGACTTTGCGCGAGGTCTTTCGGCACGCACTGGATGTGGCGGGGCCCAAGCGGCTGCTCTTTGGAACCGATTCGTCGTTTTTTCCGCGCGGCTGGCATCACACGATCTTCGAAGACCAGGCGAAGGCTCTTTATGAGATTGGAACCAGCGAGGCGGACGCGCGGGCCATCTTTGGCGAAAATCTGGTGAGAATTCTCGCAGCCTAAGGCAACGTCATTTATGCATGACGCTTGTCATTAGCACTCTCAATACTCTTCGCCTTGGTCGAAAATCTGTGTTCCGGTATCCGCTGGACCCGGTTCCACGCACGGCCGTGCTAGCGGCCTCTTTCCGGCAACCACGGTTTCGCCCGAGCTATCCCGTTCGGGTTTTTCCGGAAGGCTGGTCGGCGGAGGTCTCCGCATTCGCGCCTGCCGCCATCGCGGCTCCTCGCGAGCAACTCTTGAGTTTGGCGGCGGCCGGGCAGCCACCTATACTCACTCACGCGCTCATAGCGATCGCGGGTCGCGCTGACCCGTTGCTCCCGACGGCGGATCGCGCGCGGTTATGGCGAGTCTTTCGCGTCCCAGTGTTTGAGCAGATCATCAAGGCAAACGGCGAGCTGCTGGCGGCCGAGTGCGAGGCGCACGACGGGCTGCACATCGAGGTTCCCGGATTGAGCTGGGACGGGTACCGGCTGGAATTTTCGGTCTGCGGGTGCGGCCGCAAAACGCCGCGCCTTACGGCGGCCGAGCCCTTGGAACGCGACCGCAGCGCTGCCGCCTACGCCAGGTAAGCCGATATAATAACGACAGTCTACTTCGTGCGAACGTGGCGGAACTGGCAGACGCACTGGATTTAGGTTCCAGCGGTTAACAGCCATGTGGGTTCGACCCCCACCGTTCGCACCATCCAAGGTACTGCCCACCACCTGAGAACTGCTAGTACCCAAGCACCGGGTAAGCCTCTCCGACTTGGAGCGTAGCATCTAAGCAGATGTTCAACGCGAATCCCTCTATGTCGAGGCTCGATGGCTTCACCTTACCGAAGCAAACAGCACGATAGGCACCCCGAGTCCTTAGCCGTGCTCACGCTTAAGACCGCGGACAAGCTCGCCCGTCTCTCGTATACGGTGAAACCGAACTCGGGAAACTTGGGCTACGTGGATGCTCAAGCGAGAGCGCTTGGTGTCCCGCTGTCATGCCGACCAATCCATCCCACGCATTCGGGGGGCGAACCGAGCCGGGACATCGCACCGCGTGCTTCGGATACGCTCATTCCGTTGGCCTGCTCAATCGCGCTAACGCCGCAGGTGCCCGCCAGAACTTTCTTGAACCTGCTGCAATCGCTTCGGCCGTTTGGTCCTGTGTCGAACTTTAAGGTTCTGCATTCCCGCCCCTTCTTGCTCCAGCTTCCAAGCTGGCGTCCACCCGCCCCAAATTCTGTCGTGGCAAACACTATCGCGGAAAGTCCCCGCTTTAAACTCGGAACTGCACTTGAGGAAACCATGAAAGCAATCCACTTCGATCAGCAGCAGCTTCTCAATATAGCGATCGGGATTCTCTCCGTTACAGCGCTGTATGGCATAACGCTGCGAATGCCGCCTACGGCCGAGACGGTGCACCAAGGCTGGCAAAATGCGCACCAAGCGCTACTCGATCGCGCGGCTGTGGCACTCGATGAAGATTTCCGGGCGGGTTTGGACGATTGGATGAACCGCGAGGGCGCTCGTCCTTCCTGGACGTCCGATGGCGCGGGTTTCGTACATCCCGGCGCGCTCGCGCTGTATCGTCCCTCACTGGGTCTGACCGATTATCAGATGCAATTTGTGGGGACCGTCGACCGCAGTGCGCTGAGCTGGGCGGTGCGCGCCGCTGATTTCAACGACTACTATGCCGTCCGGATTGCCGTGCTGAAGCCGGGGCCGGTGCCGAAAATCGGCGTCACTCGCTATGCCGTGATTAACGGCAAAACACAAAATCAAGTGACCACGCCTCTGCGGATAAGCGCGCGGCCCGATACCATCTATCGTGTGAGCCTGGACGTAAAAGGCGATCACTACGCACTGTCAGTCCAAGACCAGCCGGTGGATTCCTGGTCGGAGCCTGGCCTGCCGCGTGGGGGCATCGGCTTCTTCTCCGATCCAGACGCAGGGAGTCGCGTAGCAGCTTTGCAGGTGAAGGAACACTATGACATGCTCGGACGGCTGTGTGCGTTCCTGGCTCCTGCCGTGTTAGTGCGTCATTGAATAGAGAACGTAGTTCACGCCGATGCGGATCCCCAGGGCCGAAAATCGCTCCGGGTACGCTGGCGCGTCCGCGAACTCCCACGAATCGCCTATATCCGAGTTGAAGGAGACGGTCACCATCAGCCGGCCCTTATCGTCGCGTACGCCCAGCCAATGCGGCGTGATTCCGCCGTCGCGCGGCCCTCGGCGCAGGCCCCATTCGCCTAGGATCTGATACCGGTCATTCAAGTCGTAGACGATGTGAAACAGGGCCTCTTCATTGGTCAGCTCGACGATATCGCGGTTGGGAAAGATCTTCTTCATGCCCGCTTCAAACCCGCGCCACTCGTCGGGACCCCAAAAATCATCCGCGTAGAAGAAGCCCCCGCGCAGCAGGTATTCACGGATTTTCGCAGCTTGCTCATCGGTCAGATCCCAGTTGCCAGTCAGACCTGAATACAGCCACGGCCAGTTGTAGATGTCATCCACGTCGTCCGGATTCACCGGCTGCTCCAGGCTACGCGCGTCCACGCGGCTCAAGCGCCGCAGGGCGGTCAGGAAATGCCGATCGGCACGCGGATAGTCTTCGGTCCAACTAGTGCCGCCCTCACGCCAGTCCCGGCGACCTCGGAACTCGAACTTCGCGTAGGGAAGCGACGGATACATCAGACGGGCGAATACGAATTCCGCCGGATCCTGTCCGTCCTTCGGCAGGGGGATGTCGTCATAGGCTTCGAGACTCTCGAATAGCCGCCAAGGACGCTGATACGCGTAGAGGCAGCCGCTCAAAGCCATGACGCCCAGGCTCAGCCAGCACGCGTTTTTCAGCTTGATCACACGCTTATACGCCGGGTACGCTTAGGCCGGCATCAGATCCTGATTCACCCACAGCAGATTCCAGGGACGGATGGTCCAGGATACAAACACGCCGCCTTGTCCGAACGGATCGTCCCGTATCATCCGCTCGACGTCTTCTTTCGATTCCGCCTCGTAGATCAGCAGCCCGCCGCTATCGTCGGTGAACGGCCCGGCCATAGCCGCTTTACCGGCTTTTCTGAGACCCATCAGGTATTCGCGATGCGGAGGACGGAAATGAGCGATTTTGCTCTTGTCCGGCGTGTATTCGATGACGGCTGCGAATTTCATAGGATCTTTCAGTGTATCCCCATCTTACCGCCGCCCCCGGCGGTCCCCGTTGGGCGGCAGCATACACTTGATGTAGTGGTTCCTTCCCGCATCAAGCCCGAAATCAAGAGTCCTGCGGGTCACTGGCCGCAGCTCCACGCCGCTGTCGAAGCCGGCGCCGACGCTGTGTACTTCGGGCTGACGCATTTCACCGCGCGCGCCAAGTCCGGATTCACCATGGCGGAGTTGCCCGAAGCCATGCGAACCCTGCATCGCCGAGGCGTTAAAGGTTACATAACATTCAACACCTTGATCTTCGACAACGAGCTCCCGGCCGCGGCTAAAGCTCTTGCCGCGATCGCGGAAGCCGGAGCCGACGCAATCCTGGTCCAGGATTGGGCGGCTGTCGCACTGGCCCGCCGCATCGCGCCGGATCTCGAAATCCACGGCAGCACACAGATGAGCATCACCAGCGTGGAAGGTGTGAGACATGCCATAGGGCTCGGCGTGCGCCGCATGATTCTCGCGCGTGAACTTTCGCTCGACGAGATTCGCGCGATCCGCCGGCAGACCGATGCGGAGCTCGAGCTGTTCGTGCACGGCGCACTGTGCGTCTCCTATTCCGGGCAATGCTTCTCTTCGGAAGCCTGGGGTGGACGCAGCGCCAATCGTGGGCAGTGCGCGCAAGCCTGTCGTCTGCCCTATGAAATGTTGGTCGATGGCCGCTTAGAACCTTTAGGCGACGCGCGCTATCTGCTCTCGCCGGGCGATCTGTATGCGCTCGAACAAGTACCGGAGATAGTGGACATCGGCATCTCGGCGCTCAAGATCGAAGGCCGATATAAGGACGCGGAGTATGTTGCGCTCACCACGCGGGCGTATCGAAAAGCGGTGGATGATGCGTGGGCGGGTCGCGAACAGTCCGCGGATCGTGGGGTTAAAGCGGAGCTGGAACAGGTGTATTCGCGGGGGCTGGGTCCGTTTTTCTTGACCGGGACCAATCACCAGGTGGTTGTGAGGGGTCGCGCGCCACGGCATCGGGGCGTCCGCGTTGGCCGTGTCATTCGTGTGTCTCCGACCGATGTGCTGGTCAAGCCCGATGTTGTTGTGTCGCCGTTGAAACCGGGCGACGGAGTGGTGTTCGATGCCGCGGACTGGCGTAGTCCCCAGGAAACGGAAGAGGGTGGCCGCATTTATCAGGTCCTGCAGAGCGCGGGAAATCTGGAACTGGCATTCGCCAATGGCGCGGTGAACACCTCGCGGATTCGCCCCGGCGATCTGGTGTGGCGCACTCATGACCCCGAGATCGATAAGTCCGCGAGGCCTTACATTACAGCTGCATCACCCGTGAACAAGCAGAAGGTGAATGTCCGCGTGGCCGCGCGAGAAGGTGAGCCCCTGGAGCTCGAATGGTTCCTGCCAGCGCATCCCGATATTCGCATCCGCGTCGCGTCCGATGCGCCGCTCGAGGTTGCTCAGAATCGTGGGCTTACTCCCGAGTTCCTGCGCGAACAACTGGGCCGTCTGGGTAACACGCCCTATGAGCTCGGCGAATTGGAACTCGCATGCGAAGGATCGGCTTTCGCACCCAGCTCACTGCTCAATCAGTTGCGAAGGCAAGCTGTCGAGAAACTGGCGGAACTCCAATCCAAGCTGCGCACCTTCGAGGTCCACGACCCATTGACTGCGATCGAGCAGTTGTTACCCGCGCCGAAACCGGCGGTGGCGCAGGCGACGCAACTCCATATTCTAGTCCGAACTGCGGAGCAGCTGGATTCTGCCATCGCGCTCGCGCCCGCTAGTATCACTCTGGATTATCTGGATCTATACGGTCTGCGGTCCTCGCTCGACCGCGTGAAGTCCGCCGGGATCGAGGCACGCGTCGCCAGCCCACGGGTCTTGAAACCAGGAGAACAGAGAATTGCCGATTTTCTGCTGCGTTGCGAGTGCCCGATTTTGGTCCGCTCCGCCGGTCTTCTCGAAACATTGCGCGCGGCGAACGTCCGCCTGGACGGTGACTTCAGTCTGAACGCCGCGAACACAATCTCGGCCGACCTGCTGTTGGGCATGGGACTGAGCCGCCTGGCTCCAACGCACGATTTGAACGCCGCGCAGATCGCCGAACTGGCTCGCGGTGTTGATCCGGCACGCCTCGAAGCGATCGCCTATCACCACCTGCCCGTGTTCCACACCGAACACTGCGTTTTTTGCCGGTTCCTTTCCACTGGCACCAGTTATCGCGATTGCGGCCGGCCATGCGAGAAACACCAAATCGCGTTGCGCGATTCCGCTGGCCGTCCTCATCCACTGATGGCGGATGTGGGCTGCCGCAACACCGTGTTTGGAGCCGAGGCGCAGGAAGCCAGCCTGCATCTAGCCGAGTGGCTGGCGGCAGGAATCCGGCATTTCCGGCTCGAGTTCGTCCATGAGACAGCGGCTCAGGTTACCCACGTCAGCCGTGCGTTCGCCGACTTTTTCGCCGGTCGCTCGACGCCCGATGAACTGCATCGACTGCTCCAGCGTTGCGCCCCCGAAGGTGTCACGGAGGGCAGCCTTTTCGTGCCATCGAGTGCCCTGCTGCCGGTTTTGCAGTAACCCAGATTCTGATACAGTTTTGGCATGAAACTTCCCGGCACATTGTTGCTGCTTCTGGTACTGGCCGTGGGACCGGCGCTGGCGCAAAAGGTCGACATCGAATTTGACGACTCCGCGGTCTTCGAACGCTATAAGACGTTTCACATCGTGGAGGGCCAAATCAACGCTAAGGCGGCCGCGCTCAATAGCGATCTCACCCGGCGCAAGATCGAAAACGAAATCCGCAAGCGGCTTACCGAGAAGGGGCTGATGGAAGTCGAGAGCAAGCCCGATCTGAACGTCCGCTTCACGCTGGGACAAGCCCGAAAATCGGAAGTGGAGGCTTATCCGGCAGGCTGGCGCGGGCTGGGTACGCGGCGTGTGCGCGTAGCATACACCCAGGGGACCTTGGTCATCAACCTGCGCGATACGAATCGCAAGGAACTCGTCTGGCGCTCGGTTGCGGAGGAAGAGAAGAACGATCCCATGCAGATCGCCCAGCACCTGGACGACATGGTCCGGAAATCGATCGACAAGTATCCGCCCAAGACAAAATAGCGGCTAATGATCGTGCCCGGAATCGGGTCCAAAAGCCGACCGATGATACGGCGTGTCCGGAGTCGACATTTTCTGGTGCTCGGGACCTGCGGCCGGACGTGGACCCGGATACTTGATCAAGTCCCAGCCCGCGAAGTTTTTGTTCCCGCCGTAATACGGATCACCGAACATTCCTTCGAGCGTCAACCGGCGCGCGCGATTGAAGAATGCCCGGCCCGTGGTGAGTCCCTCGGCTCGATTAGCTTCGATAGCAGTGAGCACCGCGTCCCGCTGTTCGTCAACAAGATCGGCCAACGGCGCGCCGTGCACTCGGCGAGCATACGCATCCACCGCTTCCAGACCGGCTATGAACATGTCCTTCTCGTCCCTAAGATATCCGGCCAGTTGGCGGTCTATGTAATTCTGTGCCCCCGCGTCCACTGCGCCCGGACCGTTTTCATCGCGCGGAATCAGCCGGTCAATGAATGCTTCGAGGGTACGAAGCTGCGCGGGCGTCAAGGCGTGCTCTGATCGCTGTCCAGAGGACTTCAGCGCGGCGACAGGGACCAGCGCCGCGCTAGCGATCAGAGTACGCCGGGAAAACGCCATGGATCCTATTGTTGCCCAAACATCCCGATGTACACGCCCTTCGAGAGAACCTTGCCGTTCATGGCGTTCATCAGATCCGCACGCGAGGTGCTGGCCGGCAGGCCCAGCTTCGCACTCAGAGCATAGATCTCGAACGTATAGTGATGATCGCCGTGACCGGCCGGAGGGCACGGACCGAAATACCCGGGCTGTCCCGCGATATTGTTAGGCTGCTTGGCGCCGCTCGGAAGGTCCGCTTGGTTCGGTACACCGGCCGGCAGACTGGTTGCATCGCCCGGAATGTCGAAGATGGCCCAGTGCAGGACGTCGTTAGTCGCGGAGCCGGCAATGACGGGATCCGGATCGTGCAGGATCAGAGTATAGCTCATGGTTCCGGCGGGCCCAGGGGTCCAGCTAATCGCGGGGGAGGGAACTCCCTGACCTGCTGCGCACGTATTCGCGGCGGGAATCTTGCCGCCGTCGGCGAAGCCTGCGATCGTCATCTTAACCATCGGAGGAAGATTGGGACCCTTGCCCTTTCCACCGCCTTTGCCGCCGCCCCTGCCCCCTTTGTCCTGGGCGATCATGGAGCCCGCGCCGACCGCTACGACCAGTGCCAGAGCCATCAGAAACCGAGTTACTCGCATTGTATTGGTATTCTCCTAGTCGTTTAAACGTACACAACCAAACCAATTCTAGCTACTTTTGACCGCCGCCCGCGCTACCGCGGCCTCGCCTTCTGTGGAACATTTTCTGCCCGCCCACGGGCACAGAAAAATGGGCATTTCCCAAGGAATGCCGAACACCTGCATACGCTGATCCGGTATCCAAAATGCGCGGGGGCATGCCATGGGCGAGAGCTTCGAAATCGATCGCGGCCGCATTTTACGGAAGAAACGAAAAACTCGCGGCGTTTTTGGAATTGCTGGAAAAGTCATGGGGGCTGATTTTAGCACTGTGGTAAGATTCCCTTCATTGTGCCTACAGGAGCCAACACTGCCCCGGAGTTTTCTTCTCAGACCGGACGCACAGTCCTGAACCTGCGTGAGATGCTTTTGCGCGGCGATTTTCAGCCGGGAGAGCGCCTATCGGAGCTTCCCTTGGTCGCGCGCCTGGGCGTTTCGCGGACTCCCCTGCGGCTGGCTCTCGATCGTCTGGCGAACGAAGGTCTGCTCGAAATCGTACCGACCGGCGGCTTCGTCGTGCGCGCCTTCACGTTGACCGATGTGTACGACACCATCGAGCTGCGCGGTGTTCTGGAAGGCTCGGCAGCCAGGCTGGCGGCCGAAAGGTTGCAGGACCGTCGCGAGCTCGCCGGTCTTCACTCGCTTCAAAACGAGCTGGAACTGGTGATGCCGCTCGCTCCTGAGCTGGTTCCCACCATTGATTCGTTCGCGACTTATCTGGATTTGAATGAGGCCTTCCATTCGACCTTGGTCGATTTGGCGAAGAGCCCCATGCTCCGCAGGACGGTGGATCGGCTGCTATCCCTTCCTTTCGCGTCACCCAGCGCCACGGTATTCGCACGGCTGAAATTGCCGAAGGCCAAAGAGTTGCTCACCGTCGCTCACGATCATCACCAGGCGATCATGGAAGCGATTGAGAAACGCCAAGGAAGCCGCGCGGAAGCCCTGGCCAGGGAACACGCGTGCCTGGCTTTACGAAATCTGGAAGCTGTCATGGCCGACAAGGAAGTCTCGAGTTCCGTACCGGGCGTCTCGTTGATCCGCATGCCGGACGCTAATGCGTCAGAGCGTACATCACGTAGTTGACCCCGATATTAATGGCCAGATGTGAGTACCGCTCCGGATAGCGGGGATCGTCGGCGTATTCCCACGCATCGCCCAGATCCGAGTTGGGCGTAATGGCTGCCTCAATCCGGCCCTTGTCGTCGTAGATGGCGCGCCAATAGGGAATATCGCCGCCGTTCTGCGCGCCGCGGCCGTACAGACCCCAAGCGCCCAGAACCTGGAAACGGTTGTTGAGGTCGTAGAGGATGTGAAACGCGGTGTCTTCTTCAGGAATATCAACGGGGGTCTTCCCCGGCAGGACGCGACCCATGCTCTGCATGAAAACGTCCCACTCAAACGGCCCCCAAAAATCATCGCACCAGAAGAAGCCTCCACGAGCCAGGTAATCGCGCATCTTGGCAGCTTGCTTGTCGGTCAGATCCCATTCGCCCGGCCGCACCGCGTAGAGCATGGGCCAGTTGTAAACGTCATCTTCATCGTCCAGGTTGACCGGCTGCTCCACCGGCCGCGCGTCGATGCGGGTGAGACGCATGATGGCGGTAAGAAAATGACGATCGGCGCGAGGGTAATCCTGCGTCCAACTGGACATGCCGTTGGCCCAACCGCGGCGCCCGGAACGGTCGAAACGCGCTGTCGGCGCCGGCGGATACATCAGCCTCGCAAATACCCATTCAGCGGGTCGCTGAGCGTCCTGGGGCAGCGGGAAATTGTTGTACTCGATGGCCGGATACTCGCGAAATTCGCGCTGCCACGCACACAGCGAGCCGACGAAGATGGCGCCGCCCGCCAGCAGGAACAGGATGTATCGACGGCTCATGGAGCGATCAAATCCCTCCAGAGGATAACACCTCTACTGGAACGTCGTTTTTCATATGATAGGAGGCATGGCCGCCGAGAACTCCGCCGCTAAACCAGTTTCCCACTTGACGCTAGTCACCTCCATGGAAGGCGACGCCGCGTTCGTGCGATGTTCCGGCAAGCTGCTCACCGGCTCGACGGGAATCCTGCAGACTGAGGTTCGCGGCTTGATCCCCGGTTCCAAGCGGATCGTGCTCGACTTGACCGATCTCGGCTACATGGACAGTAGCGGGCTCGGTTCAATCATTGGACTGTATGTTTCGGTCAAGACTGCGGGCGGGCGGCTGGAGGTGATCAACCTGAGTGCGCGTGTAAGGCAACTGTTCAGCATTACCAATGTGCTGAGTTTGTTCGAGGTGTGCGGTGAACAGAATATCCGGCTTCCGTAAACGTGCGAGGCTGCTGATGCTAGCGGCTGTGTCCCTGGCGGCACAGACTTCATATCAGGACCGCTTCGTCACGGTCAACGGTCTGCGCCTGCACTATCTCGACTGGGGTTCGCCCGACAAGCAACCCTTCATCATGCTGCACGGGATTGGCCGCGTCGCCCACTCCTTCGACCACATCGCGCCGCGATTCAGCCAAGATTATCACGTCATCGCTATCGACATGCGCGGCCACGGCGATTCGGCTTGGTCGCCTGAGGGCGCTTATCTGGTGGAGGATTACGCCAAGGACCTGGCGGCGTTCGTCGAACAGCTAAATTTGAGTGACGTTGTCCTGCTCGGGAATTCCACCGGCGGCCGCGTGGTCCAGGTCTATGCAGGCACGCACCCGGAGCGCGTAGCGAAGCTGGTGGTCGAAGATGTGGGACCGGAGCGGACCAATGAAATCGCCTCGGGTTTTGCTCGCAGAGTCCAGCAGGAAGAAAACGGCTGGGCGTCGGAAGACGAATTGGTCGCTTCCCTGATGCGCGGCGGTGGGACGGTTTCCGAAGAATTGCAGCGCAATTACGCCCACTTTGGCAGCAAACGGCGCGAGGATGGCCGCATCGTGTGGAAGCGCGATCCGAATCTGGTCAAGGGATTCGTTCCCACAGAACTGTGGACACAAGTGCTCAAGATCACATGCCCGACGATTTACATTTTGGGTGGCGCAAGTAGTATCGTGCCTCTGGAAACGCAGAAGAAGTTGAAGGAGAGTCTACCGGCGGTCGAGATCGTGACGATGCCCAAGCTCGGACACTATCCGCATCAGGAAGCGCCGGAAGATTACCTCCGCATCGTGCAGACATTCCTTGCCAAGCGCTAGTGCGTAATGGCGTACATCAGATAATTGATCCCGTAGTGATACGCCAGCGTGGTCATCGCCTCGGGATAGTAGGGAACGTCGGCGAATTCCCAGGCGTCCCCGATGTCCGTGTCGAAATTGACGGAGACGACCATGCGATTCTCAGGATCGTACATGGCCTTCCACGCGGATTTGGTGCCCGGCGGTTGATAGACTCTTCCGTCCCCTCCCAAATGGCGTGACCCGGGAATAAACATCAGATCTTTTTGCTGGATGTCGTAAAGAACGTGCATGACCGAATCGTCGAGTCCGATATCGTTGATGGGCTGGCCCGGCAACACGCGGTTCATGGCTTCGGTGAAAACTTCCCATTCCTGCGGTCCGTTCTGGTCCCAGAAATCATCGGTCATGATAAAACCGCCGCGCAAAAGATATTCCCGGAGCTGCGAGGTCTCTTGATCGGAAAGGTCCCAGTAGCCAGTCTGGGTGGCGTAGATCCATGGATAGTCGAAAAGCTTCTCATCCTTAAGAGATACATGCTGGGGGTTCCCCGCGTCGATTCGCGTCAGCCGTTGGACGCCTTTGGTGAAGTGTTCGTCGGCGTCGGGCCAATCCTGGGCCCACCAGCCGGAGGCTCTTCCCCGGCGCGAAACCTGTCTGAAGCCGCCGCCAAATCCCCCGCCTCGATTGTCTTGATACTCAACTCGGAGAAAATGGAATTCCGCGTTCGCTGGGAATTCGGATTCTGGCGCATCCGAACTAAAGCCTCGAAAGCGGCCAAATCCTTGAGAAAACGCCACTACGGCGAGCCCCAGAAGGCCCATCGCCACTAAGGTAGCTCGGATACGACCCATTCTCATCTTGCATCCTAATTGTAGCCCCGCGAAACCAGGGCGCGCTGCCACGTATTCTGGATTGATGGAAGCGAGACGATTAGGCGAAGCGGAGGTCGAAGCCCTTTGGAAGCTACGACTGCATGCCTTGGAGACCCACCCGGAAGCTTTCGGAGAGTCGGCTGAGGAACATCGCCAAACCTCGATAGAATCGTACGCAAGCCGGCTCCGTTCCGGTGGTGATGAGAACTTCGTAATAGGTGCCTTTGTCGATTCAGAACTGGTTGGGATGGTCGGATTCTATCGAGAACTGCGACTGAAGCGGCGTCATCGGGGTGGAATCTGGGGAATGTTTGTCGCGCCGTCGAACCGCAGCCGCGGCATAGGTAGAGCATTGCTCGATGAGGCTTTGCGGCGGGCCGCAACGATACCGGGTTTGCGCTGCGTTCACCTCTCCGTTGCGGCTACTCAGGAGAACGCCCGCAGGCTTTACTCGAATGCGGGTTTTCGATCCTACGGAATCGAACCCGAGGCGCTGATGGTGGGGGATCGATACATCGATGAGGAGCATATGATCCTCAGGTTTTAAGGGATCTAGGGAACGTCTACCGGAAGGCAATTTTGGACTTGCGATCTTCTTCGGCCTTGATTCCAGGACCGAACAGGCTCTCGAAGAAGCCTTCTTTCACCAGGCGGTCCACTAAGCTGTTGTCGATCACTTTGTGAAAATCGTAAGCCCGCATCTGCGCCGCGATTTGCGGATCGGCAACGTGTTCCAGGATGTATTTAACTGCTGCGGCCGGAAGATAAGGGACACGTTCGTAGGTGTTTACTTCCTTGTAGTGGTCGTAGGTGCGCTCTAGCTCGGCCGGATCTTGCTTGTCCCAGGCCTGATACGCCTTCAGTGCGAAGGCCTTATCGTCATAGAAACGTTTGATCGCTTCGGCGTGCGCTTTCATCAGCAGTTCGGGCAGTTTAGGATTGGCGGCGATGGTCGCCTTCCGGAATAAGTACACCGAGGGCGCGTAAATGTCTTCGTAGTCGCTGATGTTGCCGAGGTTGGTGTAGCCCTGTTCCTCGATCTTGAAGTACACGGGTGCGGTGATCATGGTTGCGTCGACGCGTCCGCTAAGCAGAGCCGTGGCGCGAGTGCTGACATCGCCGCCAGTGGGCACCCATTGGATGTCGTGAGGCTTCAGGCCGGCCTTGGCGATGAGGCCATTGGTGTAGTTGTAGGGAGCGTCGCCCACCTGGCTCACGCCGATGCGTTTTCCCTTGAGATCCTGAACACGTTTGATGTCTTTGGTCGCCATGAGGGCGAAGAGGCTCTTCTTGAAGGGACTACCCAGAACAACAAGCGACCCGTCTTTGTAGGCGGCCGTCATGGATTGCTCCAGCGTGTAAGGAGTCATGACAGCTTCGCCGCTTACAACCATCGCGATGCCGGCGGGATGAATGGCAAAGACTAAGTTTGCGTCAAGCCCGTACTTCTGGTAATAGCCGCCTTCCTTGGCAATGTAGAGCGGCCAAACTTGACCGGTTCGGGTAGCGTAGTTGATGGTGATTTTCTGGAGTTGCTGCGCCGACGCGGCTTGCGCCGCCAGGAGAATGGCGAACAATGCGATACGCCGGTTCATTGCAGCACTACTAAACTAGCACCAACGCGCGAACCCCATGGCGCTGCCGGTCCCCGCGTCGGATCGATAACAAGGTACGTAATCGACCAGACTCATTTTGAGTCCAGCTTCGGCCATAACGCCCGCGACCACGATCCAATTCTTAATCTCGGAGGTCCCGGCCTGGAACATATTTTCGGGAATGCTGGCGAGCTTGGCCGCGTCCCCTGCCTGCATCGTATCGAGCAGTTCGTGATCGAAGGATTCATCGAGGACGAAATGCGTCATGCCGCCCGATGCAATGAACGCCACTTTAATATCCGCTGGCCACGACGTGACCGCACGTGCGAGTGCCCGGCCGAACTGGAAGCAGCGTCCGGCTGGGGGCTGGTTGGGAGGATAGAACGTATTCACGAGCAGCGGGACCTGCATGGGCACTCTATCGCGCATGATGCGGCGGTACACGAACCCATAGGCGTGGGGCACGGCGTTCGACCCGATCTCGCCGGTCGGAAGCTTAGTGAGCTGGGAAACATCAAAGCCGTCCGTGATGACGCTCTGGATGACGTGTTTGCCGAGCTCGGGCGAACATGGATAGTCGGTATGAACGGAGGGCGTGCGATCGGCCTCGGCGCGCGCCACGGCTGGATTGAGCTTCGCCAGGAATTCGGGCGACCTGGGGTGACCTTCCACGTGATCGCCCCAGAACACGGCGAACGCCGGAACATGCTGATCGGTGAAAATCTCCATCTGGTCATTGCCGACGACTACCGCGATATCCGGGCGGTGCTGATCGAAATAATCGGCGAGTTGTCGGATCGCATTCTGGTTGCGGTTATGCCGTTCCAGCATGACTTCGGGGGTGATCTGATCGGCCAGGTGGGCATCTTTACGCAAGGTCACCATTTCGTCGAACGTGTAAGTTTTGCCCCGGTAGAAATGACGCGCCTGGCGATCGAATGAGACCCGATCCTTCCAGTACTCTGGCGGAATCGAGAGCATGGGGCCGTGCGAGGTGCCGAGCCCGAAGGTGATCTTCGCCATGTTGCTACCTCGATACCGTTTGAGCTTCTTGAGCTCGCGGGATTTTCAATCGCGAGAACAGCCGGCGGGCATTGTCCTCGAAGATGTTGCGGCGGTCTTCGTCGGTAAGCGTCTGGATCGCATCGATCAGCGGCTTGATGTCGTCGAAGGGCTTGCCCGTTTCAGGGTTAGGAGCCGATCCCGAACCCGGATTCTCGGTTCCGAACATCACATGTTGGCTGCCCGCGATGCCCAGTAGCAGCTCGAGCGACTTGCGCGCATGCAGGCAGGTATCAAAGTACAGCATGCCCAATCTACGATTGAACTCGTCGACCGTTCCGCCGCCCTTGAGGACGTAATCGGCCTGCCAGCGCCCGATCTGATACGGCACCGATCCGCCGCCGTGCGAAACGATAATCTTGAGTTTCGGAAAATCCTGCAATACGCGCGAGTTCACAATTGAAAGGATCGCCAGGCTCTCTTCGGTGATGAAATGTTGGCTATAGTTTTCGCGTCCATGCTTGCAGCCGGTCGAATGAATGAGCCCCGGCAGATCCAACTGGACCATCTTCTCCCAGAGCGGATACCAATATTCGTCGCCCAGCGTGGGCGTGCTGTTGTCGCCTTCGCCCGGGTCGGTGTCGATCAGCAGTCCGATGAATCCGAGATCCTTGACGCAGCGGTCGATTTCCGCGAAGCCCAGCGTGACGGGCGCGCCGGGAGCCTGCGGGATCGCGCAAACGCCCTGGAACCGGTTGGGAAAAGCCTTGACCTGCTGAGCGATGTAATCGTGATTTGCCACCGCCCAGGCTTCCATAATCTTGACGGGCTTCTCGGCGTGCATGAGCTGGAAAGGCCTGGGCGATAGAAATTGTACGTCGGTGCCGACGGTATCCATAACCCGCAAATTTCGCTTGGTGTCCGGGTGATCGCGCACCCAATCGTCGGCGAATTTCTTGGGCGTGAACCCATGCGCCCCGCGTGCCGACATCTGGTTCGCTTTCCACTGATACAGCTCCGGAGCCGCGCAGACGTGGGCATGAATATCGATGATCATTCCTAACTCTCCTTCAATCCATACCGGCGCAAGATCTCTTGCACTGCTTCGGTGCCTCCCAGCTTGTCGGGCATGCGCGCTCCCGCGTCGAGCAGGACTCTGACCGTTGCGGGGTAATCGCCGGCTTCACGATACCATCCATTCTGAGACCCGTGGATAGCCCAATTCAGGGGCGTGACTCGGTAGTCATTGTCGGAATTTTCGATCGGCCCGCCATGATCCAAAATCTGCCGAACCAACTCCGCTCGTCCATGCCACGCGGCCCAATGCAGAGGAGTCGCATGATGCTGTCCGAAGCTCTCCGCGGGTAGGCCGGCAGTCAACATCAGACTAGCGGCGACGGGATCATTGTTTCTGGCTGCGTGCGCGAGTTGCCGGCGACCTTCGGCAGGCAGGGTGGCAGCGAGATCGGGATTCACGGCAAGCAATGATTTCACCAGGGCTTCATCGTGCAGCCAACACGCGTTGAGCAGTCTCTCGTCGGCGGGGCATCGTTCCAGGAGAAGCTTGAGGACTTCCGTGTGACCGAACGATTTGGCTACCTGAAAGGCGGAAACATGCCATCCGAGTTCCCACTGATAAATGGTGCCGCCGGAGTGGAAGTTCGCTTTCGGGAAATACTGATCGTTCACGCGCGTGCGAATGCATTCCGGGTCGGCCTGTAAATGTTTCTCGATCAGGGCAAGATCGCCGAGCGCGGCGGCCATGAGGATGTCCGACTTCGCACCGCGCTGGATCAAAAACCGCACGATTTCCGGGCGCGACCGAACCATGTATTGCGCCGGAGTCGATTCGTGGTCGACGTCACGAGCATTGATGTCCGCGCCCTGATCAAGCAGGTACTCGGCGATCTTGATGGTCGAAGCGAAGTGCAGCGGCGTCTGCCCGTCGCCGCCTCGAGCGTGAACCAAAGCGGGATCGGCTGTGATCAGTTCCTTGAGTCGATCGATCATGCCCAGCCGCGCCGCCGCATGAACCGTGACCACCGCCCCGCGTTTGATCGCGCTGGCAGCAACCTCAGGGTTGGCGTGGTCCAGCAGTCCGAATCCCCCAGCCCACCATTTGCTACGGGCGTTGATGTCCGCCCCCGCTTCGAGCAGTGCGCCCAGCATCGCTTCGCTACGAGCCCATAGGATCAAAGGCGAATCGAAATGGGAAATCGTCTCATTGATCCCGGCTCTCAGCTCCGGACATTGGTCCAGCAACTGTCGGAAGCCCGCGACATCATCGTCTCGTAACGCTCTATTGGCGAGCGGCACGGCTTCGGTTTTGGAGATCATCGCTTGGAAGTCAACCGACGAAGGCGATCACTTCGCATTGCACCAGCATACCCGGCGGCAGATCGGGCGCTGGAAACGTGTGGCGAGCGGGGCGCGAATGCGGATCGGGGAACATCGCTAGCCATTCCTTGTTCACGTGCGGACGCAGAGCGCGGTCCTTGATCCACACATTGATCTTGGCGATATCCTCCGGCGTTGCCCCCGCCACCTTGAGAATTTCCCGGATCGATGCGAACATCTGCGCGCATTGCGCCTCAATGCCCTCGGGATATTTGCCGGTGAAGGGCTCCTTCCCGGATACCCCGCTGGTAATCAAAAAGGGTCCCACGCGACACGCCGCTGGAATGGGATTATCGTGCTCGAACCCCGGAATTTCGATGCTGATCCGTCTACTCATTACGAAGGGCCTTCTGCAAGCATTTGAATGCCATATTTCAGTCTGATGGAGTTGCGCTTGCCTTCGTCAGCAGCGTCCTGCGGCGACAGCGCGTCGAGTTCCTGGGCAAACGCATCAAAGCCACCCGGGATGAAGGTCGTCAAGGCCCGGCTTGGCGTGGTCCCAGGATTGCGAAATGCGTGCGGGATGGTCCGGGGAAGAACCGCCATCGCACCCGCCTCCGCCGTGAAGACTCTTTCGCCGCAGCGAATCTCGAATGCCCCCTCCAAAATGTAATAGACCTCGTCTTCGCGACTATGCACATGCAGGGGCACGCCTTCTCCTGGCGACGCGACCAATTCGAAAGCGCAGTATTCGCCCAGGGTGCTCGCGCTGCTGATACGGCAGGTCAGGTTGCCAAGAAAGACTCGCCCCTCTCCCGGTGGAACAAAGACCGGTTTTCGTCCGGATTCCATAAGCGACCCTATATAATAACCGAAGCATGGGACCACTCGCCTCCATTCGCGTGCTCGATCTGACGCGTGTGCGCTCTGGCCCGACGGCAGTTCGTCAACTGGCTGACTGGGGCGCGGATGTGATCAAGATCGAACAACCCGCGCAGGACGACGTCGATCCATTTGGAGGCGGCGAGCGACATAGTCCGGATTTCCAGAATCTGCATCGCAACAAGCGCAGCCTCACGCTTAATCTCAAAACACCAGAGGGCGTCGCGATTCTGAAGCGGCTGGCCGAGAACGCCGACGTGATGATTGAGAATTATCGACCCGATGTGAAACGGCGCCTGGGCATCGATTATCCGGCGATGCGCGCGGTTAACCGGCGCTTGATCTACGCCAGCATTTCCGGATTCGGCGAAGAGGGTCCCTACCGCGACCGGCCAGGATTCGATCAGATCGCGCAGGGCATGGGCGGATTCATGTCGGTTACCGGATTACCGGGGCAGGGTCCGGTGCGCGCGGGCATTCCGATTGCCGATCTGTGCGCCGGTATCCTGTGCGCGCAGGGTGTCCTGCTCGCGTTGATCGAGCGGCAGACGTCGGGAGAGGGCCAGTGGGTGACGACTTCGCTGCTGGCCGCGCAGATTTTCATGCTGGATTTCCAGGCCTCGCGCTGGCTAAATGCGGGCGAGGTGCCGAAACAGGCGGGCAACAATCATCCGCTATACATTCCAACGGGAGCGTTCAAGACCGCCGATGGGCACATCAATATCGGAGCCAGCGGCCAGAAAATGTGGGAGCGGCTAGCCCCCGCCATCGGTGCTCCAGAGCTACTGGATGATCCCCGGTACACTAATGCCGACCAGCGCTCTGCGAATCGTGACATGCTGACGGCCGAGATCGAACGCCGTCTGGCGTCGGCGGATAGCGCATCTTGGATCGAACGTCTCAACGCAGCCGGCGTGCCATGCGGGCGGATCTATTCTGTCGATCAGGTTTTCGCCGATCCGCAGGTGGAACACTTGAAGATGGTGGACGAGATCGAATCGCCGCACTATCATCCGTTGAAGGTGGTTGCGCAGGCAATGCGGCTATCGCGCACGCCGCACGAGTTGCGGCAGCGGCCCCCGGAACCGGGCGAGCACACAGATGAAATTCTTGGTTCGTTAGGGCTCGCGCAGGCGGAAATCGACGATCTGCGTAGCCGGGAAATCGTGTGAACAAAATACTGTCAGAAACGAGCGGGTCGGTTGGCACGCTCACCTTCAACAATCCGGAGCGCCACAATGCTATGTCGCTCGATATGTGGCGCGGCGCCACGGCTTTGCTTGAGCAGTTCGAACAAGATGCGGCCGTGCGCGTGGTCGTACTTACGGGCGCGGGCGGCAAGGCGTTCGTCTCGGGCGCGGATATATCGAAATTCGACAGCGAACGAGCTTCGGCCGATGCGGTGCTCGAATATAACGCCGCGGTGGACCGATTCGGGCAAGTGTTGGGAGAGTGTTCGAAGCCGACCATCGCCATGATCCGCGGCTATTGCGTGGGAGGGGGCGTCGGCATCGCCGTGTGCTGCGACCTGCGCATCGCCAATGAAACCGCCCGCTTTGCTGTTCCGGCGGCCAAGCTCGGCCTGGGCTATGGATACGCGAACGTGCGGCGCATCATGGATCTGGTGGGTCCGCAGTTCGTGACCGAGATGTTGCTGACCGCGCGCCAGTTCGACGCTGCTCAAGCCGAGCGCATTGGCCTGGTGAATCACGTGGTCGCGGAGAGCGAAATCGAAAGCTATGTGTGCAATCTCGCCGAAACCATCGCGGCGAATGCCCCGCTGACGATCCGCGCGGTGAAACGCATTGTCCGCGAATTGCGGAGCGACGATCCCGATATCGCCGCGTGCGACGCTTTGGTCAGACAGTGTTTTGAGAGCGCCGATTATAGCGAGGGCCGCCAGGCATTCCTCGAAAAACGAAAACCAGTCTTTCGAGGGGTCTAAATGAAAGCCGTATACATCGAACAAACCGGCGGTCCGGAGGTCTTGCGCGTCGGCGACCATCCAGTCCCTGAACTGCAGAAAGACGAAGTCCTGGTGAAAGTTGCAGTATCGGGCGTCAATTTCACCGACCTCAACCAACGCAGCGGCGTCAATAAGATTCCGGTTCCCGCGGTTCTGGGATCCGAAGGTGCGGGGACGGTGGAACGGTCCGATTCATCCGCTTTTCAAACCGGAGATCGAGTGGCCTGGTGCATGGTGCGCGGTTCCTATGCCGAATATGCGGCCGTTCCGGCACGCATGTTGGTCCGGATCCCCGACGGTATCGATTTCCGCACCGCGGCTGCGGCGATGCTCCAGGGCATGACGGCGCACTATCTGTCGCACTCGACCTTCCCGCTCAAGACGGGCCACATCGCGCTGATTCATGCGGCGGCGGGCGGCACTGGTCGTCTACTGGTACAGATGGCGACGATGTTGGGGGCGCGTGCCATCGGCACGGTAGGGACTCCAGCCAAGGCCGAGCTAGCCCGTGAAGGGGGTGCGAGCGAAGCGATTCTATACAACCAGCAGGATTGGGTGGCCGAGGTGACGAAATTGACCGACGGCAAGGGCGTGGACGTGGTCTATGATTCCGTCGGCCAAGCCACGTTTCTCAAAGGTCTGGACTGCCTGAAGCCGCGCGGCATGATGGTTCACTTCGGAGTATCGAGCGGCCAGATCGAACCGTTCGACACGCGTGGGCTGACGACGCGTGGTTCAATTTTTCTCGCACGGCCCACACTGAACACCCACATCGCGGATGCAAAGGAACTGGCTTGGCGTTCGAGCGACGTATTCCTCTGGATCGCCCAAGACAAGCTGAAGTTACGGATCGATCGGGAATATCCGCTGGGTGACGCAGCTCAGGCGCATCGCGATTTAGAATCTCGAGTGACGAGCGGAAAAGTTCTGCTGCAGATCTGAAAGTAACGTCCGGCCTGGAGGCCGGACCTACTGGCAACCTTTTACGCCCTTGGTCAAGCAGATCGAGGACGTGATATCGGGCGGAATCGGAAGACCCTTGTCCGCCATCAGCTTCTTGATGAATACTGTGGTCTCCGGATGCGCGATGGCCGATTGCACGCCCACGCGGACCAAGCCTTCCGAGTAGTGCACCGGAACCCAGGTCATGCCCTTCATGGCGCCGTTGATCGTGTCGCGGCTCCCGTTATCGTGAGCCTCCAGATCGCCGCCGCGGTCCACCAGCATCTGGATGATCTCGTTGCGGCCCTTGTGCGCCGCGCCGTGCAGCGACGTGCGTCCGTCTTCGTCGTGGACATTGGGATCGAGACCCAGATCGAGCAGCATCTTGACCGTCTCGTCGTTTTGCTCCCGCGACCATTCGTAGGTGACGCCCTCGACCCAGGCGATTCCGGAGGCCACGGCCAGCGCGGTAACATTGCGCGCAGTGTAGATCTTAGGATCGGCTCCATGCGCCAATAGCAGCTTCATGAGCTCTACGTCGCTGGATTGCGCGGCACGCAGGAACGGCGTCGCCCCATCCTCGTTGAGCCACTGCATGGTGAAATTGGTGCGTGTTTCGGTGCTATCCCCGACGCAGGTGGTGGCGGTCGATTGCGTTCCGCACACCCGTACGTTCACGTCAGCGTTCTTGGCCAGCAGCAGCTTGATGAAGTCCAGGTGGTCCATATCGGGCTTGCGGACCGGATAGTCGCCGCCCTCGATGTTGCGGTTATCGGTGGCCAGGTACAGAGGCGACCACCCGCCGTTGTTCTTGATATTCGGGTTGGCGCCGTGGTCGAGCAGATACGCCCCGATTTTGTAGTGGCGGTTCTGCGTGGCCGTCAGTAGCGGAGTCCAGCCGTAATGCGTAACCTGATTGACGTCCGCGCCGGCGGCGAGCAACTCTTTGACGCACTCCATGCAGTCCTGCCGGGTGGCGAACACCAGCGGGGTGATTCCGCCGCCATCGGTGTCGCGTGTGCGGCCAAATGCAAATTCGGCCGCAGCCGCATCGAGCGCCGCGACTTGATCCTCTTCCGCCGTGCCCGCAGCGCCGGCCTTAGCCTGCTTGGCCTGCTTGGCTTGCCCCCCGCCGCCAAAACCGCGCCCGCCCTGCTTGCCTTGACGCAGACCGCCGGCGCCCTGATCGGACGCCGCTCGCTGCCGAACGGTGGGCGCCAGGTACGCACGATTGCCCTTGGTGTCGAAATTTGAGGCAGCCTTGTAGTCCGCACCGCTCGCCAGCAGCAGTTTGACGGCTTCAGGATGCGATTGTTCCGCGGCCCACATCAGCGGCGTTGTGCCGCGCAGCTTTTCTTTCGCATTCACATCGGCTTTCTGGTCGATGAGCACCTTGACTGCGTCCGGATTGCCATTGCGCGCCGCGAACATCAGAGGCGTCTCGCCATTGGGGCTGACTTCGTTGGCATCCGCGCCGGCCTTGAGCAGACGTTGGATCATGGGCGCGCTTCCGTTAATGCTGGCTAAACGCAGGGGCGTCGCTCCGTCATGGTTGGGTTTTTTTACATCCGCCCCGGCGGCGATAAGCAGATCGGCGATGTCCACATCGTTGCGGTAAGCTGCCCACTGGATGGCTGTGGCTCCATCGGCCTGCGCCAGGTTCACGTCCGCCTTTTGTTTGATTAGCGCCTGCACCGCGGCTTTATCGCCTTTCATGGCAGCGTCGGCCACCGGGCTGTCCGCGGCGTTCAGAACCGTAAGATAGATTGCCGGAACCAATAGCACGGCAGCAGCTGCCACGGCGTGTCGGATACGCATCGTCGATTTTCTCCTGTTGAGCATGAGCAATTGAAATGTCGAACCAGCGAATTAAACGGCGAACCCTGCGAGCCTGCCCGTGCTATCGTCCCCGATCTTGTCCTGATTCACTCCAAACACATCCAGGACGCTCAGCAGGAGATTGGCCGTGGTGACCGTCTTGGTGGGGAAGTGGAGGTGCCGCCCGCCCTTGAGCTTGCCGCCTGCGCCGCCCGCCAAAATATATGGCACATCGTAATGCAAGTGCTGGTTGGAATCGCCCATGTTGGTGCCGTACAGGACCAGAGTGTGATCCAACAGGTTGCCGTCCCCATCGGGGATACTCTTCAGTTTGCCCAGGAAGTAAGCCAGGCAGAGCACATGGTAGCGGTTGATCTTCGAATAGTCGAGGATGCGATCCGGATTCTCGGCATGGTGCGATCCGCCATGGAAGCTGGTGTTGGTGCCGCTGGCCGGGAAGCTGCGGCCGGTCAGATCGCGGGCGTAAAGCAAGGTCGAAACCCGCGTGATGTCGCCCTGATAAGCCAAAGCCTGCAGGTCGAACTGTAGCTTGATATGTTCGTCGAAGGAATCCGGCACGCCAGCGGGGACCACGATGCCTTCGTGGCTCTCCATCGTTCCCGTGGCCTTAGTTGCGATGGTCAGACGCCGTTCGATTTCACGTACGCTGTCGGCGTATTCATCGACGCGAAGCTGATCGCTAGGTGGAAGAGTTTTCTTAAAGGCGGCTAAAGTGCCGGTGATCGAATCGAGAATACTACGATCCTGCTCACGGCGTGCCGCTCGCTCTTGAGGCGTCTTGGCCTGTACGTCGCCGAACAGGCGCTCGAACACCACCTGAGGGTTCAGTTCCATGGGCAGCGGAAGATTGGTGGCGGCCCAGGAAATGGAATTCGTGTAAGCGCAGCTGTAGCCCTCGCCGCAGTTGCTGGAATTGGCGCCCGGATCTTCGATAGCCTGCTGCAGAGAAGGCAGCAAAGATTCCTGTCCGATATGATTGGCGATGATCTGGTCGATGGTAACGCCGTTGTGGATATCCGAGCCGGTGGCCTTTTTAGGCTTTTCACCCGCCAGGAAGGCTGCCGCAACCCAGTGATCCGCGCCCGTGACGCCCGGAGGCGGTTCGGCCGATTTCGACCACAATCCACTAATAATTACACTCTGGTCCACGTAGGGCGCCAGGGGTTCCATGATGGACGGAAGTTTCTTGGCGTCGAGGACGCTGCCTTCCGGGATCCAATAGCCCGGCGCCATTCCATGCGGCACGAAAATGCCGGTAAAACGGGTCTTGCCGACTGCCGCGGTCTTGCTCAAGGGCGTCTGAGCTGGAATCATCGAATCCAGCAAGGGCAACGCGAGGGTAATCCCTGCGCCACGCAGAAACGTCCGACGGGGTATGTGCTTCTTAGTAAGGAACATTGTTTCCGCTCTCCATTCAATTATAAATCTTTAACACTAGCGGGATGCGCGCTCCTGTCCATTCCCGCTCGATTCCAGTTTCTGATTCATCTGGAACGGCTGGCTCTTCACCACGCCGATCACCAGTGACGAGAACCGATCTTTGTCTTTGTCGGCCGAGTGCACGATGGAGCGCACCAGAGGCATATCGTAGTATTCAGTTCCGCGGCCCAGCGCGTAGATCATCAGCTTCTCGGTGACTACCCGAACGAACTGCGGCGAGTATTTGACCAAGGCTTCGCGCAGGTCGGTAACCCCGTTCAGCTTGGTGCCGTCCACCAGTTTGCCGGAAGGATCAATCGGGCTGCCATCATCCAGCGTCCGCCATTGTCCGGTTCCATCGAAGTTCTCGAGGACTAGCCCTATGGGATCCATGATCTTATGGCAGCTGTTACAAGGCTCATTCTTGCGGTGCAGCTCCATCTGCTGGCGCATGGTCGGCCGGGGGCCGCCACGAATGGCCGCGTCCTGCTTCGGAAGATCCGGGACATTCGGAGGAGGCGCCGGAGGCTCGACGCCCAGGAATATCTGCAGCGTGTACTTCCCGCGGTGAACCGGCGAAGTCCGGTCGGGATTCGAAGATATGGTCAGGAAGGCGCCCTTTCCGAGCAGGCCCCGGCGCATGTCGAATTCCGGCGGCAGCGTGACCCGGCGGAAATTGCTGCCGTAGATGCCCGGGATTCCGTACTGCTTGGCCAGCCGTTCATTCAGGAACGTATAGTTCGCGTCGAGAAGATCCGTCACCGGACGGTCTTCCTGAATCACACTAGCCACGAACATTTCCACTTCCGTCCGCATGGCCTGGCGCAGAACGTCGTCGAAATCCGGATACTCGATAGGTACCGGAGTCTGAGATTGCAACGCCCGCAAGCTGAGCCACTGACCGGCAAAATTGCTTACCAGCTGCTGGGACCGCGGATCCTTGAGCATACGCCGGACCTGTTGTTCGAGGACGGCGCTCTCGTGCAGCTTGTTCTGGCTGGCAAGCTTTAGGAGCTCATCGTCGGGAATGCTGCTCCACAGGAAGAAGGACAAACGCGAAGCCAACTCCAGATCGCTGATGCGATAGATCTGCCCGGCGGCTAAGTTGGCCGGCTCAGTTTCGCGGCGGAACACGAATTCGGGGTCCGCGAGGATACGCCGCAGCGCCATCTCAACGCCATTGTCGAAATTACCTTCATTCCGCCCGCGCTGATAAAAGCCCATCAGGGTTTCGGTGTCCTTGTCGGACAGCGGGCGGCGGAACGCCTTGCGTCCGATGTTGTTGACGATCTGGCGCGCGCAGGCGGTTTCCTGGCTGGCATTGGCCGGCTTGCAAACGAAGATCTTGCGGCGGGCGGCGGTGTCGCTCGCCCCCTTCGCATCGTAGGGGCCGTCGATTACGAACTTGCCGACGTGCGGGAAGAAGCGGTATCCGGGGAGTCCCCCGGTTTCGATGGTGCTGCGCAGAAAGTGCTCGTTTAGGTCGTTTCCAGGCGCCTCATTCGTTGCCAGGAACGTGACCACCACGGTGTGGCGCCCCGCCTTGGCCGGGAATTTGAAATCGAATGTGCCGTCGCCGCCACGTCCCTCACGATCGCGATCCCAGTCGAATACGTGCAACCGCTCGCCATCCAGCAGTACTTCCAGCTTCTCGCCGGGGATCTCGCCGAAGGGATTGGTGTTCCCCATGTTGCCCTTGCTGATGGGAGTGATCTTCATGCTGTACTCGCCGTCGGCAGGGAATTCGTGCTGTGCCAGCATGCCGCCGCGGGTTCCGAAAGGCATGCCTTCGACGTGATAATCCTGATCGGTGTCTTCCGCCACCCGATAGGTAGTCTGGGTGGGGGTGCTCACGTCGCCAATCGCCAACCGGCTGATCTTGCCCGCCGCAGTGACGTAACCCTCCAGCAAGGTCGGCGAAATGCTCAGTGCGCCCGCAATGTTATCGAAGCCGCGTGTCGAATCGTCGGAGGGCAGAAACTTGCTCGGATCGATCTGGATATCCAGCAGATCGCGGATCGCATTGGCGTATTCCGTGCGGTTCATGCGATGCAACCCGGGGGGAGGAATATGCAGCTTGGCGTTTCGGTCGAGTTCGTTCTCGGCGAACACGATGGCCGATTCGAGGAACTCCGGCTTCGGCCGTGGCATGCCCGAAGGCGGCATCATGCCCGCCCGGAGCTTGCGAACCACCTTCTCCCACTGTTCCGGGTCCTTATCGACGTGGGCCGGATCCAGGCTATCGAGCGTAATGCGTAACGCCGATTCGACGCCGCGCGTCTTGGCCGCCTGATTGTGACAGCCATAACAATATTGAGTAAAGAACGCCTTTTCGGCTTCGGCGGAGGTCACCGTTGCGGGGGCCGCAGGCTTCTGGGCCTGGCCCGACATTCCAATAACACCCAGTATGGTGGCTGCACAGCCTACCAGGATTTTTGTTCGCATGATTCCTTAACCCTCAATAAATCGCGGCGTAACAGCATGCCAGAACTACGACGTTGCATAAGGCCCAAAACTTCCCATAGAATTGGCCAGCGATGCGTGTTCCGCGCCTGACCTTAGTATACACCAACTTATTGAAAATGTGGGGCTATCCTGCATTTTGGGGCCGTTGGCTTCGCTCTGACAACTGAAGATACCCATAGCACTCGGCGTGCCGGATGGCCTGCAGGTTACAGATCCCCGGCAGGTTAAGACCATCTACAGATTATCAGGCTAACTTGCCGGAACCAATCGCGTCGTTGGGGGATTTCACCGGGAGAAACAGAGCCATACGGCGCAGTTCCGGGCTAACTTGGGGCGCTCATAGAGAGTCTGCGATGATAGGGAAGGCATTGGCGCCATGGCACGTCCAATGCAATGGACCCTGTATGTCGACTAAAGAATGGCTGGTACTGGGATTCGCAGTGGCTGGCTGGGCGGCCGGTCAAACCCCCGGCGAAACCGCCCTAATTCCCATAGATCACCCTGCGATTCAATACGATACGCGTCCATTGGATGACCGGATCACGCGCCTGGGGCGAGATCTGCTCAATGGCAAAGTCCACCTAGCGGCGAGTGCAGACGGCTATCTGCCTGGTCTGCTTCACGCTTTGGGAATCAATTCCGACTCTCAGACCCTTGTGTTTTCGAAAACCAGCTTTCAGGCGGCCCGGATCGAGCCTCGCAATCCGCGAGCGCTGTATTTCAGCGACGACGCTATGGTCGGGTTTGTCCGGGGCAGCGATCTTCTTGAGGTGGCGGCGCTGGACCCCAAGCAGGGCATGATTTTTTACAGTTTCAACGGTGCGTCTAATCCCCCGAGCTTCGACCGGCGTGACGCATGCCTGCAGTGCCATACCAGTCCCGGCACGCTGGGTATACCCGGATTGCTGACCGCGTCGTCGTACACCGACGCATCGGGGATGCCGGCCTTTCGCGGCGCTCAGCGCATCACCGACGGCCGCACTCCGTTCGAA
>JAICXC010000090.1 GCA_025980665.1 Bryobacteraceae bacterium
ATTCACCTGCTCGTCGGCGAACGTCGATCCGAAAACCGCGACACCAGCAGAGATCGCCAAGATCCGAACGATCCAGAAGGGATATCAGGTGGACGGGATTACGGGTGGCCTGGCTGTCGGTGACAAAGCGCAGAAGTAGGTTACCCGACAAAGACTGAATTCCGTGCGTGAACCGGGGTCACTTGTCCGAGCGTCTTACGGCTGCTAGAATCCCAGCGAAAGACAACCAGTTCCGAATGCGACACGCTTTTCTTGCCGCTGTCTTGAGTTCGGCTTCGCTGTTGGTCGCTCTCGATGGCGAGATCGGATCCATAATCCGTCTACGCCTTCGCCGTTCAATCCTCGAACCTCCATCCACAATTTCATCCTGTGCGGCGTAACCGAACAGGGTATCGATCAGAATGATCCCGCAGAAATATTCACCGCCCAGGCGCTGTTCATTTTTGTATAGAGGTTGTCAAAAACCTGCCCTCCTTCGGCATACCAACTGTCCTGCGACGGGTAGGCCCCGACCTCTGCCGCCGCTCCCCCCGGAGCGGCGACAGCTCTGGGCAGAACGCCACCGCGGGTTGGAGGTTGGCATAACGGAGATGGTAGCCGGGCAGGCAAGGGCGCCGCTCCGGTGTTATTCGAGGAGTAACAGAATCGCGCGAGCCATCTGCATGGTGCGCTGGTCTATCGCACACTACCGTAGTTCACAAAGAGTTCGCCGCCTTCCGCGCAATCTTCACTTTCTGTGCTGCGGGTGCGCGGAACGATGCTGCGCACCCTCGAGGAATAGGCGGCACAGGGTAGCGCCTAGCTCCGATGGGCTGAGTTCGCCATTCCGCTTGAACCAGACTACGGTACGATCCAGCAGCCCTTCCAGCATCATGCCGAGGTATTTGCTGGAGATGTCCTTCCGGATGGACCCGGCCCGTTGTCCGGCTTCGAGGACCGATCGCGCGCGCGCTTGGTAAGCCTTTCGCATGCTCACGATTTCCGCCAACCGCTCGGGAGAGAGGGCGCGTGCCTCGGCCAGAGACGTCGCATGTTGGGTCTGGTCGCGGAGCAAGCTCAAGACGTGCGTCTGAATGCCAACCTGAAGTTGCGCAAGGGGATCGGCAATGCCTTCCGTCGCTTCGATCACATCGTTGTCCAATTGTTCGATGGACGATTTGCAGATCGCGTAGAGGAGATCCTCTTTGCCTTCTACGTGATAGTACAACGTGGCTCTTTCCATTCCGAGCAGGGTGGCTAGATCGCGGGTAGTTGTCGATTCGTAGCCGCACTTAGAGAATAGTTCGGCGGCCCCGCGAATGAACTTCCCCAGCGTACCTCGATGCAAAGCACGCGATCGTTGCCGGCCGGTGGACATCGGAAGCGGCGTAAGGGTTGGGGCTTCGCGCTGTTCGGGGCTGATGACACCCTCCCAAAAAATGCAGCTATAGATCGAACTCAGGTCTTTGCAAGAAAGCGGGCCCGAAGCGTGAAACCAGCGTGGCGTCCAGTTCAGAGTGTTCAATAGAGCCAGGCGCATGTACTTCGGAGAGATATCAGTTCGCAGGATGCCTAGTCTTCGTGCCGCATTCAGCTCCGAATCGAGGAGGCGTGAGTATTCCTTGTATCTTTCCGAAATCTCCGCGAAGTGAAGGCGAGACAATGCTCGAAACTCGGTGACTACCACCAGTGTCTGGCGGGGATTTTGCGCCATGACCTGAAGATGGGCGTCGATGAAAGCGCTAATCCGGCCGCGTGCGGTCTCCGCCTGGTTCAGGGCAATAGGGAGGTCAGTCAGAAAACAATCCATGACCTGGCGGCAAATACGGTGAAGCAGTTCCTCCTTGTTGCTTACGTGATGGTATAAAGAAGCCTGTTGAATGTTCAGACGCGTGGCGAGTTCGCGAGTCGTGGCAGCATAGAAACCTTTCTCGCCGAACAAATCCGCGGCTGCATCGAGGATGCGTGCGGATGTAGCACCGGCGGCGCTTTCCTCCTTCTTCGGAAGCCGGCTCGGCCTGTTCTCCGTGGGCGGGGCGGGCTTCTTGCTGACCAGCTCCAACGCGATATTTCGGCTGCAATGTGGCTGGCCCTTCAAGGCACTTTCGATTCCATGGATCGCCAAGCCCGCGTGTTGTTTCACCAAGGCTTCGGCTCGGGAGGCATCGCCGGACTGGATGGCGTTCAAGATCGCTTGGTGCTCTTCAAACGCACGCCGTGCACCATCGCCTTCGACGGGAATCACAACGGCCGCTGGAGATGCGAACGCCGCCGATTGAAGACGCTGGAGGCACCAGGCCAGCATCGGGCTTCGCGCTACGGCGACGAATGCGTTGTGAAACGCGGCGTTTAAATCACCGAAGCGGGACATCTCTTCTGGGGTCGGCAGAGAGGATGCGCGGGAGGGGATCGCTTCAGCCAGCTGAGCGTTTAGCTTGCGTGCCGCTTCAAGCTCCGAGGGGTCCTGGATTCGCTTGGCTGCAAGACCAGCCGCCAGCGCTTCCAGAGCAGAACGCGCCAGGATGGCGTCCCGGATGTCCTCCAGCGTAAAGTGGCGCGCCGCAAATCCTCCAGAGGGTATCGGCTCAAGCAGCCCTTCTGAAGCAAGGTGGTCCAGAGCCGATCGCAGAACCGGCCTGGAGACGCCCAGTCGCCTGCTCAGATCGAATTCTTCAAGACGCTCCCGCGCTGCAAGTTGGCCTCTGAGGACCATCTCTCGCAATGCGAGGACTGTACGCCCGCGCAATGTGGAAGCCCCGTTCAAGTCGCTCATCAGGCCGAAGGATTCCAGCAGCCATCATAACGCACGCCCATTTGCAGACGGTCACGTCCCACTTTCATCTCTAGAGAATTATACCAGCCGACAGGTATTCGATAAATCCTGTCATCGTCAAGCTCTGGCTTTCTATTTCGAAGGATCAACTTCAGGGCTGGGGAGGACTTATAGATTTTATTAATCTATGTAATCTATTGAAAAACAACAACATTTAGCGATACACCATTACCGGTCGTTCGGTGTATTTTTCCCTTGACTCCGGCGATGATCTGAAATAGAATTCCTTGAGTTGTATGCAAGCGGTGGCCAGGTCGCCACGGGGTGCTTCGAACGTGAAATAAAAGGGGGTGGGACGATGCGCATTCAGTTAGTCTCAATGTGTTTACTAGCGTCGGCGGCCGTGGTTTTGGCCCAATCCGATCGTGGAACAATTACGGGAACGGTGGCCGATCCGGCTGGCGCAGTAGTGGCCAACGCGCCGATTGAGGCCAAGAACACGGGAACGGGCGCAGCCTTCCAGGCCGCGAGTTCGGATACCGGGAACTTCACGCTCGCGCAATTGCCGGTCGGCACCTACGAAATAACAGTGGCAGTGGCGGGCTTCAAGAAGTACGTTCGGGAGAACATCGCGGTGGGTGTGGCCCAGACAGTGCGTGTAGATATCGCTCTCGAAGTAGGCTCGGCCGCGGAATCGGTAACCGTATCGGAGCAGGCCTCGCTGCTTAAAACCGAAAGTGGAGAACTGAGTACTACTGTTGGGGCGCAGCGCATGATTGATCTGGGGAGCCTGGGCATTGGCGGAAGCAATTCTACCAGCCAGGGCCTTCGAACCTATCTAGCTGAGATCCAGCTCGTGCCGGGCGCATCGAATCCTGCCTCGGGATTCATTCTGGGCGTTCGTGTGAATGGGGCGCCGAACGGCACCCAGCGCACAATTATTGATGGCGCGGATGCCACCAACCAGATCAACTCGGTACAGGCCGGCACGGGAGCGAGCATGGACGCCATGCAGGAAACCGCGATCCAGACCAGTAACTACTCGGCGGAGTTTGGGCAAGTGGGCGGTGGTTTGTTCAACGTCACAATGAAGTCGGGAACCAACCAGTATCACGGTGCGGGCTACGACTATCTGGTGAACGAAGCCTTCAACGCTTCAACGCCTTACACCAACGTCCTGCCGCGCACCCGGCGTAACGATTACGGCTTCAACTTCGGCGGCCCGGTGTGGATCCCCAAAATCTACAACGGCAAGGACAAGACCTTCTTCTATTACAATCGCGAGCAGTACCGCGAATTTTACGTGGTGAACGATACCGCCATCACGGTTCCCACCGCGGCGTATCGCGGGGGCGATTTCTCGGGCGCGATAACCAACCGCAGTGCCGGAAACGACCCGCTGGGTCGAGCCATGGTAGAGGGCATGATTTTCGATCCGCTCACCCAGAGGTCCGTCAATGGCCAGCAGGTTCGCGACCAGTTCCCAGGCAATATCATTCAGCCAGCCCGGTTTGACAATGTTTCCAAAGCCATCCAGGCTCTGGTTCCGAACCCGACTAGCGCATCGGCGGCGCTGAACTATTTGCCGTCATTCCCGAACGATCGCATAACCACCAATGAATCGGTGAAGATCGATCACCAATTGACGACCAAAATGAGGCTTTCGGGTACGTGGCTGACCAATGCGACCGCGACGCAATATTCGCAGAGCCTGAACTCTTCTGAAGGATTCCCGGCCATCATTACGCAGACGCGCGGATCGTTCAGCCGGTCCATGAACTGGCGCTTCAATATGGATTACACGCTGTCGCCGACCATGCTGTGGCACGTCGGCATCGGGTCGCTCCAGTATTTGCTCGACGACCACTCCCCGACCAACGATTTCAAAGACAGCTCGATCGGCCTGACGGGTGTTCCGAATCCCGGCGGGCGGTTCCCGGCCATCTCCGGATTATGCGCTTCAGGCGCGGCTCCCGCCTGCTCGGGTACGGGCGGCAGTGCGAACTACGGGGCGGGTGCGAACGTCGGCGCGGCGCAGTCGCTGACCAAGCAGTTCACGCCCACCTATAACACTAATCTGACGTGGGTGAAGGGTAACCACACTTATAAGTTCGGCGGTGAGCTTCGCACGTTCGGTTATCCCTTCCATAATCTCACCGCAACTAATGGAAATTTCGTGTTCTCCGCTGCTCAAACCGCTCAGCCTTACGCGCAGTCGACCACGGTGAACGGCGTGACGTTGGGCTTCCCCTACGCGAGCTTCCTGCTCGGCCTGGTGAACAACGGCGTGGTAAATCCTCCGGCCGACCTGAAAACCGGCAAGCAATTCTGGGGATTCTATGTGCAGGATACCTGGAAGATCACGCGGAAGCTGACCCTCGACTACGGATTGCGTTATGACTACGATACCTATCCGCGCGAGCAGTACGGCCGCATGCCGAGCGCCTCTTTGGCTGTTCCGAATCCCACGGTAGGTGGACGCCCAGGCGGAGTCCTCTACGAGTCGACTTGCAACTGCAAGTTCGCTAAGAACTATCCGTTCGCTTTCGGCCCCCGCCTTGGCATTGCTTACCAGATAACGCCCAAGACCGTGCTCCGCGGCGGAATCGCGATTGCCTACGACGGCACGGCCACGGCTAACACCGGTACCGGAAGCGCCAGCGCGAACAATTCGTTCTCGGCTCCGGGCTTCGGAGACGCCGCGATGAAGTTAGATGCTGGTGTTCCGTCGGGCTATGTGCTGCCCTGGCCCAATTTCTCCGCCGGCGCCTATCCGAATCCGAATTTTCCGGCGAATCTGAACGGACCGACGTCCATTGTGGATCAGAATGCTGGCCGTCCGGCGCGCCAGGTCCAGTGGAGCGTGGGTCTCCAGCGTGAGTTAGCGCGCAACACCGTGGTGGAAGCCTCTTATGTCGGTAATCGCGGCGCGTGGTGGCTGAGCACGGTTCTCGACAACTACAATGCGCTTTCGGTTGATGCTTTGACCAAAGCCGGCCTGGACATCAATAACTCAGCTGACCGTGCGATTTTGCGCGCGCAGATCGGTTCCACGGCTGCGGGCCGCTTCCAAAACAAGCTGCCATACGCCGGATTCCCGCTAACCTCCACTGTCGCGCAATCGCTGCGCCCCTTCCCGCAGTTCACCAGCGGGTTGGGCGCTCTGTGGGCGCCGCAAGGCCGCACCTGGTATGACTCTCTGCAAGCTAAGGTTACCCAGCGTGTCTGGCACGGGCTGGAAGCGCAGTACGCCTTCACCTGGGCGAAGGAAATGCAGCTAGGCACGGAGGGTGGCACGATCAACGACGTGTTCAATCGGGCGCAGAACAAGACGATCTCCGGCTTTTCCCGTCCTCTGGTGAGCGTGATTTCCCTCAACTATCGCGTGCCCGCGCCGCACGGCAACAAGATCGTCTCCCTCGCGGTTCGCGACTGGGCGGTGGGAACTCTGCTGACATACGCCAGCGGAACGCCCATTCTGGCGCCGACGTCCACCAACAACCTAAGCACTTTGCTGTTCCGCAGCACGTACTATAATCGCAATCCCGGGGTGCCCTTGTTCCTCAAGGACCTGAACTGCCACTGCATCGATCCCACCAAGGATCTGGTCCTGAATAAAGACGCCTGGAGCAATCCGACGGATGGGCAGTGGGGCACAGCGAGCGCCTATTACAACGACTATCGCTATGAGCGCCGGCCTTCGGAATCGTTGAGCGTAGGCCGGGTATTCTCCATCAAAGAGCGGATGCGCTTTACGGTCCGGATGAACTTCACCAACCCTCTCAACCGGCTGGAAATGTCAAATCCGACGGGTTCGCCGTCGTCGGCGCCTACCACGGGAAATGTGTCGGGTGTTCCTGCTTGCACGGGCGTGAACAAGTGCGTAACGGGCGGATTTGGCTTCATCAATGCAGCCGGCGGCGCCACGTTCCTTCCGGCTCGCCAGGGTACCCTGGAGATGCGACTTCAGTTCTAGAGTAGGAGTACAGTAGACTTGTGAAGACTAACGAATACACCCGGCGCCGGACTCTTCAGCTTTTGGGCGCCGGGGCTGCCACATGGATAGCGGGCAGCGTCGCGGGAGCATCCGAGTTGCCGATTAAGACCAGCGGCCTGGAGCACATCGGCATGCAAGTGCCGGATCAGGAAGCCACGGCGAAATTCTACGGGCGGATTTTCGATCCACAGCTGTTCCAGGAAAAAGATCCGCCCCCGCGCTTCTACGTCAAAATCGGCATCTCTTATATAGCGTTCGGCGGGCTCCCGGCGAACGTGACCTCTGCGAGGATCGACCACTTCTGCGCCGTGGGCCTGGACTACAAAGGGCAGGAGATGCGGAAGAGCCTGGATGAAGCCGGGGTTCCGATGACTGGCCAGGGGGCGTTGGGCATGGCGGCGGACCCGGACGGTCTGCGGCTTCAGTTTCTCGGTGCGCCCGCGGGATTAGCCCGCACCATCATTCCCTCTTCGCGGATCTCGCAGGATGAGCCGGCGGTACAGGCCATCGGGTTCGACCATATTATGCTGGCGGTGACGGACCTGGAGAAGTCGGCTGCGCATTATCGGAAGATTTTCGGCATGGAAGTTTCGCGGACCAGAAAACCGGAACGAATCTGGTTCGCCGCGGCGAAGACTCGCCTGGGCCTGGAGACCGTGGCTGCCGGAAAGATGCCGAGCGTCGACCATGTCTGCATCAAAAGTGCAGGCTTCGATCGCAAGGCGGTAGGAGATAAACTCCAGAAGTTGGGGGCGGAGATCGCGCCTTCCAACGATGAAAACCTTCTGCGGTTCAAGGATCTGAACGGCTTAGTGATGGAGCTGAAATCGGGAGCTTGAGCATGAGATTATCCTGTGCGGTCCTGTTTGCCGTTCTGTTACCTGTGACCGGTTTCGGGGGGGATACCAGGCTCGCGGAAGCCGCGATGCACGAGGACGCCGCCACAGTGCGTACCTTGATCCAGCAAAAAGCGGACGTGAACGCGGTGTTGCCGGACGGCACGACGGCACTGCACTGGGCCGTGAACGCGGACGATCTCGACACGGTTAGCTTGTTGATTCAGGCGGGCGCAAACGTGAAGGCGAAGGATCGATACGGCTTCACTCCTTTATACTTCGCGTGTACCAACGGCAACGCGGCGGTGATCCGCAAGCTGCTCGACGCCGGCGCCGACCCGAACGCTGCCGATGCAAGTGGCGAAACGGCGCTGATGACGTCAACACGCAGCGGCAACATCGACGCGGTTAAAGCGCTGCTTCAGCGCGGCGCAGATGTCAAGGCGAAGGATGCTGTAACGCAGCAGACGGCACTGATGTGGGCAGTACGATCGAATTTTCCCGCAGGCGTTCAGATCATGCTCGAGTACGGAGCGGAGATCAATGCTCGCACCCGTACGGGAAAGACGCCCGCGCCGCGGCCTCCGGGGGCGGGCGGTGGATCGCACGGCGTGGGAATCGTTCGAAGCGGCTGGCCCGAACAGGGTTTTCAGGGCGAGACTCCGGGCGGCATGACGCCACTGCTATACGCAGCTCGCGACGGTAGGATCGACATCGCGCGGAGCCTCATCGCCGCCAAAGCGGATGTACAACAAGCGGATGTGAACAGCATCACTCCGCTGCTGATGGCGATCACCAACAATCATCTGGACGTCGCGAAGTTCCTGTTGGAGAAGGGCGCTGCCGTGAACGCAGCCGATTGGTGGGGCCGCACGCCGCTGTACGCTACGGTCGAAATCCGCAATCGCGACTATGGGCGGAACAACGAGCATGAGATCGATCGGCCGGCCGCGCTCGAAGTAATCAGGATGCTGCTGGATCGCGGCGCGAGCGTTAATGCCAGGACGAAAGAAGTCCCGCCGGGGCGCCGCTTCGTCTCTCCATTAGGCGATTTATCCTGGGTCGATTTCACCGGCCAGACTGCATTCCTAAGGGCGGCGCTCGCCGGTGACATTACGGTGATACGCCTCCTGCTCGAAAAGGGCGCAGATCCGAACATCCCGACTTTCGCGGGCACGACGGCGCTGATGGCGGCCGCTGGAGTGAATTGGATGGCGGGGCAGACTTTCACGGAATCCAAGGAAGCTCTGATGGAGGCCGTTCAGTTGTGCCTCGACGAGGGCGGGGACGTAAACGCGAAGAACTCGATGGGCGTGACGGCGGTGATCGGGGCCGCGAATCGGGGATCGGACGACATCCTTGAATTCCTGGTGAAGAAGGGCGCCCGGCTGGACGTAAAAGATAAGGAAGGGCGCACACCTCTGGTTTGGGCCGAAGGTGTTTTTCTCGCCACCAACGCTCCGGAAGCCAAGCCTTCGACGATGGCTCTGATCAAGAGGCTGATGGCGCAATGAATAAGACCGCCGCGATTTTCGGAGTCATGGGTCTGGCCGCGACAGTTGGCTTGCAGCAGATCGCACGACCGCAAGAAGCGTCGCCGGATCGAGCGCTGCTAAATCAATACTGCATCGGATGCCATAACCAGAAGCTCAAGACCGCGGGATTGATGCTTGACAAGCTGGATCTGGCGCATCCTGGACAGGATCCGGAAACCTGGGAAAAGGTGGTGCGCAAGGTTCGGGCGGGTATGATGCCGCCGTCGGGGATGCCTCGCCCGGCTCGCCCGGTGCTCGATTCGTGGGCCTCCAACCTCGAAGCCGGGCTGGATCGCGCGGCTGCGGCCAAGCCTAATCCTGGAAGTACGGGGCTGCATCGGCTGAATCGCACCGAGTACACCAACGCGATTCGCGATTTGCTGGCGATCGATGTGGACGGATCCACGGTTCTTCCTGCCGACGATTCCAGCGAAGGCTTCGATAATATCGCCGATGCCTTGGCGGTCTCGCCAGCGCTGATCGAGCGATACGTGGCCGCGGCTGGAAAGATCAGCCGTCTGGCGGTCGGGAACATGTTGATTACGCCATCGACGGTGACGTATCGCGCGCCCGCGGATCTTTCACAAACAGAACACGTGGATGGTTTGCCTCTGGGAACGCGCGGAGGAATGCTGGTCCGGAACACGTTTCCCCTGGATGCTGAGTATTCGTTTAAGGTTCGCGCCCGATCGGCGGGGATCGGCGTAGGCGGCGCCGGGGCTCCGGGCGAGGAATTGGAATTCGTTATCAACGGCGAGCGCGTCAAATTAGCGGCCGGAGGCTCTATCGACGCGAAGGTTCCCGTAAAGGCGGGGCCGCAGGACATCGGCGCGGCTTACGTTCGGAAGGCTCCTCCAGGAGCGGACGATATCTGGCAGGTATTCGCGGGCAACTCAAACGTGAGCAGCATCGCGATTACAGGGCCGCTCAATCCGACTGGTCCTGGAGACACACCCAGCCGCCGCAAGATTTTCGTGTGCCACCCGACTGCCGAATCAGAAGAGTCTGCATGCGCCAAAACGATTCTTTCCACGCTCGCGTTGCGCGCATATCGCCAACCGCCATCGAATGCGGATCTGGACACGCTTCTGGGCTTCTACCAGGCGGGACGCAAGAACGGTAGTTTCGATCTGGGTATCGAGCAGGCGCTGGCTCGGGTTCTGGTGGATCCGCGCTTTGTTTTCCGCTTTGAGAAGGAGCCGGCCGGTGTCCCCGCAGGCGCCGTGTACCGCGTGAGCGATCTGGAACTGGCGTCACGCTTGTCGTTCTTCCTGTGGAGCAGTATCCCCGACGATGAGCTCCTGGATGTGGCTGTGCAGGGCAAGCTGCACGATCCGGCGATACTGGAAAAACAGACGCTGCGGATGCTGAAGGATCCGCGTTCGGAAACGCTGGCAACCAATTTCGGCGGGCAGTGGCTGTATTTGCGCGAGTTGAAGAATGCCCGTCCCGAGGCGCGAGGGTTTAACGACAACCTGCGCCAAGCGTTTCGCCGCGAGACCGAACTGTTTTTCCAAAGCATCGTGAACGAGGACCGCAACGTAGTGGATCTGCTCAGCGCGGATTACACATTCGTCAACGAGGCGCTGGCTCGCCACTACGGGATCCCCGGCGTCAAAGGGAGCCGATTCAAGCGGGTCACGATCCAGGATGAAAACCGCCGCGGATTGCTGGGCCAGTCCAGTTTTCTGCTGGTGACTTCGGTTGCCACCCGTACTTCGCCCGTCGCTCGCGGCAAGTGGGTTCTGGAAAACCTCCTGGGTACTCCTGCCCCCCTGCCTCCGCCTAATGTTCCGCCGCTGCCGGAGAGTGAAGGCGCACAGCAACCCGCATCGATCCGGCAGAAGATGGAGCAGCACCGGCAAAGCCCCGTGTGCGCCGCCTGCCACAAGATCATGGACCCCATCGGGTTTTCGCTGGAGAATTTTGACTTGATCGGAAAGTATCGGACCACCGACGGCGGCCTCAAGATCGACGCCTCGGGCCAACTGGTCGACGGTACCAAATTGGACGGTCCGGCGAGCTTGCGGCAGGCTCTGTTGAGCCGTTCCGACGTGTTCGTCCGGACCATGACCGAAAAGCTTTTGACGTACGGAACAGGCCGGGCGCTGAAATACTACGACATGCCGGTGGTGCGTTCGATCACCCGGGACGCGACGAAGAACGACAACCGTTTCTCGTCATTGATACTGGGCATCGTCAAGAGCGATCCATTTCAGATGCGAGTAAAGGCAGGAGGCAACCAATGAGTTTCATCACCAGAAAACATCTTTCGCGCCGGACTTTGCTGCGCGGCGTAGGAGTTTCCCTCGGGCTGCCGCTGCTCGATTCCATGGTGCCGGCGCAAACGCCGCTGGCCAGAACCGCGGCGACATCGAAAAGCCGGCTGAGCTGCATCTACGTGCCCCACGGGGCGACGATGGACAAATGGACTCCGGCCGCAGACGGGAAGGCTTTCGAGTTTACCGAGATCCTCAGCCCGCTCGAGAAATTCCGTGACCGCGTTTCGATCGTCTCCAATTTGGCGCATCCGGCAGCAGGTGGGGTGGGATCCGATGCCGGCGCGGACCATGCGCGCTCGGCCGCAGTGTTTTTGAGCGGCGTGCACCCCGAGCAGGGCTCGATACACGTGGGCACTACGATCGATCAGATCGCGGCACAGCGCATCGGACAGGATACGCCGCTCCCTTCCATTGAGCTTTCTATAGAGGAAGTGGCCCTGAGCTGTGGCTCGGGATACGCGTGCGCTTACTCGAACACGATTTCCTGGAAGACGCCGACCACGCCACTGCCGATGGAGAACAATCCGCAGGTGGTGTTCGAAAAACTATTCGGCGGCGGGAGCAACAACGCCGACCGCCTGGCCCGCAAGCAGCAGAGCCGCAGCCTACTCGATTCGGTGATGGATCAGGTGGCTTCGCTGCAACGGGAACTTCCCGCCTCGGACCGCACCCGGCTGGGCGAATATCTGGACGACGTCCGCGAGATCGAAAGGCGCATTCAGAAAGCCGAGAACCAGATCCCAGCGGATCTGAAACTACCCGAGGCGCCGGTGGGCGTGCCGGAATCCTTCGACGAGCATTTCAAGATCATGTACGACCTGCAGGTGCTGGCGTTTCGCGCCGAGATCACTCGCGTCGCCACGCTGATGTATGCGCGCGATACCAGCGGCGCGGTCTACCCGCAGAGTGGCATTCGCGACGGGTTCCATGTGGCCTCGCACCATTCGAACAATCGCGCGAATATGGACAAGTTCGCGCTGATCAACAAGTATCACGTCGAGATGCTTGCGTACTTCCTGGACAAGCTGAAGTCGACGCCCGATGGCGACGGAAACCTGCTGGATCACTCCATGGTTCTTTACGGCAGCAGCATGAGCAACGGGAACCAGCACGATCATGATCCACTGCCCGTCGTGCTTGCCGGTGGAGGCTCGGGCCAGTTGAACGGCGGCCGCCACATGACGTATGCGCCGCACACACCCATGTCGAACCTGCTGCTGTCGATGCTTGACAAGCTGGGGATCCAGGCGGATAAGCACGGCGACAGCACCGGGAAGCTCGAGATTTAACTTTTCGTTTGGAGACTCATGCGACGATCGTATTTGCACTTTGCAGCGGCAGCCTTGATTGCCGCGGCGCCCGCCACCCTATTCGGGCAATGGTTCGACTATCCCACTCCTGGGGTGCCGAAAGGTCCTGACGGCAAGCCCAATCTTGCCGCGCCCGCGCCGCGCACCGCCGACGGGCATCCGGACTTTTCTGGAATGTGGGGATGGGACGCCTTCGTGCCTTGCGGCAAACGCTGCGGCGATACGCAGGTCGGGCCGGAGTTTCTGAATATCGCCGCTAGCATTAAGAAAAGCCCGCCCTACCAGCCCTGGGCGGCGGCGCTGGTGAAGGAACGCAGAGCGAGCCAAGACCAGGACCCCAACGTTCACTGCATGCCGCGAGGCGCCCCCAGAATCTGGACGGACGACTATTACAAGAGAATCATTCAAACCCCGGAGCGTTTGATTATCCTCACCGAACGCAACATGCAGTATCGCCAGATCTTCACCGACGGACGGCCGCTTCCGCAGGACCCCAATCCGACCTGGAACGGCTACTCGACAGCAAAGTGGGACGGAGACACGCTCGTGATCCAAACCAACGGTTTTCGCGACGACCTCTGGCTGGACGCCAACGGCAACCCCCTCACCAATGCCGGCAAGACCACGGAAAAGATCCGCCGCCCGAATTTCGGAACGCTTCAAATCGAAATCACTATTGACGATCCTAAGGCCTACACTGCGCCGTGGACCGTGACGTTCGATCAGCCCATCGTGCTGGATAGCGAACTCCTCGATTATTACTGCCTGGAGAACGAGAAGGACGCTTCCCACATGGTGTCGAAGTAAGCATTCGCAACTGTTCCGTGCTGAGAACTCACTAACATGAAAATAAAAATAATCCTTTCCACTCTCGCTCTTGCCGTGGCAGCCACGGCGCAATCGAAGCTCCAGTTGAAGGTGCATCACGGCGCCGGCCAGACGGGTTACGACGTGAACTCCACAATGATCTCCGGCGAAAAGGACATGCTGGTGATCGATCCGCAATTCAGCCTGAGCGAAGCCCATCGTCTGGCCGCGGAGATTCTGGAGTCCAAGAAGAATCTGGTGACCATTTACGTCACCCACCCGCATCCCGACCACCTGTTTGGCCTCGCGGTGCTGCATCAGGCGTTTCCGTCCGCCCGGATTGTCGCGCTGCCGGCAACGGTCGCCGCCGCCAAGACGGGCTGGCCTGCCCGGCAGAAGTTCTGGTTTCCAACGTACGGTAACAACATTCCAGGACCCGAACCCGTCTTGCCGGAGGAGCTTACTACCCCCGTCCTGACCCTCGAAGGGGAAAACTTCCCCATTACTGGCCCAGTGCAAGGGGCAGACGGTCCAGGGAACAGCTTCGTCTATATTCCGTCCCTCAAAGCGGTGGTGACGGGAGACATCATGTTTGATCACGTCTACTTTGGTGTTCCCCGGGATAAAGCTCGCGAAGATTGGTTGAAGACTACGGAGCAGATCGTCGCGCTGAATCCCGCCATCATTGTCCCCGGTCATGAGGGTCCTGGCGCGACACGTGATCTGGCGACACTCGCATTCATGAAGAAGTACATTGCGGATTGGGACGCTAACGTCGCCGCTTCACGCGACGCCGCGGAAATGCGGGCCAGGGTTCTAAAACAGCATCCCGGCCTGGGGATGGAATTCACCCTCAACGATCGGGTTGCGACCTACTTCCCGGCGGCTACCAAAGGCAAGTAGAGCCGTGGCGGGCATGCTCGTCTATACCGGAGCAGCCTGCAGCAGCAGCCGGAACACAATGGTGGCCTCGCGCGATTGCGCCAGGTCGCGATTCAGCAGCAACACGCAATACTGACCCGTGAACTGGTCAATCGTTACCGCGCTGTCAATGGCCGGTAATCCTGTACGTCGCCAAAGCCGAATCCGGCTCGCCGGTAGAGCCAGAAGCGATCTCCGTGCCACTTGACCGTCCGCAGGTATCGAGACACGGATCGTTCCCAAAGCACGAAACCGACTTTGAGTAGCTCGCCGTGGATTTTGGGAGCGCCCAGGGTCGGATTTTCGCGCGCCATCCGGCCGATGAGAACCATCCGGTCTCCTAACACTGCGTGGCCCGGAGACCGCAGAATCTACTTAATCCGTAGCTCTAAGTGGAGATCGGCTTAACGGCCTACGTAGCACCCCATCTCGCACCAACTGCCGGATTATTGGGCCGACACCAGGACTGCTCGCCAGAGATGCCTAACCGGAGATGCTGGCGGCCTCGGATCCGCCTACCCTCGGTGGGATCCTGACCCGAGTTTGTTAGATTTCCGTCATGGGGTTGCCGTCACCAAGGCAGTACTGGGACCGCGCCGCCAGCGAAAAAACGGTCCGCTGGCGCGCTCGGCTCCCCGCAAGTGATAGCATCCTAATCGTGTCCGCTGTCGAAATCAGCGACGTTAACAAGAGCTTCGGCGACGTCATCGCTGTCGATCATCTCTCGCTCACGGTTCCGGAAGGCTCGGTGTACGGCTTCATCGGCCCGAACGGCTCCGGTAAGTCGACCACCATGCGGATGATCGCCAACATCTTCTATCCCGACTCCGGCACAATCCAGGTTTTTGGGCAAACCCGCTCTGGTACTCGCTCCGCCGAAATCGGGTATCTTCCCGAGGAGCGCGGCGTCTATCGGAAAATGAAGGTGCGTGCCCTGTTGGAGTTTTACGGAAAGCTGCGCGGAGGGCGCGACGTCACGGCTCAAGTGAATTCCTGGCTCGAACGTCTGGGCCTGAAAAATCGCGCCGATGATAAGGTCGAGACCCTGAGCAAGGGCATGAGCCAGAAGGTCCAGTTCATCGCCACCATAATCCCGGAGCCGAAGCTGCTGATCCTGGACGAACCATTCACAGGTCTCGACCCGGTCAGCGCCGATTCGATCCGCGGCGCGGTGATCGAGATGCGCAAGCGGGGGTGTACCGTTATTCTGAGCACTCATGACATGGGCGTGGCCGAAAGCCTGTGCGACTCGATTTTCATGATCTTTCGCGGCAAGAAAGTGCTCGATGGGTCGCTCGCATCCATTCAGGCCAGCTATGGAAGCGACACCATCCGCGTGGAAATCGAAGGCGGCTCTTCGGCCTTGAACGACTTGCCTGGCATCGAGCGAATCAACGACCTGGGACAGGTCCAGGAGCTGCGAATGACCCAAGGCTGCGATCCCCAGCAAGTTCTCCGCACGCTCGCAGCCCGCGCCCGGATGGCCGCATTTGCGGTAGTCCAACCTTCTCTCCACGATATTTTCGTCCGCATCGCCGGCCCGCAGCCAGAGGAGGCGTCCATTGAATAGAATCCTTCTCGTTGCCAGGCGCGATTACTTGCAGACCATTCTAAGCAAGGCGTACCTCATTGGCCTGGTGATCGTCCCCATACTCATCGGCGGATCATTCCTGGTCACATCCATTGCGATGAGGGGAAACGCCAAGAACCAGCGCGTTGCCATCATCGACCACACAGGAGTTGCTGCGTCCGCGGTGATCCAGGCAGCCGAGGAAGCGAGCCGCAGGCCGCTGGTGAATGCCCCCAACGGGCTCCGCGTCACGCCCCACTTTGTTTTCGAGGAAGTGAAGCCCGAAGCCGACGAGACCGCGCAGCTTTTGGCCCTCTCCGGCCGGGTACGAAGAGGCGAGCTGTACCTGATCATCGACATTTCCGCTGATGCCCTTCATCCGTCCAGCGACCCCGCCAAGGAGCTGGTTCACTTTTACAGCAATTCTTCGGGTGTGGACCAATCGGGCTTCTCGCTACCGGCCGCCGTGAATGATGGTTTGCGCCGGGTGCGCCTATCGCAAGTCGGCTTGGATGCGCGCGCGCCCGATATCTTGCGGGACGTTCCTGTGGTGTCCATGAATCTGGTGACGAAAGACCCGGCGACCGGGAATATTGTGAGAGCCGAAAAGAAGAACCCCGTTCAGGCGGTCGTACCGGTTTTCCTGACCATCCTGTTACTCATGGTCGTTCTCTTCGGCGCGGCGCCGCACCTGGGTGCGGTGGCGGAAGACAAGATGCAGCGCGTATTCGAAATGCTGCTATGTTCCGCATCATCATTCGAGCTCATGATGGGCAAGGTTCTGGCCTCTGTGGGGACATCGCTGACCAGCTCGATTTTTTACGTCATCGGCGGATTGGCGGTGCTTGCGGGTATGGCCGTGTTCGGACTGGCGCCGCTGAATTTGCTGCCGTGGTTTTTCGTGTACTTGATTGCCGATGTGGTGATGCTCTCCGCCTGGAGTGTCGCGCTCGGATCAGCCTGCAGTACTCCCCAGGACGCGCAGAGTCTTGCGTTCCTTTTGGTCGTGCCCGTCATGATCCCGATGTTGCTGCTGAACCCAGTGATGCAGCAGCCCAACGGCGCCCTGGCGACCGCGATGTCGTTCGTCCCGCCCTTCACGCCGATGATAATGCTTCTGCGCCAGGCTATGCCCGGCGGAGTCCCCTGGTGGGAGCCATGGCTAGGCTTGGCGGGTATGACCGTATTCGCCGCCGCCGTGGTTTGGGCCGCCGCTCGCATCTTCCGCATTGGCATTCTCTCGCAGGGTAAGGCCCCCAAGATCGCGGAACTGGCGGAATGGGTCGTTCGAGGCTGAGGAAGGCAGCCCACGATTCCCAGATCCTGCATCGTCGCCAATCCGGAAACTGGTCTGGAACGGTGTTGTGGAACTGCCCGATAAGCATTATCGGGAGCGCTACGGGGGGTCCCCAAATAGCTTGGTGTCACTTCCGCCGGGAATCCGGGACAACGACCCCTTACCCCGTGCGGCTAGAGCCTGAACTCAGAGGGAAAGGGGCCCAAAATCCGGAGAGCGGATCTATCAGCTATCGGTATGACCCTGACCTGCCCCCGAATCCGTTCATTCGAGCATACGACAGCTTTCAAGAATCTGATCCCCGGATTTAGCGGGGATGGAAGCGTGGGGCAAGAGGGAGACAAACCAAGCAACCAAGACAAGCAGTGTGCTCCCCAATCCGCACAAAATGACTGCGGCAGGTGGTTAGCCCGCTCCGCCACGAATCGATGCCGAAACACAGGATTGGTTACTCTTTTTGAAGTGATGAATTCCATGCGCCGGTGGGCGAAGGCTGGAGTCGTAGGGGCTTCCGCCTATGCGATCTTCACCATTCTTTCCGATTGGCAATCTTACACTGTCCCAGATCTGAGAACCGCATTTGACGATGCCCAAAAAGAAGGAATTGTGGTCGTCGACGGGCGACGCGCCGTGGATAACTCTGCGAATCAGAGCCGGAGACAGCCGCTCTGGGTAGCCAACGCCGTCCCAGGCTATCCGGGATCATCGTTATCACAACATCTCGGGCTTAGGGCTGATCTGCTGATCGTAGTCATTTTTGTCCACGGTTATAACGTGACAGCGTCTGAAGGACTGGTTGCAGGCAACACAGTGCTTAAGCATCTCCGCACATCGAATGAGAAGCTACGGCAGCGATCGCCGACCTTGCCTGAATCTCGATCGATAGCCTTTGTCAATTTCTTGTGGCGAGGCGACTTTGGCTTATTGCGTTTCTCTGAGGCACAGACGTCCGCCGAGAACACGGCACTCGCCTTCAGTGAGCTTTTAACTGAGGTCACCATTGAAGCTCCTAGTGCGAGGATCGTGATTCTGACGCACAGCCTTGGATCTGAGGTCGCCTTGGAGGCTCTTCGCTTAAGGAAACTGGCTACCCAATCGGGTGTAGATGCGCTCTTGCTCGTGCAGCCGGCCGTGCCAGCGTATTCAATCTACCGATGGACGGTGACGTATCAGCTGCTACCAGAACCGGGAAAACAACCGCCGAGGGAACAGGTTGACCAGTGCAACGGAAGATACGTAAGCGCCGCCCAGCTCGCGACCCAGTTGATTTACACGTTTTCAGCGAAAGACAAGGTCCTTGTCGGCAACTTCAATCTCGCTCCCTTTCGCGTGGATGGGTTCTTGAACCCGCTGCCGCTCAATTGTGAATTGCCGGCCGACCCCTTCATCGGCGTAAGCATGGCAACGATACCACTCGGTGGACCTTTTTCCGCCAAAGACCAATGGCGGTATCTACCGCCGCCGCTTCCGATCCGCAACGGGCCAAAGCAGAGCAATCCCCCTCCACTCCCATCTTTCGGTCCAGGCTGGATGGTATTCCACTTTAAGGACTTCGCCGTCGGTCATCCTCATCCACGAGGGCTCGAAATCGGAAAGTACAGAGATTTGCATGGCGGCATGCTCTCGGGCCACTCAGTGTTATTTGAAGACTCTGGAGAACTAATCGTCGAGGATTTGTGGCAGTGCTATGTAAGTAGTGTGTCTGATTTGATCAGTCCCGAAGATCTACGCTGCGGTAAATGAGGATCGTCCATCGGGCCGCGAATCTAAGTCTCGCACAAGTGTTCGGAAACGTTGTTAGGGAAAGTCGGCCCGTTATCGAGCATTGTCGGTAGCTATCATTTGTTGAAGTCTTCTGAATCAAACTTCCGGCTCGCATCTGAATCCGCGTCTCCGGTTTGGGGAATACGACCAGCTCCGCGTTCGGATAGCCACTCGACCGGAGAAATGTCTATTCTTCGCGCAGGCAAGAAGCAGCGTCAATAGAGAGAGCCCGCCGTACCGGTCCCCAAGAGGCAATTAGTCCGGTTGCGGCCAAGACGAGCAGCACAGCCATGAAACTGGTCGGGTCGGTGGGCTGCAGTCCCGGCACCAGGAACATCGTAAGCGGCTTCACCGCAAAGAACGCGATCGACAGTCCGATGAGGGAGCCGATGCCGATGAGCTTCGCGGAGTCCATCACGATCATGCCGGAGATGTTGGCCCGCGTGGCTCCGATGGCCATCCGAACGCCGATCTCGCGGGTCCGACGCGTGACCGAATAGAGCATGGTTCCGTACAATCCCACAGCGGCAAGCAGGAGTCCGAGCACTCCGATCGATCCCATCAGCGCCGCGCCGATCTGGCTCGGCAAGAAGGCAAGGCCGATACTGGAGTACATGGTCGCGACTTCCAGGCCCGCAGCGGGTTCCACGCGCCGTAGAACGTCTCGGACAGGCTCCAGCTGGGCTGCGGGCGGTATGGCGGACTTCAGCACGAATTGAATACGCGGCCGGTCGTTCGCGATTTGCGCGAGCGGCTCATAGAGTTGAGGCTGATCATCTTCGCCGATGGTTACGTTCTTGGTGCCCTCCACGACACCGACTACCCGATATGTGGCGCCCAGCCCGGTCCGCGAGAAGACGGTTCCGACTGGCGTCCTGCCACCGAAGTAGCGATCTACAAATGCCCGGTTCACCACAGCGACCCTCGTCTCGCCTCGATCCGCACTCGTGAAGTCGCGACCCTGCCGGATCGGGATTCCCATCGTGGCGAAGAATCCTGAGGTGATCGCGTTCCAATGGAAGTTGACGGGCCGCTGCTCGCCTGTGTCAGGGAACGTTATCCTGCCTCCCAAGCGCGTCTGATCGGTAAAGGGGACGATGCGGGCAGCACCTGCCGCTTCCACGCCGGGCAGGATCCGTAGCTCCGCCAGAGCCTGGTCCACATAACGCAGGATTCTAGCGCCATCCTTGTAGCTTTCCGGCGGCAGGTGAACTTCGGCGCGCAGAGTATTGCGGATATCAAATCCTGGGTTGATCGCCGTAGATCGGGACAGATTCCGGAGGAACAGGAATCCGATGGTGAGAACGATCAGCGAAGTAGCGATCTGAGCAATCACCAGCGTCCGGCGAAGGCGCATCCTGCGCTCGCGTTGCAAGTTCGGAACGATAGACTCCTTCAATGCATGCAAAGCTGGCAGGAGGCCGCAAGTGAGCGTCGTCGCTATCGTCAGGAATGCCGCATAGATCGCCAAGCGCCAATCCGGTTCGATGTGGAGACGGATCGGGACCGGTAGCGGAAGCCGCAGGTGGCCAAGGAGTGTGGCGATCCCTTGCGCTAAAGCGAGTCCGCAGCCTGCCCCAAGGATAGACAGCAGCAGGCTCTCGATCAACAACTGCTGCAACAGCCTACCTTTCCCGGCGCCGATAGCCAGGCGAGTCGCAATTTCCCTCCGGCGAGCGGAGGCGCGGGCCAGAAGTAGACCGGCGACGTTCACGCAAGCAATCAGCAGGACCAAGCCCACAACTACTAGCAGGGCCGCGAAGAAAAGGCCAATGGTCATGACGTCTTCATCACCGCTGATCCGGGCAAAACCAGCGATCGGAGAAAGGGCTACGTTATCGGTATATTTGAAAAATGTCGGCGACTCCGCATCGAGCCGTGCGGCAACCGTGCGTAGTCCAGCTAGTGCCTCGCCGCGCGACATTCCTGGCTTGAGTCGGGCATACATGGCCAGGGCGGTATCCCTCAGGTAGCTGGGCAAGTAGACATCGGGCGCATATCCAAAGCCCGTCACGGTCCGGTTTCCAGCAGGCAGGATTCCAATAACGGTGCAAATCTTCCCATCCAGATTGATTGGCCGACCCAGAATTGCAGGATCACTATTGAAGTAGGTGCTCCAGAATCCATGAGCTAAGACCACAACGTCGTCCGGGTCATCGGGCAGAATACCCCTGCCGCGCTCTACGGGCACGCCCAGCGCCGTGAAGAAATTCTTCGTGGTGAACACGCTGAAAATCGGACGCGTCTCGGAGCCGTTGTTCCAGTTCACAAAGGACTCGTCGTTCACGCCCGCGACGTCCTGGAATAGACCGCTCCGCCTGACGAACTCAAGGACATTGCTTTGCGCGTGGCTGTTGCCACCCAGACGTGCGTAGACCAGCGAACCGGCGTCCTTGACGGAAGGTTCGCTAAAAAGAAACTCGACCGCCAGAGAGAAGATCGTGGCGTTCGCCCCTATGCCCAACGCCAGGGAAAGGACCGCGGTGAACAGAAGGGTTCGACTGCGGCGCAGCCCGCGTGTGGCGTAAATCAGGTCGCGCCAGAGGTTTTCGATGAAATTAAATCGCCACAAATCACGAGACTCTTCAGCAATCTGCGTGACGTTGCCAAGCGGAATCGGATTGCCTCGCGCTGCGGAGAGTTCCCGATGGAGCGCCAATTCGGACTCCAAGTCTTCTTCCAAACGGTAGCGGCGGCTGAGTTTACGAAAGAAGCGCCTCATGTTGGGCTACCTCGCCAGCACACGGTGAACAGCGGACGAAAGCCGGTCCCACGTCTTTAGTTCCTTTGCCACGG
>JAICXC010000120.1 GCA_025980665.1 Bryobacteraceae bacterium
AAAAGACATGCCGCCGCCGCCCAAATCGCTCGAGCCGGAAAAGTTCCACCACTCGAAAGGCGAGCTCAGTATCGGCGGCGACTTCGCCTTGACACGCGCGCTCACGTTAGACGGGTTGTGGCCGGAGCAGGTCCCCGAGAAAGGCTCGTTCCAGATCACGGCTCAGCTCCCGGATGGAACCATCCAGCCTTTATTGTGGCTGCGGGACTACAAAATGCAGTTCGGGCATCCGTTCCTGTTCCGGACGCCCTTGAATCTTCCGGCCCGCACCGTGATCCGCGGTATTCCGCCCGACGCGAAGATCGCTCTTTTGCCGGTCAAATAATCCACCATACTTGGAGCTATGATTGGGGCGTGCGAACCGGGCCCGCACTTACGCTCCAGCGCGCAGTTCTTTGCGTGATTTTCTGGCTAGGAAGCGTGACCGCCCAGAATGTCCCGTTTCGAGTGCAGACCAAGGTCGTCCTGGTGCCTGTCAGTGTCACGGATAAGAACGGCAGGTACGTGGATGGTCTTACGGCGCGGGATTTCAACGTGCGTGACGACGGCGCCCTGCAACAAATAACTGTGGATGACTTCAGTACGGGTTTAGCTCCAATTTCGCTCGTGATCGCCATTCAGACGTCGGGCATCTCGATGCCAGCCCTGGCGAAGATCCGTAAAATCGGCGGCATGATCCAGCCCCTGGTGACCGCCCCCCGAGGCGAAGTGTCAGTAGTCGCCTTCGATGAAGAGATCCATTGGCTGCAGGACTTTACGAGGGAGGATGAGAGGATCCGGCAAGCGGTGAAGAGCTTGAAACCCGGATCGGCCCTGCGGGGCGCGCGGATGCTGGATACCATCGCCGAGGTGGCGGACCACATGCGGCAGCGCAAGGGACGTAAGATGCTGCTGCTGATTTCCGAGACTCGCGATCGAGGCAGCAAAACGACGGTTCAGGAGGCCTTGGACGCCGTGGAGCGCGAGGGTATCGAGGTTTTCGGAGCCCACTACTCAGCGTTTGCAACATCCTTGACTGCGAGGCCGGGGGATTTACCCGACGTACCGCCTCCGCCTCCTGATCCGGATCCCTCCATTACGCCTGACCCCTATTCGAGTGGGGATGTGGCGGGGTTTGTGGTGGAGGTGATCAGCGAACTCGCCCGGCTGGGCAAAACCAATGTCATTCAGGCGCTGACGACGGCCACCGGGGGCTCCGATTTTCCGTTCTTTAAGGAACGCGGGATCGAGAATGCGATCGAGAAACTTGGGGCGGAGGTACACAGCCAGTACATGGTGAGCTTTCCGCAGCGCGATAACACGCCCGGGCCACGCCTGATCGAGGTCTCGGTGGTGAACCGTGACGACCTGCGGATTCGTTCGCGCCGTACGTATTGGGCGGATCCGGAACCGGCCGTCGGAAATTCTTCGCGGTGATATGATTGGGGTCGTGCGACGACGATCGTTTGTATCATCCTCGCTGGCGACATTGATCTTCGCCCGTCACTTATGGTCACAAGACCAAGTCTGGGTGTGTCCCATGGACCCAGATGTGCGCTCGAACAACGCCGGCGTGTGCCCTCGCTGCGGCATGAAGCTGGCCTCGAACCTTCCGGAAGCCACCGAATATCACATGGATTTGAGCATGCTGCCGCGAGCTCCTGAGCCCGGCCAGCCGGTGCAGCTGACATTCGCCATCCACGATCCCTGGAAAGGCCGCCCCGTAACGAACTTCCAGGTGGTTCATGAGAAGTTGTTCCACATGTTCGTAGTTAGCCAGGATCTGGAATTCTTCCTGCACAATCACCCGGTCTTCCAGCCCAACGGATCGTTTCGCTATGACAATCTCACGCTACCTAAACCTGGGATGTATCGCGTGCTGGGCGATTTTTATCCGGACGGCGCCACGCCCCAATTGATTGCAAAAACGATAATCGTGCCGGGCACTCCACCCGCGCCCGTGCATCTCTCACGAGATTACTCCCCGAAAGACGCAACCAACATGCAGATGGATTTCAGGACCGATCCGCCGCAAGCCATCGCGGGACTCAAGACCCAGCTCCACTTCACCATTAAGCCGGCGGATGGGTTTGAAAAGTATCTGGGAGCCTGGGGACACATGCTTGCGGCCAGTGAGGATTTAATCGATCTGATCCACACGCACCCCTTCATCGCCGACGGTGGTCCGGAAGTTCAGTTCAACTTGACATTCCCGCGTCCCGTGAATTACCGGGTGTGGGTCCAGTTCCAGCGCAATGGGGTGGTAAATACCGCGCACTTCGACATCCCCGTTCAAGAGCTGGAATAAAGCTCAGCGCTGCTGCTCCTGGCAGATGTACTCTTTCAACCGATCATCCGGACGATACTTGGCCGACGTCGTCACCGTCCAAGGCTTGGTGTAGTATTCGGGATCTTCGATGGTCGCCGTGTATTCCAGGTTCGTCGAATCCCGCCGCGTGAACTTTTCGACCACATGAAGCTTCTCCCCATGCGGGTGGCCAGCCGAATCGAGCCAGGTCCGGTCATTGAAGCCGACCACGTCGACCATCAGCGAATCGCCCTCCCACCAGCCGTAGGAATCGCCCATATAGGTCGGATTCGGATCCGGCGGATGTTTTAGACCGGATTTTGTGCCAATGGGTATGGAGCGGAAAATGTGCGTGCCACCCTCGTAAACGATAACCACGCGGTTTGGGAGCTGCAGAATTTCCATCGCGTAAGGCATGTACATGATGCGCGGCACGCCCGACGGCAGACAGCGAGTCTCCGGATCCATGGCAGGCTGCGCCCGCCGGCGCTCGTCCCAAACCTGCTTGCCCCTGGCGTTGAAAGGAGTTCCTCCATTCGCATAAGGCGTCACGTCCGGGATGGACGGTATGCTCCAAACCCCGGGCCCGCCCAGGTCCACGCGACCATCGGAAAGACGGCTAAAAGACAACTGGCCGATCACCGGCAGCAGGGCATATAGACCCGCCGCCAGGATCGGCCAAAGTTTGCTACGCAAAGGCGAAGCTATTTACCCAACACCCCGTGGATGTGGATCTGATCCTTATTGTTTTCCTGGCAGATATATTCCAGCAGCTCTCCACCGCGCATCGTAAACGGGCCAGTCCGGTTAGGAGTCCAGGTGATTCCGGTGACCACGGTCCATGGCTTGGTATAGAACTCGGGGTCGTCGATTGTAGATTCCACTTTGATGTTGTTGAAGTCGGTTCGGGTCAGCCTTTCGGTGACCTTCAGCTTCTCGCCGTGCGGATGGCCCGAAGCGTCCAGCCAGGTCCGATTATTGAAGCCGTTGGATTCGATGACCAACGTGTCGCCGTCCCAGTGAGCAATGGAATAGCCCAAATATGTTGGATTTACGTCGTCAGGATTCGGAAGTTTCCTGCCATCCATATAGACCACACGCCAGACGTGTGCGCCGCCCTCGAATACGAACAGAATGCGGTCCGGCATCTGATAGATCTGCGTGGGATACGGCGTGTACAGCATGCGCGGAACGCCCGGAGGTAGACAGAAGCCCTCGGGATCGTCCTTCTCCAGGTCCTTCAGTTCGCGCTGTTCCCAGAGCGCCTTCGCGGCGGGCGTGAACGGCGGATAAATATATTGGCAACCCTTTTCGTCATGAGCGTTGATCTGCAGATTGACGATGTAGGGTACATTCCATACACCCTTATCCAGGCCGCCGAAATTCGGCTTGCCGGCTTGGACGCCATACTGGGGTTCGTTGGGGAATCGAGGCACCGGCGGCAACTCGGCCGCAGCAGCTCCGCCTCGCCCACCGCGTCCACCGCGTGCAACCCGACCTCCCCCAAGCGCTCCCTCAGGAGCAGCGCCTCGTCCGGCGCCCTGGGCGGGGGCTGCGGCCGCTCGGGCTGCAGCGGCAGCGGCGTTGCGATCCTGTAGCCATTGCGGCGGACCGGGACAGCCGGCTGGGTCAGGTGCGCCACCGCCGCGCTGGGCGGCAGCCGGCACAGATAGCAAGGACAGGCTGACAAATATGCCCGCCGCGGTCAGAATAGAACCGATAGATCTAGTCAAGTTAAAAATCCTCCTGGTGTTCCGCTTGGAAGGGGAGCACGGGACCGAAAGATACGCAATATGATTAGGCGCTAATTGACTGAGTCAAGTTACGCCCCCCTCAGTTAGCTATTCGGCGACAACCATACTACTCATAGTCTTCGAAGCAAGTCAACGCCGGAAGGTTTTGGACCGCAGGGATTTAGGGCTAGTGTACGATCCGGTCCACCATCCAGTCCTGGTCCATCTTGAACCGGAAGACTGGGTTTGCGGACGCGTCGAACTGCCCATGCCGGATTCCCATGAGGGCAGGCGGATTGGCCTGGAAGCAGCTATGGTTGATTCCGACGGTCACTTTGGCGTCGGCCAGTTTGGTGAATTGGTCCTCATCGCGCACGGAGCCGGCCTGCACCACTTTGACTGGAAAGCTGCCGTGAATCTGGGCGTAGGGGGCGCCCACAACCGGATCGCCGATCTGAATGTCGTCGCTAAATTGGAGGTCGCGGCCCTTCTTGGTCAGCCGGCCGACGGCTCGGCCGCCACCGAGCTGCGTGATGTTCCAAAGGTCCTCATTGGCGCCGCAGTCTACCTGTGACTGATCCAAAAGCACCTGCTCCCCATCGAGCTGCACAGGACGGGCTTCCAAGGTCCCGTTCGGAGAGAATCCGCCCCCTCCGCAGCCTGCCAGGGCCAGAAAAACTAGGAACACGCCGACGATTCTTAGCAAAATCTTTACCACCAGCTATTTATCGTCGGTTAGACGAACGGACTTGAGGCCCCGCCCAGCCGGCAAAGATTGCCCCGTCGTCGTTAAATATCTGATTGCAATAGAACAAATTACATGCGACAATGGCAGAGTTTTTAAGCACGATCCCGGCTTCCGGGGTGAAAGAGGAGATATCAAGTAGTGAGAGAAAAGGGTGTCGTCAAATGGTTTAACGCCGCGAAAGGCTATGGATTTATCCAGCGGGCCAGCGGCGAGGATGTATTCGTTCACTTCTCGGCAATCCAGATGTCCGGTTACCGGACGCTGGAGGAGGGCACGGAGGTGGAGTTCGAGGTAAAACGGGGTCCGAAGGGGCTCCAGGCTGAGAACGTCAACCGCCCGTAGTTCGGGCTCTGCCGACGTTTCAGTTTCGCAAGCCAAGAACAAAAAAGGGCCGCCGGCAGGCGGCCCTTTTTAATTTTCAACAGACAATTATTTCAGCGGCCGCGCCGGGACTCCCACCGTGGTCATCCAGGCCCGATCGATCGGTTTCGAAGGGTCGGCCGTGATCTGCAACTCCGCGCAGTGGTGATACGAAAAATCGCCATCCGGATTCCGGCCGTGTTCGGCCATGAACTGGATAATCTGCAGCGTGCACTTCGAGCAAGTGATGTTGGGCAGCGTGACATCGGTCTCCCACGGATCAACCTGCTTCGACGTGTGGGCGAATATCCCATCCATTAGAACCGGAGGTTTCGGATTTGGATCGATGTGCGCCGAGACCGACCAGGGACCCTTGTCGCTATCGCGCGTTGTCACCATCGGATCATCGGGAAGCTCGGCGCGCGAGTTTACCGCAAGCGCGATCCGGTAATGTCCTGGATGAAATACCGTCTCCTGCAGCTTGATGTGAAGCTTCTGTCCGCCCTGCGCCTTGGTCACGATATTGGTAGGAGTGCCAGGGTTGGCGGCTTTTCCCTTAGCTTGATTGGCGGAGGTTCCACCGCACGGGCCCAGCTTTTGCGGATCGCCCAGATTGTTCTCTTCAATCCAGGATGCCGGCTCCAAAAGCTTAAAATGCGCCCAGGCAAACGGCGCCATCGCGGCCGCGGCAGCCAGGGCGAATGACAAACTTAAAAAGGGTCTCATTGCGGCGTCTCCTTTGCTTCATTGAGATATAGCATAAGGCAGACGCGGAACAGATTGTCAGGGCTGATGAACTTCACGGCCTGTGATAGGATCTCCCCATGCGTGCACACTTACTCACCCTTTCCCTGATGCTGGTCACGGCGCTGGCAGTGGTTTCCGCGAATGCGCAGCAACCCGCGAAACAGGCTCCGGCCACGAAGACTTATACATCCGCCGCCGACATTGCGGCCATGATGGCCAAAGCCAAGAACGAACGCAAACAGGACCAGGCCCTCTTGAGCCAACCTATCCTGCGGCTAGCCCCGTACGGGGCGAATCTGGAGTATCGCGGCGCGGTCGGTCCAGCCGCCATCCACGAAAAGGAAGCTGAAATGTTCTACGTGATCGATGGAAGCGGGACCCTGGTCACCGGAGGCAAGCTGGTGGGTGAAACTCGAACCAATGCCGACAACCTCTCCGGCACAGCGATCGACGGCGGCCAAACCCAAGCTGTCTCCAAGGGCGACTTCTTCATTGTTCCCGAGAACACCCCGCACTGGTTCAGCAAAATCAACGGAGCCCTCGTCCTAATGTCGCTGCACGTGCCGCGGCCGGTTCCCGCGGGCCGCTGACTTCACGCGAAATCCGCAGGGCGATTTGACCGACGCGATAGACTTCAATTACAGGAGCCCATCCCATGTCAATTCGACCTGTGAAACGATTGATCAAGTCTAAACCGACGCTGGAAGGAGCGGGAGTGCATCTCCGCCGCGCCTTTGGGTTCGGCAACACCACCGATTTCGATCCGTTCCTGCTGCTCGACGACTTCCGCAATGATGTGCCCGCGGATTATCTGGCCGGCTTCCCGTGGCATCCTCATCGCGGGATCGAAACCATCACCTACGTGCTCGCAGGAACCGTGGATCACGCCGACAGTATGGGCAACAAGGGCGCAATCGCCGCCGGCGACGTCCAATGGATGACAGCCGGTAAGGGAATCATCCACCAGGAAATGCCCAAGGGCGATCAGTCCGGTCGCATGCACGGCTTCCAGCTCTGGGCCAACCTGCCCGCGTCGCTCAAGATGACCGATCCCCGGTACCAGGAAGTGAAGTCGCCGGACATCCCCGTCATTACCGATGACGACGGTACTCAGGTGCGGCTGGTATGCGGAAGCTTCTGGGGCAAGAAGGGCCCCGTGGATGGAATCGCGGCCGATCCGATCTATATCGATGTATCGGTCCCGCCGGGCAAGAGGAAATCCCTGCCGGTGGAAACCACTCGCCACGCCTTCGCCTACGTATTCGCCGGAAACGGGAAATTTTCGAACGCGTCCAGCCCGCTGGCGGTGCCCACCGAAGGAGTCGGTTGGGCGGAGACGGGACCTCCTCCGGCCGAGGCCGATAACCGCTCGCTGGTGCTGTTCGACCGGGGCGACGAGGTTACCGTGCAGGCCGGCGAAGATGGAATCCGGTTCCTGCTGGTGTCGGGCAAGCCGCTCGAAGAGCCCGTAGCCTGGTACGGTCCCATTGTGATGAACACACAGGATCAACTGAAGGAAGCGTTCGAGGAGTTGGAACGCGGAACATTTCTGAGGAATGCCATTGAGCACCCATGAAATTCGTGCTGTAGAATAGAACGAGTCGTTTGAGCTATAGACGGCAGGAGTTTAATTATGAGCACTCGTCTCCAGGTTGGAATTTTAAGCGCCGCGATCGCGCTGTCCATGGTCGGCTTGGCTTTTTCGCAGGAACCCGCCGCAGATCAAGGGAAAGCCCAAGGTAGGGGCCAAGGCAAAGGCGCCGGAAAAGGCAAGGGCGGAGGCCGCGGGGGACCGACTGCTCCCACGGGCCCGACTCCGCGCGCGGCAGATGGGAAGCCCGATCTGAGCGGATTATGGTTCCGTCCCTACACGCCGAACATGGCATCGGGACCGGCCAAGGATACTCGCCAGGGCGACCCGACTGGGCCGAAAGAACTCCCTTACACGGCGGAGTATAAAGCTAAGTGGGATGCCTATAAACCTGACGATGGCGACTACACGGGCGCCTGTCTGCCCTTCGGCTTAATGCGCTCCATGAACTCCCCCGATCCCATTCAGTTCATTCAGCATGAGCCCTTCCTCGCCTTGCTGTATGAGCAGAACACCTGGTTCAAGCTGATCCCGATCGATGGGCGTCCGCATTCGAAGAACCTCGATCCTACTTGGTTCGGGGATTCGGTGGGCCACTGGGAAGGTGACACGCTAGTCGTACACACCAACAACTTCAACGGAAAGACGCGGCTCGATACGGTCGGCCATCCACACAGTGACGCGCTCGAAATTACCGAGCGGTTCGCACGGCCCGACCTCGGCCACATGTCTTATGAAGTAACGATCCACGATCCCAAGGCTTTTACTGCGGATTGGGGCAACAAGCGAACCTTCACGCTTCGTACGGACACGCAGATCATGGAGTACTCCTGCGAGGAGAACAATAAGAGTCTGTGGGAAGGCCGGATCAAGGTCCCGAAGTACTAGTCGTAACTTCTGCGCCGCGACAGTGATAGAGCGGGTGGAGGTTAACTTACTTCTCCCTGCTGAGCCCCAACGCGCGGATGCGCTTGTGCAGGTTAGTCCGCTCCATCCCCAGCACGCGGGCCGCGCCGGAGACGTTCCACTTGGATTCCTCCAGCGCCTTGAGGATGTGCTCCCGCTCGGCCGATTCGCGCGCTTCACGCAAATTGCCCTTGGCGCCGGCGCCGCGTGCGATGCGGATCTCGACGGGTACCGCCTCCGCGTCGATCTCATCGCCGCGGGTCAGGATCGCCATGCGCTCGACGGTGTTGCGCAGCTCGCGAATGTTGCCCGGCCAGCCGTAATCCTCAAACGCCTGGAAAACATTCGCCGACAGCCGTTTCGGCTTGAAGTTATTGCGTGCGCAAAACTCGCCCAGGAAGTATTCGGCGAGCGCGGCGATATCCTCACGCCGTTCGCGGAGACTCGGCACGCGCACCGGCACGACACACAGCCGGTAGTACAAATCTTCCCGAAATCTTTGTTGCGCGACCATCTCACTCAAGTCTCGATTCGTCGCTGCGATCACGCGCACCGAGACGCGAATGGCCTGCTCGCCACCCACACGGTGAAATTCGCCCTCTTGTAAAACGCGCAGCAGCTTGGCCTGCGAAGCCGCGTGCAGATCGCCGACTTCGTCCAGGAATAGAGTCCCTCGGTCGGCCAGCTCGAACTTGCCGCGCCGGGCCGACGTCGCGCCGGTGAAAGCGCCCTTTTCGTGGCCGAACAACTCGCTTTCGATCAGTTCCGTGGGGATCGCCGCGCAGTTCACTTTCACGAACGGACCCGAAGAAAACGGGCTCTCCGCATGGATGTGCGCGGCAAGCAACTCCTTGCCGGTGCCGGATTCTCCCGCCAGCAGCACGCGGGCATCGCTGCGCGCGGCCATTGTCGCTTGTTCCAAAACACGTACGAAAGATGGGCTGGACCCGATCATGCGCGCGCCGCCCACCAGTTCGCGCAGGTGGCGATTCTCGTCGCGTAACTTAGACTCGTCCAGAGCATGCCGCAAGGCGAGCAACACGTGCTCGCGGCCTAGCGGCTTCTCCAGAAAATCGAACGCGCCCGCGCGCGTAGCTTCCACCGCGTCCGCGATGGTTCCGTGTCCCGAGATCATGATCACCGGCGCGTCGTTGTCATTGGACTTGAGCCACCGTAACAGATCGACGCCGCTCCCGTCGGGCAGCCGCACATCCAGCAGGTAAACGTCGGCGCGTTGCGGATACGCCTTGGCCTCGCCAATCGAGGAGCACAGGCTCACCGCATAACCCTCGCGCTCCAGAATCAGGCGCAGGCTGCGCCCGATATTCTCTTCATCGTCGACTACCAGGATTCGTCGCTGCGGCATGTCTTTAAAGTGTCAGACTCCGTTCGCTCTATTGATATGGGCCGCAGCCAGAATCACTCGAAACGCCGCGCCGCCCAGCTCGCCGTGCAGCGTCTGAATATCGCCGCCGCACAGGAGCGCGCTTCTGCGTGCGATGGATAAGCCCAACCCCATGCCGCCCTTCTTGAAGGAGATCGTCGGCTCGAACAAACTCGATTGCGCCTGCAAGCTCAGCCCCGGGCCCGAGTCATGCACTTCAATATTCAATTGCTCGCCCGATCGTGCCGTCCGCGCCATCACAACCCCACCTGGACGAGCGGCCTCGGCGGCATTCTCCAACAGATTCGTAAGCACGCCCTTGATCAGATCCGGATCGGCGACGGCCTTGGGCCGGTCGGGCGCCAGATTCATTTGATAAATCACATCCGGATGCGCGTTTTTGAGGAAGGATACACGTTCTTCCACTAATGCATTGACGTCGATCTCAGCAGGCAGTACCGGAGGCTCAGCAGAAAACTCCGAAAATGCGCGGACCCGCTTCTCGAGGGTGTTCACTTCGTCCGCCACAATCTGGGCGGCCTGTTCCAGAAACGCTCCGTCGGTGGCGCCTTGGCGGCTGACGATTTCTTCCATGGTCAGGCGAATCGGGGTCAGCGAATTCTTAACTTCGTGCGCCATCTTTCGCGCCAGAGCCTGCCAGCTGGCAACGCGAGTGACCTGGATCAGGCGTTCCTGGGCCTGCTGGAGCTGGCTCGCCATATGATTGAATGCCTGCATCGCCGCGGCGATTTCGCCCGAGCCTTGTTCAGGAACGCGAATAGTCAAATCCCCGGCGGCCACCCGTTCCAATCCTTGCGTCAGGTGCCGTATGGGACGCGTGATGCGCGCGGCCAAGAACACCAATGCAGCCAGAGCCGCCAGCCAAAGCGATGCAGCGATCAGCAACAGCGCACCCCGAAGTCCACGGCGGAAATCGCTCACTCCGGATGTCTCCACCGTCTGCCGCGCGGCGCCTATCTGCCTGGTGAGTTCCCCCAGTGGCACGTTCAGTTGCCGGGAATACAGCAGGACCTTCTGTTTTCCTGAGACGTAGTAATCGAGCCGGTCGCCGTTAGCCCCGGCCAGCACGAACTCCTCGTCCAGGCTGCGTTCGCGAAACGCCTGCGCGTCCGCCGCGCTAAGTTGCACGGGGTGAACGCGGCCCTCAGCAACATCGCGGCGCAGCGATTCCCGAGCCTGCTGATACAGCTCGCGGCCGGTCTTCTCGAGCGATCGGGAGAGGGCATCCATCTGGCTCAAGGGCGCAAGTTGTAGACTGCGCTCCAGCAAGTTGAGCGAGGTCCACAGAGTAAGGCCCAGGGGCAGAAGGGTGGCTAGAAGAAAAACGGCAATCAGGCGGGTCCGCAGCCGGTTCATGTCTTAACCAAACAACAAACGACAGGACCAGACTATCAGCCGCGGCCGCGGCCACGCCGCAACTCATCCAGCGTCACGGGTCCCGTTTCGATGGTCCAATGCGGTTGGGTGGTGGCGGCCGGCCGGCTAAAAATCTCGATCAGGCTGGTCAGATTGATACCGGAATCGGTGATGTTTCCGCGCCCGAACGGCAGACCAGATTCTTTGCTGTCCTCGGCTCGGATTTCCAGACGCGCCCATAGCGGCTCGGTCGCGCTGATGCCGGTCACGTCCTGGGACATTTCCTGCAGGCACCAGGCTTCGGCGGCGTTGTCCGTCAAGTGGCGAGCTGTCCGGCGAGGCGTCACCAGTTTGGTTACTGAGAACTTCTCCTCCCACAGGTCATAACTCACTACGAATCGGGCGGGAACCTCGCGCAATATATGCGTGCGGGTCCCCGACCACAAGGTGATCTTGAAGACAAACGGCACTTCAGAGGCGTTCCGCAGGCGCTCCAGGGGCTTGCCCACGAGGAAATGCACACGCGGCGCGGCGAACTCCAGACGGCCTTCCTGCGTGCTGAGGACCAGCTCCTCGGCCCACATCGCGAAAGCCAACCCGGAGAGAAACGCCGCAATGACCCACCACGGTTTGATGGTGCGCATGCGCATCGTTGTTTTAATAATGCCGTCTCTTAGAAATTCATCCCCGCGTAAAATACCGGACTCACGACCCCGGTTCTAACCGGAAAAGCCACGGCTAATTGAAACCCGCTCTTCTTGCAGCCGAGACCGAGCGACTGTTTCTGCTCGCGGTCTTCCGGCCGGTCCCATACCGCTCCTGTATCGTAGAACACTAGAAAACCGCGATAGACGTAGTCGATAGATCCGTGCACTACGCGCGAGGCCCCCAGGGGGTCTAGGTCGAACTTGTTCCATCCGCGCAGCGTCTCGGCGTTCCCTAACACGAACCGTTCGAACAAGGGCGCTAGTCCCGAGATCTTTCCCGCGAGGAATCCGATCGACAGATCCTGATGGCGCCGCCGAAAACGATAGCGCGCCTCAGTTTGATGACGCGCGAAGACCGGATCGCTCTCGAGGATATGGGTGCCGGCGCGCACCGAATAAGAGGCGCGAATATCGTGCTCGCCCTCATCTCCAGCCGAACCCCAACGCTGGTGGTAGCGCAGAGTTGATACCACCGCGTTGGACGATTCGGTGTTCGCTACCGGCAGACTCAGCCGATATCGCGCGAAATCTACGCCGAAGCTCACGACCAGAGGCTCCAGAATCACCACGGTCGCCGTGGGAGAAAATTGTGTGCGCGTCCGATAGATGTCTCCTGGAGCGGCCTCCAGCAGCGTGACCTCGTTCCATTGTTCGTGATAACTGGCGAAGTCAAAGCGGAGCTGAAGGCGGTCCGTACCGACGTGGCGCCGCTCGAAGCCCGCCTGAATGCCGGCATAGCGTTCGCTCAGCCGGTCGCCATCGCTGATCATGCCGAAGCTAAAGGCATTCTCGTGGATGTTCACGGTCGCGTGGCCCTGTCCAGACCATCCCTGTTTAGAGTGATACAGAAAGCGAGCCAGATCCAGGTCGAAACGCTTTTCGCGTTCGACGCCGATCTCGAAATTTACGATCACGTGATCCGGCATGTCGCCCTTGACCACATGCATCCGCACGTCGGGAGCATGCAGCTCCTGTTTGATACGATCCGCGAGGCGTTCGAGCAGGGGCTGATCGAAATTCTTGCCGGCAAACTCGCTCAACTCGGAACGCAGGGGATCGCTGAGCTTGGCACTGCCCTGCCCGGAAACCTGAACGCTTTCGACGATCAACCGGGTGTTCACATTGGTCGGTCCGGCTTCGTCGTTGTCCAAGGGGCCGTCCGGGAAAGGCGCGCAGCAGATTGGGAGCGCTATAACGAAGATCCCCGTCAGGAACAGCGTGCGCATACGTAAAAGCCTTAGACGCACGCCGGAGGCCGAAGGGTTGCATTTGTATTATTAATAACTTAGAAGGTTTCCGGTGTGCCTGAACTTCACAGCTGATTGGCACAGTCCACCTGTGTTATTGTGATAATGTGAAGAATATCACAGTTTCTGTGTCGGATGAGGTATATCGACAGGCACGAATTCGGGCGGCGGAGCGCAACACCTCTGTGAGTGCGTTGGTACGTGATCTCCTCTCGCAGGTTGCAGGACAGGACGAAGCGGAACGTCAGAAGAATCTGTTGCGGGAGACCATTAACTCGATCCGGAAAGCCAACCCGAACTTCAGCGCCGCACCTCTATTGAGCCGTGAGGAACTACACGATCGAAATGCGCTTCGTCGACTCGAACATCCTAATCTACGCGATCAGCACCGTTAGCGACGAGCGGAAGAAATCAGAGCGGGCGCTCACCATTCTGGAGGAGGCCGATCTCGCCACCTCGGTGCAGGTGCTCCAGGAGTTCTATGTCCAGGCAACCCGAGATATGCGCCGCGACAGAATTTCGCATGCGGATGCGGTCGCTTTCATCCAAGCGCTCTGGGCGTTTCCTGTTCAGGAGCTTACGGTAAATGTACTCCAATCGGCGCTGGCAACTAAGCACCGCTACCAGATTTCCTACTGGGATGCGGCGATTATAGAGGCGGCGCGGGCGCTGGGGTGCCGCGAGGTGCTCAGCGAGGATTTGAGCGATGGCCAGGACTATGGAGGCGTTCGAGTCGTGAATCCGTTCCGAATTACTTGAGTTCCTGGAATCCATCAACCCGAAGAAAGCTCGCGGGGGGCATCCTAATGTGGGGCCGCGTGCAGGAATCATCGTTGCACGGGACCACCTGGAGGCCGTCAGGTATGTCGAGAAATCCATAGACTGCAGCGACCTTCGCGGGCGCGGAACCGCTGGTATTTGTAACGACCGCGGCCAGATCCGCGAGTTTCTTTTTCAGGCCGGGGACATTGGGAAATGTAGGGGACTGCTGGCGAACGGCTCCTTCGGGTAGGAGCACAGCGTTGGTCCATGTCAGACCTCCCGAAGCGAGCATGCTGTCGCACGACGCGGTCAAAGCTGGCCAACCGCGGACAGTTGTGAGCATGCCGACCATTACGATCAGCTTGCTTGCGTAACGGTCAGGAGTTTTCAGAGCCTCGCAGAGATCCACCACTGGAGCCTCGGGCCAGGCCGGCGTAACTACGGTATTGCAATTTCCAATCGGGCTTTCGCAACCGGCGAAGAGTTTTACCTTTAGCGTGCCGACATCAGTCTCTGCGCTCGAAACATGTACGACCCGAACCTGACTTTGAAATCCGGATTCTCTCATGACGATCACATAGTCTCCGGGCTCAATCGGGAAGAACCGGAACGCTCCGTTCGCGTCAGTACGAGTGGATCGCGTGACCCAGTCTCCTCCGACTGGGAGCAGTCCGATTGGAACATTCGACAAGGGTAGCGGGATTGGATCGACGATCTTGCCCGTTATGCTCTGCCCGTACATAAGCAGCGGAACCAGAAACACAATGCTCAGCCAATTCACGCCCGTTAGTATACTGCCCTCACTTGCCGCGGAGGGCGCGGGCGGAGGCCGCAGCTTGAGAGAAAACGGCTTCGAGTTCTGACGAGCGCAGTTGGGCGCGAACTTCTTCCAAGCGTGCGATAAAAACGCGTAGGGCGGCGTCAATCGGCTCGGCATTGGTGGAGAAAATGTCGCGCCAGATATCGTAAGGGCTCAAAGCAAGACGGGTAAGATCGGCCGCGGCCGGGCCGGCGATGTTTTCCTTCCCTGAAAGTAGCGCCGCGAGCGT